>JAADFO010000001.1 GCA_013152815.1 Nanobdellati archaeon
AGCGAAGTGCAACGAGCGAACCGTTAAATTCCTGTTATATTCGTCGGAGCGAAGCGGAGACCGAGGGATAGTGCAACGGTTTTTTGCGAAGTCCTGAGCATAGCGAAGGATTTGGGAGAGGCCTGCAAGGCCGAACCGCAAAACTGCTGTTAGTTGGCGAGCACGCAGTGCGAGCGACGACCGGAGCGCAAGCGTAGGGAGGACAGTATGACGCAGGCGAACTTCTACTTTCGCAGATAGACATACCAAATTGCTAATAAGACTAAAAATATGACTAGGATTATTCCACTAAGGAAAGCATAATCATACCATGCTTGATCTCTCGTTAGACATTCAAATGGGCTCCATCGAAAGTTATTGAAACATACAGTCATAATTTTATAATGGAAGTCTATCTTTAAAAATTCTTTGATAACTTTAGATTGATTAAAAGTTCGCCGAGTAATATTGCAACTAACATCGCGATTTTACGAAGTTCCCGACCAGAGGGAGGGAATTTGCGTGGAAGAGATTGGGACGGAGACCTTTAGAGTAGGGGCCCAATCTCTGGAACCGTAAAATCGCTGTTTCACGCACCGACCCCAACAACGTTGGGGGAGGGTAGTAAGGCGCAGACTCTTTGTCGAACCGAGACACCTTGCTTGGCGAGAGTAACTAAAAAGTATTCCAATGAAAAGAGTCGAGCATTATTGCGTTGAAAACACCAATTAAATGATCTAGTTTTCATTTAATCCGGTCAGGCCGGCAGGGTTGCGGGATTTTGTGAAGAAACAATATGAAGACTCTCTTGGTTGTCCTTCTTATGGACACGTCCAAGAAACCTTTTCGGGAGTATCTCCTGGAACGGATGGAGCAGGAACTCAGGCTCAGAGGCTGCAGCGAGAAGACCATGAGATCCTATCGCTATCATGTTACTGATTTCCTGGCGTTTGCCGATGGTATCAGGCTTTCCAGGAAGAAGGACTATCTGCTCTTTCTCCTTGACAGAGGCCAGGCATCTTCGACCGTACGGGTTGCCAGCGCAGCCATAGACTTCCTGGCGTTGCATGTCCTGGGGACGCAGACAGAGAAGATCCCTCTGCCGAAGAAGCCGAAACGTCTGCCGAGGGTACTTACCAGGGAACAGCTCAGGCAGATGGTCAGGTTGACAACCAACCCGAAACACGGGCTCATGCTGGAACTGTTCTACGGCAGCGGTCTGCGGCTGAGCGAGCTCATCACCCTCAGGCAAGAGGACATCGATACTGAAAGGAGGCTCATCCATGTCAGGCAGGGCAAGGGAAAGAAGGATAGAGTGACCATCATCGCAAAGACGACCCTCGATAAGCTTCCTGCATTCGGAAAGGGTTTGTTGCTCAAGGGAAGGAACGAAGGATACAGCTATCGCAGCATACAGCAGGCAGTCGCAGATGCAGGTCTACGGGCAGGCATCCCTTTTCATGTCACGCCGCATATGCTCAGGCACAGCTTCGCGACCCACCTGCTGGAACAGGGGACCGATCTCCGGACCATCCAAAACTTGCTCGGCCACAGCGATGTCCGGACGACACAGATCTACACCCATGTCTCGGCAAGAAAGCTCCAGCACATACCCGCACCCTTAGATGAGCTCTAGGGTGTCGTCTTCCTTGAGGTCATAGGCTGTCCTGATGTGCTTCTCGGCTATCACTTCGATGACACCTGCCGGATGTCTCGTCCGTTCGATGCCGAGGATTCCGCAGGGTTCTTCTTCTCCCCTGATGCGCAGGGTCGCTTCATAGACGTCGACAGCGCCGTAGATGCGGCCCCCCTGCCTGAACTCAGGGATGCTTCGCTTCCTCTTCGATGCGATGAACTTCTGGAACTGCCCTTCGTCGACCGAGAGGTTCAGGGTCCCGAAGAAAGGAGCATAGCCAAGAAGTTTTTTGAACTGTTTGGCATATTTCCTGATGTACCATGCTCCTTCGCCTAGGCCGTCTCGTATCCTGCCCGTAATCCTCGTCGGCTGTTCGAAGATGCTCAGCAGGTCCCGGTGGATCGTGGCGAGCAGGTCGTTTCCCTTCCGGGTGATCCTGACCTTGACTCCGCGGTAGCTTGGCTGGCGTTCGATGAATCCTGCGTCCTCAAGCTGGATGAGTGTCCTGGAGACAGTCTGCTGGGAGCTGGAAAGGTCTTTTGCTAAAGTTCCTGTCGAGAGCAGGCAGGATCGTCCGAGGCAGCCTTTCCTGGCCAGCAGGAGGAGATAATCGAGGTGCGGCATCCTACTCAGTATCAGGTAATGCTTCTTAAAGCTTTTGAAGGACAACATTTATAAGCAGAAAGTCACCGCCCTGGCCATATTCGGGGCTATAGTGTAGCTTGGCCAGTCGCTAACCTGGTAATGTTCTGGGTTCACTGGAGCATCTATCATTCCAGCTCGGGGTTCGCCGAGGTGGCTCCATCAGGAGCCGACGGTGACGCGGACAGCTGGCGACCCGTGTTCAAATCGCGGTAGCCCCACTTTTTTTTCAAGATGGCTTTGAAAAGATGGCTTCGAAATGCTATGCCTATGCTCTTGAAGACGGTCAGCAGGGAATCGTGGACTCCTGGAAGGCTTGTGAAGCTTTGGTGAGCGGGAAGAAGGCCCGCTACCGTTCCTTCAAGAACAGGGAAGATGCCCAGAGATGGCTTGACCAGGGCGCCCCCTACGAGAAGGATCCTGTTGAGCTTGAGAAGGGGATCTACTTCGATGCAGGGACCGGAAGAGGACAGGGTGTCGAGGTCTCTGTGACCGACGAAGCAGGAAGAAACCTCCTGCCGCTCATCATGGACGAGCAGAAGCTCAACGCCTTCGGCAAATATCCTCTTCCTGGCAGGACCAACAATCACGGGGAATTGTTCGCCTGCTTCCTAGCCCTGAAGATCGCGCTCCAGGAGCATATCCAGAAGATCCATGGTGATTCTGATCTTGTCCTGCGTTACTGGTCAAAGGGCCATATCAAGGAGAGCGTCGACTCAGAGACCAGAAAGCTCGCCTTCGCGGTCAAACAGCTGCGGGAAGCGTTTGAGAAGCAGGGCGGCAGGCTTGTGAAGATACGAGGGGAGCAGAATCCTGCAGACCTGGGGTTTCACCGATGATGCTTTATCCGCCTCTTCTTTGACCGTCGTTTCTTTGACCGTCTCTTCCCTGATTTCCCTGCTGTGTCAGGGTGTCAGAGGATGCGTCAGGGGATTGCTGCAGAATAGCTTGCCAGCACACCCAACGGGAAGAGCAGGCCCAGGATGCCCAGCAGGAGGCCTGCTGCAAAGAGCGATTTGCCCTCCTTCTCCCTGATGAGATAGAGCACACTGATGCCTATCATCAGCGGGCTGAGCATGAGCAGGGTTATCATGCTGACGCTGGGGATATAGCGTATCGCTCCTTCGCCTTTACCGAGGAACAGGCCGACGATCATGAGCAGGATGGCTGCTCCCAGGACGAGATACCACCGATAGTCGAAGATTCTCATGCTTGTATGGATATCTGCCAGATATTTAAATCCTCTGCTGGCCGTGGCTGGCCGTCTGCTGCAGGGCCGCGGTAAGCATTAAATACCATGAGCTTCTCTGTCTTTTCTATGGATCTTCAGGATATCGGAGAATTTGAGCTCATCCGCAGGATCAGGAGACAGGTGAAGAACAGCAGACAGGTGCTCCAGGGCATAGGTGACGATGCCGCGGTCCTCCGCCATGATAAGAAGTCACATCTCCTCCTGACGACCGACGCTCTTGTGGAGAACGTCCATTTCCGCAGGGACTGGTCCTCTCCAGAACAGATCGGCAGGAAAGCCGTCGAAGTCAATGTCTCTGACATCGCTGCCATGGGCGGCCTGCCGACCGCAGCCCTGGTCTCGCTCATCCTTCCGGCATCTACTGATCCGCTCTTCGTCGAGAGGATCTACCGGGGCATCAGGAGAAGATGCAGGCATTACCGCATCGACCTGGTGGGCGGCAACATCAGCAGAGGGAAAGAGCTTAGCATCAGCATCACCCTGCTCGGCAGGGTGGAGAGAGACCGGCTCTGTCTCCGTTCCGGTGCAGGGCCTGATGAACTGGTCTGTGTCACCGGAAAGCTCGGGAAAGGTCAGGCCGGCCTCATGCTCTGCTCGTCAGGGGATATGGACAAGGATGCGGATAAGGCAGGGCCTTTCCTCCGGCCGCGTGCACGTCTGCAGGAAGGAAGGGCCATCGCCCGCTTCGCCACGTCGTTGATCGACATCAGCGACGGTCTCGTCGGAGAGCTCCACCGGCTCATGGACGCTTCAGGGGTCGGTTTTCTCATCGATGCTGCCACGCTTCCGCTCCATCCGCTCACCAAGCTGGTGGACGATGATCCTCGTCGGCTGGCGCTTTTCGGCGGCGATGAGCTGGAACTGCTCTTCACCATCAGGAAAAAGGACCTCAGGCGGCTGAAGGTGCGATCCACCATCATCGGCCGGACGACCAGGGAAAGACGCATCTCGGTCCAGGGATGGCCAGGGCAGGAAGACGCGAGGACAGTCATGGACAGAGAAGGCTATGACCACTTCCTCAGAAGACCGCGCTCCTCTCGCACTAGGAGCTGATCCTGGAGAGATGGTCCTGTTTCTCGATACGGAGCACATGGTCGACAAAGGTCTCGATCTTGGGTTCATGGGAGACGATGATGATCTGCCTGTTCGGCAGCTGGTCCAGGACGTCCCTGATCTTGTCCAGCTGGCCCGTGGAGAACCCGTCGGTGGGCTCGTCGAGGATGATGAGGTCTTTGGTCTCTATCTGAGAGATGAAATCGTTGATGACCTTGTTGAGCGAGAGCCGATATGCCAAGGACAGGGCGGTCTTCTCTCCGCCTGAAAGATGCTCGAAGTCTATCTCGTAGCCGTTCTGCTCGACCACCGGCGAGAACGTGTCGTCCAGCCTGACAAGCAGCGCTTCGTCGTCCACCAGCAGGGAGAACCACTCGGTGAAGAGCTCTGAGAATTCTGCATGGATGGAAAGAAGCACCTGACGCTCGATGGTGGAGAGCAGGTCGATGAAGAACCCTTTCAGCCAATGATGGATCCCCTTCTGGGACGTGAGCATCTGCTTCTCCTGCTCCTTGATCTTCACCTCTGCCGAAAGGACATGGTATTGTTCTTCTGCCGCCCTGATGGATGCCTCCATGCCCGCCGACCTGATCTGCCGGTCGGTAAGTTCCTTCTTGACATTCTCCCTGGTCTCTTTCGTTTCCCTCACCCGTCGGTCCTGGGTCCGGGCCTGTTCCACCACCGCCTCGGTCTGTTCCAGCGTCTCTTTCATACGTCGCTCTTCCTGCTCATCCTTCTCCTTCTGCTCAAGGAGCTGGCTAAGCTCCTCTTTCTTGTCCATGAGGAAGGTCTCGAACTGTCGCTGTTCAGCTTTTCTCTTCTCGTCCTCGAGCGACTGCCGCAGCTCAGCCTCCAGCTGCCTTACCCTCTCCTTCTCCAGGGTGTTGTCCTTCTTCCGCAGCCCGGCCAATCCTGCCTTCGCCTTCTCCTGTTCTGCCAGGTTCCTTTTCTGTCGGTCCCTCGCTTCCTCTGCCTTCGCCCTCGCTTCCTCCAGTCCCTGTATCCTTGTGGTGAGCATCCCTTTCTGCCTCTCGCTCTCTGCCGCCTTCTGGAGCGCTGCTGCTATCTGCTCTGCCTCGTTCTGGAGCTTTTCCTGTTCCCTCTGCAGGTCTGCTATCCTTCCTTTCTTCTGGTCGACGATGGCCTGCTGACCGGTGATGATCCTTGCCCGATGCTCATGGGGAACTTCCTGAAGGCAGAGTGGACAGCTGGTGAGCGCCTTCATCTTGCCGATGAGTCCGGTGCTCTGGTCCTGGGTCGCTTTCTCCTGGCCGAGCTGCTTCGCCAGCGTCTCCAGCTCCTGCCGGTTGTTCTTCTGCTTCCTTTCCAGGGCTGCCCGCTTCGCCACCGTCGTCTCAAGCAGTCTGAGAGCCTCCCTGTCCAGGGCTGTCTTCTTCCTGATCTCCTCGATGCTCTGCGCTTCTTTCTTCAGCCGGATCGCGTTCTCCTGCAGGTTGTGCAGGCGTTCGGTCATGATCCTGATCCCGGTCTCCTGTTCCACGATGCTTTGTTCAGCATCCTTGATGTCCTTCCGGATGGCCTCAGCTTCCCTCGTCTTTCCTGTCTCTTGGGACACTGCCTTGATCTTTGCTTCCAGGGCCTTGACCTGGGCCTTTCCCTGCATGATCTTCTGCGATGTCCTGTCAAGCTGTTCGGTCAGGAACTGGCGCTTTGAGATCAGGATGGTGCGCTGCTCCACCTGTTTCCTCATGCGTTCCTGCTCTGCTTCGGCAGCTTTCACCTGTGCATCGAGGAGCTCTTTCCTCTTCTTGATGACGGCTATCTGCTCCTGCAGCGCTTCCCGTTCGCTCTTCTGGTCGGCCACGCGCTCACTGATATCCTTGAGCTGGGCCTTCTTCTCGTCCAGATCTGCCACCTTTCCGCTGAGCTCCTGTATGCTGTTCCGGAGCCCTTTGACATAGCGTTCAGCATTTTCCTTCATCAGCGAATAGCGGTCGATCTGCAGGATCTTGCGCAGGGTCTCGAGCCTTGTATCAGGCGCATCGAGGAGTATCTGTTTCATGGCCTCCTGCGGCGTATAGACAGAGTAGCGGTAGACCAGTGAGATCGCTTTGTCCTTGGCCTCCACCGGATAGCCCATCTCCTGGAGGAGCCAGGCCCGGAGTTCCTCAGGCGTCCCTTCCTTCTTCCTGTTGTCGACCTGGATGTACCCCGCGTCCTGTTTGATGCTGTCCCTGGTCCTCCTGAGGGAACGTTTGATGATGATCTCCTTGTCCTTGATGGTGAGACAGAGCTCGACGCTTCCCCTCTCTGTGCCGTTCCTCAGAAGGGCTGCATAGGTGAGGCTTGATCCCCTGATGCCGAAGAGGGCAAGTTCGATGGCCATGAGGATGGTGCTCTTCCCTGCGCCTATATCACCGCTCAGGAGGAGCGATCCGTCAGGGAAATCTATCCGGGCAGAAGCATAGCTGCGGATGTTCTCGATCCTCAACCAGTGGAGATGCATAAAAAAAAGGAAAGAAAAAGGGTTTAAATGGTTTTACCTGCTTTCTTTTGCCTAGAGCTTCGGAAAGATCTCGCCCAGGGCTGTCAGGGTCGTCACGCCGCTGATGAAACCGGTGATGCCGGTCCCTATGAAGCTCAGCCTGCCGAACACCATCCACAGGACCGAATAGTAGAGCATCATGACCGCCCAGACCTTGAAGTATTCCGCACTGAAGGCCTTCGCAAAGATGACCCTGCAGGTAAAGGCGTCGGTGAAGTTCTCACGTCCGGCGAAGCGCACCAGGGCAGCAGGGAACAGGTAGATGGTCAGGAGGAACACCAGCGCAGTCAGGACCATGCCGAACCCTATGCTTCCTCCCATCATGGATGGTGTCTCTCCGCTTACCGCGATGAAAAAATCCGAGCCGAGGAAGATGGCTGCGACGGCGAAGACCGGCAGGAAATAGATGATGACGATGAGCAGATAGAGCAGCCCGTTGATGAAGAGCTTTCCCCAGTCTTCCCATTCAGGAAGCTTGAACTCGCTTTTCATGGCTGTCCTTGCGCATCGCAGGGTATAGCCGAGCACCAGGAAATTGACGATGGGCACCATGCCCAAGACAATACCGATGACAAAGTTCTTCACGTCAGAAAATGGTCGCCTGAAGGCTTCCCGATAGGATACCATACTATAAACACCCCCTCTCTTTTTTCAGATACGTCTGATGCACAACGTCACAACGTGATTATTGATTATGGACGCGGATCTTTCTCAGCTATTCGGCATCGACGGCTGCCAGCTCATTGCTCCGGTGGATCTTGGCAAAGCTCGGCGCTGCGACCAGCCAGTCGTCACCGAACCCTGCGATGTCCCCTTCTATGGCGTCGGTGGTCTTCTTGAGCTTGTTCACCGCCCGCTTGAGTTCGACCAGGTCCTTCTCTTTCAGCGGCTTGATGTTGATGAGCGCGACGGTATTTCCTGCGCGCAGGGCATCCAGGATGTTCTTGATGTCAGAGAAATCCTCGATGGTATAGGTCCTGATGACGATCTTGCTCTGGATGTCGTCATGGCTTTGGGTGTCGAGCTCGACATACTCGTCTTCATGCTCTTCATCCTTGATGGTCTCGCCTGCAAAAGAATCCTTGATCTTTGAAAAAAGTCCCATAGTGGCCTCCCTCTTGATGATTTTTACGATAGGGCAATGATAACCGCATAGAGAACATTGATGGCCGTCCTATTTAAATGTTTCGGAGCCCGAAAAGGCAAAAAGGGCTTCTTCAGCGGTCTTCTTCAAGGAAAAGAGACGATCCCGGCCAGCCTCTCGTTCAGTCTCGTTCAGTCTCGTTCAGCCCATGGAATCAAGTATGTCATGGGCATTGAGGCTGTTGATGCCTGCTTCTATGTCGGTCCATCGTTTTCCGGCAAGGCTTTGGAGCTGGGTGGTCAGGAAGGTCTTCTCCCGTTCGCTCACCCTGGCAAGACGGTCTGCCAGCTGCAATCCATAGGGGTAGCCTGGAAAGGCAGCATCCTGGGCATCCCAGGAGAGACGTCCCATCACTTCAGGGATGCAGGACCTTGCTGTCCAGAGGTCGATGCGGAACAGGTGCTTCGCATGCCTGTTGAGCCTCGCGAAGATGATCTGCGGCTTCCCTTCTTCCGGCAGGAGGGCATCTTCCACATACCCTGAAGACATTCCTGCTCGCCCGGAGATGGCCTGGAGCAACGGGATGCCCTTCTTCGTGATGAGCGAACAGGTCTTCCCCAGCCCTGCAACGGCCACGCCTTTCTTCTGGGCGGCATCGAACAGCTTTTCCAGGCGCTCCTTCTCCTGCGGATGCTGTGATTGGAGGTCGCCGTCGAGGCAGACCAGGTCCTCCTTCTCCAGCACGTCGAGGCATCGCTGGGCCATGCTGATCTCTGCAATCCTCCTCAATAGTCCTGGCTGTTCTTCAAAGGGGAGTGAACGGTCAAGGGAAGGGGGTGAGGGCATTGCCGTTGTTCCCTGTTCTGGAAAGATGCTGACCTGCTCCCTGCTTCTGAAGAGTGCAAAGAATGTCTGGGTCAGCTGCCTGACCAAGATGCCTTGCCGCATCATGACGGCCTTGATCCTGAAGAACGAGAACAGGTAGGACGGAGACCTGATGAGTTCGGTCTGGCCGCCGTCGATGTAGCAGACCGCGGATTCCCGGGCACCTGCAGGTCCTTGGGCGGCCGGCAGAGGGATGGGCAGGAAGGCGAGGTCTGCGATCCTCCTGCTGTGGTATCCTTCAAGCGGTTCTGGTTCATCTGCAGGGTCAGGACCCTCTGTTCCTATGCTGAGGAAGACCTCATCGACCATTTCCGGTTCCATGATTCGGAGTAGGTGAAGTGTCCTTTTTGTAGTTTGCCTTGTTCGTGTCGAGGCCTTTCTGCAATACATATCTCAGGGCAACACGGCCTATGGCGCTCACAGGAACGTTCCACGCTAACGGAGTGTAGTTGAGGACGAAGTAGAACGGCACTGCTAAATACTTGAGAAGCGCTCTTGAAACCGACCAAAGATTCTTTCCGATGTAATCTGCTGTTTTGAACGGCAGCTTATAGGTCTCGCCGGTGAACAGCCCCTTAACGAGTTTCAGTGGAGAGTATTCTTTTATGATGTATTGGGCCCCTAAGAAGTAACTGTTCACGACAGGAACGCCTCCCAGGAGCCATCCACCATATCGCAGGAAGGGATTTGCTATGGTATGGAGCGTGCTGTACATGAAATTGAGGGCAGGAGTCATGGCGGCTCCCAGATACATTTCTTTTATCAAGGATTTTTTCTCAAATCCTTTCTTCCGATTGCTCAGGTAATGGGCAGCGACATAGGACAGCGTCGTGGAAGCGAGGTTGATGATGCCTCCGCCCAGTAATGCGCCGACGGTATTCACAGCGCCAACTTTAATCCAGTCCCAAAAAGAGAAACTCCTTAAGGTCTCGAAGAATCCCTGTGTCTTCCCCTCGAGGCCGCCCCCGGGTTGTTCTTTCGGTCCGACGAGATCTGAAAGTTCAGCCTCTTGCGTCTTCAGTCTTGTATCTTGTTCCTGCAGCTTTTTCTTTTGCGCTTGCTGTCGCTGTTCTTGTTTTTTCAGCTGCCCGAGCTTCTGTGCTTCCTGCTCGGCTACATCGTCGATGTTCTTATCAGGAGGCTCAGCCATGTGGCCTCACCTCCTTCTTCGGCCCGTCCTGGATCGCGGTCTCTCCAGAATGCTTCTCGAGGAGATACCGATAACCGACACGGTTGACTGCCAAGGCAGGCATGTTGTACTGCAGGGGCAGGTAGTTGAGGACCGGGAACATGGGCAGGGCGAACCATTTGTAGACTGCCTTCAATGCAGGGAAGAAGGTCTTAGCAAGATGGCCAAAGACCTTGAATGGCATCTTGTAAGTCTCGCCATTGAACAATCCCTTGATGAGCCGCTTCGGATTGTAGTTGTCGATGAAATACTTGGTCGTGATGAAACCTATGTTGAAGATCGGTATCGAGATGCCAAGATAAGCACCCCAACGGAGGAAGGGGTTCTCTATCCTATGGAGATACTCGAGGAAATTATAGAACACTGCAGTGACCAATCCACCCATATAGAGGTCTCCTTTGACCCCTTTCCTAGTGAAGCCTTCCTTTCGTTTAGCGAAATAATGGGCAACAAGATACGAGCCGGTCGTCGCAGCTAGGTTCAGGATGCCTCCTCCCAGGATGGCGCCGCCAAGATTGATACCTGCTATCTTCACCCAGTCCCATGCGTTGAAAGACTTGACAGTCTGCCACATCGTCTCGGTCTTGGCTTCAAGATCATCCGGTGTCTGGGAGAAAGCCTGGGATGCCAGGGCATCAGAGATCTCTCTCGGCTTGCTGTGCTGAGGAGGGAACTCCTTCTTCGGCAGTTTCTTGGCCTCTTTCTCGGCCACATCATCGATGGTCTTTTGCTGAGGATCAGCCATACGGCATCACCTCTAGGTATCGTTTGATTGCTTGCTCGAAGAATTGAGAGGTGCTCCTGAATTCGCCTTTCCGTACAAGCTCTTTGATCTCCCGCAGAACGCCCCCCTCGACAGAGATGCTCTGCTTCAGTTTCATCAGGTGTCCTTCAGGGCCTCGAGAAATGCTTCTGCAGCCTCTTCTGCAAGCTGGCTACGGCTCTTATGTGGGTGGCGATGTGCCATCATCCTGAGGATTGTAGCTTCTTCCAGCGCCACGGATATCTTGGTTTTTTGCATACTGTAACCACCGGTAAGAAGTGAAATAATTACTACTCATTTATAAATGTTTCTTAAAGTTTATAAATAGATCGGGGACAGGATGCGACAGAATAAAACAGAATGATGCTCTGAGAACACATAATCTTTTATTGCTTTCACCATTAGCTTTCACCATGGCACAGC
>JAADFO010000002.1 GCA_013152815.1 Nanobdellati archaeon
GGGATTTCTATACGGCAGCATACCGGGTGCTGATCAACAAGGAGAAGGGACCGAAGCTGGCGGGCTTTATCTTAACGATCGGGAAAGAGAAGGCAATACAACTCTTTGAGCAGGTGTGAGAGAAGGCAAGGGGGTGCAGGATCAAATCGGCGATGTCCATTTTTTATCTTCTTCAATCTGCTTATTGACCGCAATTGCAAAGGCTGAGTCTTTATCGGAACCAAGAATATCGGTGATCTTCAGTTTATTTTCCCCGATGAAGTCTGCTGCAAACTTGACCAGGTTGTCCTGTGTTGAAGCATCATCGCTGTTTTTGTAGAAGAGCGATGCGGCGTTGAACACAGCAATCTTATCATCAGCTGACACTACGGCATCTCCTGCGTCTTTCAATTCATCTATGGCCCCATCCAAACGCTGGACATACTGGTTTTGATAGTTCGCCTGCAGTAGATGGACATAAGCGGTCTTTTTACTGATAGCATCGTATGCTTTCTCAACTTTTTTCTTCTCTTTAGCAGTGGCATCTTTCGGATTATCAGGCAACTTATCATAAACTTCAAGATAGGCTGTTACTTTTGAAATATCATCAGAGTCCTTTTGCATTTCATTAAGCTTCATAACCAATTTATCATGTTCAGTAGGAAGATCCAACGGATTCCCTTCCAAAGTAAACGGATTTTCGGGGTCTTCTGCCAATTCTTTAATCGAATCTGTGAGTTTCTTTACCTTAGCAGCCCGAGAAACCCTCTGGGCAGCTACCAGCGCAGATATCTTTTTCTTGAAATCCTGAACATCCGTAAAGCCTGATTTGATGGCGGGCGGTTGTTGGCTCTGTTCAATAGACGCAAGAACTTCAGAGTCAAGAACGGTCAATTTATTGAGAAAGTTATCAATCGATTTCACACCACTTTTCCTTTTCTTTAAATCAGCTAATTTTTTCTTATACTCTTCCAGCTTACTTAAACTATCAGCATTTGAAATACCCAGGTGCAGAGTTCCAAGATCCGCAATCTTCTTTTCCAAATCAGTTATTTTCAAGTCAGCTAATGTTTTCTTATACTCTTCCAGCTTACTTAAACTAGAAATACCCAGGTGCAGAGTTCCAAGATCCGCAATCTTCTTTTCCAAATCAGTTATTTCTTTTTCTTTCTGTCTACTTGTGACAGGATTATTGGGAGACTTTGATTTTTTGATGTTCAGCACCTGGGCCAGGAGGGTATTCCCGGCTGTGATATCCTTGGAATTGGAATTGTCTTTTTTTGTGAATTTCTTTGCGTATGATTTGATGATCGCATCAGTAAAACTTCTCGTTTTCAGGTCATTATTTATTTTATTAAGCTTTTTTGTATCAGTGAGATATTCGTTCATCGCCGTAATGGTGTCTGTATCGACAATGCCATTGACAGTAATTGGTTTGCCTTTATGTTCTTGATTGTAGAGGATCTTGAAGGCAAGGACAGCGGCCTCTGTCCTGGAGCCGTACTTTCCGTCGATGTTGCCGGGATCCAAACCCAACGTTTTCAGGCCCTTCTGGATCTTGTGGACATCACCATCGTTATCCTTATCAACAGTGGTCAGCTTTTTGTTTTCAAAAGTCAAGTCAGCTTATAGATCTTTTCTTTATCGTTCAGAACGATCTTTTTATCGCCCTCGCTGTTTTGTCCGTCATTATTATTTTGGGATCCGCCGCCGCCATTAGCGTTATTCGTGGACTCGTCGTTACTCTGTTTATCCTTCTTTTGAAGTTTTTCGTTCTTCGTCACGATCTTAGAAAGAGTCACAGTTCCTTTGAGGTCTACCGTGTATTCTTTCGGATTTTCAGTATCCTGATTATCGGTAATCAGCATCAGAGCGTCAGATACTTTTGTATCCGTCGTTCCAGAGAATTTTGTCGTCCCATCTTGATTGTTCAGGATAAAGCTCCCAATGACTTTATCTTCCTCTTGGTGAAGATTCTTTTTGTCTATTAGATATTTATAAGACTTGTCGTCTGCACCAACAAGAACAGGCACATCAAGTTTGCCGAAAGAGATGGTGGCGACCTGGGTGCCGGGTAATCTCATCTGGAGTCTTTTATCTGGCTGCAACACAACAGCATGATCCTTAGAAGTGATATGCCCAAGATTGACATCATCCTCTGAGCTGACATGCAGATTATCAACGGTTATGTCGCCGACCTTGCCGGAAAAAGAGATGGTCGTGGCACCAGGATAATAGTCTATGAACACGGTATCAAAGGAGGTTTTCATTTTATCATTTATCTCCAGACCGTTCTCTGTTTTCTTGAAGAAGTGCTCTTTGTTATTGAACAAAATCAAGGTTGATGCATCGTCATCAGGGCGGGATTGAATCTTTACCTCAAGTTCAGGGTTTTTGCCAACTTCAGGCTCGTATGCATAAAAATATCCTTTCTTAAGAAGATTAACTGATTGCATAAACCCCTGCTTGTCAATCTTGAGACTAACCTGAGAACCGGTGATTAACTGAGAAACAGTGTGGGTTTCATCAGGCATATCCCCTCTATGTATAGTAAAGGTTTCATCCCTGTAGAAGTCAGCATTGTTTTCTCCTTTGAGGGTCAAGGTGTCATCTTTCTTGCTTACCGTAACTTCGCTCCCTTTCCAAAGGGTTACTTTGGTTGATCTGTCTGCATCGGTTACCTTGAGTGTTGGATTACTCGCACTTCCTAAGAAACGACCCTCAGAACCTCCTCCTTCATACACGACTGGACCGCTCGTTACCTCCACCACATACTCCCCCTTCTGGTTGAGCTGCACTCCTTTTGGAAGGGTATACTGGTTGTTGCTGTAAGAGAGGGTACTTGTCTTATCCATACCAGAGAGGTCTAATTCAAGGAGATCGTTGACCGTGAGAGAGATATCTTTAGGGCTTGTGTGCGTCTTCACCTCGATTGTTTCCATGCCCTTGACATTATACCCATCGATCTTGAACCCGCCGTCAGGTGTGCTCGAAACAATATCCTGGTCACGAAGATTGGCCAACTTCAGCTTTGTCGTGGTAGCTCCGACCGTGTTGATGAGATAAATGTCATCGTCTTTTTTTTCGTATACAAGGTTTCCGTAATTAACTTGAACAACGGCCGGAGAGAGAGAAGAGAAGTACTCACCCGCAGCATCTCTGTTCTCATCGATCTTTCCGTCCTTCTGGAAATAGGCATCGGCGAGGTCTTTGAATTTAGTCTTGTCTGAAACTGTTGTATAGTCGTCCTTGAAGAAGTCATCGACCTTATTCTCATACTTCCCGAGAAGAAACTCCACAGAATCTTCATAACCATGAGGTGTTCCCTCATACGCCATCGCTTGCTCCATGGCTGCGGTAGGATTTTTCTCATAATATGTGGTGAAGTCCAACAGAACCTTATCCGGTTTCCAAGAGTTGATATCCTCAGGCACAACACCGCCACCGTCCTGCGCAACGGCAAAGGGCAGCAGGAGCAGCGCCAGCACCAACAGCAGTGTCATTTTCCTGAGCATCAGGGCACCTCGATGACATAGGCAGTCTTGTTGATGAACACCCCGTCGTCGAAGAGCAGGACCTCGAAGAAGTGCTCTCCCTGATCAGCCATGAGGGGCGTATAGGTAAGCGACGATCCATTGAAAGCAAAGGGACCGGTGACATATCCGGTGTAGGGAAAGTCAGGAAGGGGGGATGCGACCGGGAAGCTGTGGCGGAAGGTCACTCCGACGGCAGCGCGCAGACGCAGGGAATCTGCCGGAACGGTCTGGGTGATCTCGATGGGCACCGCTTCCCTCACCAGGACAGGACCGTCCTGCAGCTCCAGGAAGAGGGTGTGGTTGCCCACATCCTCTGGAAGAGGCGTGAACCTGAGCACACCTGCAGACCTGTTGATGAAAAAGCCGGGCGTGTGCATGCTGAAGTTGACATCGCTCTCATTGAGCGCGTCGAAATCATAGGAGAAGGGCTGGCCGACGACTGCCCGGAGGGGAGCAAGGTTGGTGAACCTGTTCTCAGGGGTGGTGTCAAAATCATAGATCGAGCTCACCATGAAGACCAGGGGGAAACCGAGAAGTTCCTCATCACCCTTGATGACATAGACGACCTCATTCTCCCGGTAGGCATGCACAGAGACATCCATGCCGAACTGGTTCATGAACGTGGGATCGATCTCATCGGGAAGGGCAAGCTCCATGTCGGCGATGGCCTTCCCCACATAGAGCGCGTGGCCGAATTGGGTAGTCAGTTCGGTGCGGAAGGCATCGACGGTCAGCACCTCGTCATCGAGGGTCATCTCCAGAGTGTAGGATGTCTCGAAGATCACCTTGCTCTCGGTGATGGTTGCCAAGGTATGAGGTTCTGCCAATACCTTGACCGGATAGGGGAAGTCCTGGAAATCGTTGAGGCACGAAGGGAGCACCTCATCCATGTAAAGAGAGAGCTGTGAAGCAACCTCTTCATCTGTCGGCCGCGTATCCATGCCCTTGTCATACCAGGCAGCGACAGAGGACATGATCGTATCCACCCTCGGCTGGTCATCGGGAAGGTGGGTGAAACCGCCCTGGGAGCCCGCCAGGACCAGGGCCTGCCGGCCTGTCTGCCGCATGCAGGCCTCGACATAGGACTGGAGCGGAGCTGCCTTCTGGGGCGTCTTCTGCCGAAGCCCTGTCTCGGTCTGCGCAGGCCCCACTGCAGAGGGTTCTGCGATGGAAAAGAACAGGACAGCTGCTGCGAGAAGAACAAGACCGATGATGATGAAAAGGCTCACCTGACCTTTAGGATGCATTATGGCTCTATTTCTGAGCATGATGATATATAAACATTACTATCTGGGAGGCTCTGGAGAAAGTTACGCTTTCGCGTGGTCAGCATCAGGCTCGGCCACAGTAATGAGTCTGCTTCTGCCGTTCCGGCCCCGCACCTGGTTACGCTCAGTTGACACGCAATATGGAGCATGAAGCGCCATTACGCTGCCATGCTGTGCATCTGCAAGGCAGCGATGCGGAACAACGGGTTCCGCTTCCTTTGATCAAACTTTCGTGAAAGTTTGGGGGCAACCCCCGAAACTCCTTCGCTCCTGTCTTGGATAATGCCTCGCAAAGGATGCTGACCTCACTTTCTTACAGAGCCTATCTGGGAAGGGCAAACCTATTTCTTCTCTTTCATCTTCTTGGTGATGTCGATATTGGCATCGCAGTGCTGACAGTGCACGCGGATGGTATCCACGCCGTCGATCTTCTTCCGCTTGTAGGGAACAGCCGCCTCGCCTTCTTTGCCGCAGGAAGGACAGCGATAGGCCGACTCGATCATCAGGCTCTCTTCATAGGCTTTCTTCTCGACAGTGTACCCGCAGGCTGGGCATACATACTCTTTGGCGCGGATCTTCACCTGACCCTGCTTTCCGGTCGGCTTGCCCATCTTCGCCTTGCCGCATTTCGGGCAGAGGGACCGATAGACCCATGCCCTCACGTTGCCATCGCCAATGGTCCTGTTGGTGAAATAGATCAGCTCTTCCATGCTCTCGGGTTCTGTCACCATCATCATGCACCTCGCTTGACCACAAAGGTCTTGATCGTCATGTTCTTCTGTTGCTCTTCCCTACCGACCTGAGGAAGCCAGGTCTGTCGGATCACGAGAGCTGTTATGTCCTTGATATTGCTGCCGAGATGCACCACCCACCTCGCGAAGTCCCAAAAAAAACCTATCCTGTCCTGCTTCCTGTCAAGCTGGTACTGGTTGGTCGCGACGATGAGCACACCGCCGATGACCAGGAACAGGAGCACGAACACGACTGTTTTACCCAAGACGTTTCACCTCGATGGACACGGCATCTCTCTTGACACGTATGTCTTTTGGGCACAGGACAGAGGGATACTTATGCTTTTCGCAATAGGAGAGGATAGCTTTCTTTTCCCCGGCAGACGAGAAGGGGACGATGACGTTGATGCCCTTGCCAGGATGAAGCACGTGACCCCTGAAATCCTTCAGGATGGCATCATGGATCATCCTCCAGCGTTCCAGGCGTGGACGCAGGGAGGTGAGCTGTTCCAAAAGAGCCGGGAAATCTATCTGATGGGAAAGGTCCTGTCTGGACAGGAACCCATCGATGGGGCCATCATCGAAGGCGAGGAAACCGCCGGTCCGGATGCTGACAGGCTTCCAGCGACCGAAGCTCCCCAGGATGAGGTCACCGAAACGTTCCTGCCCGGTCCCTATGGCACCGGACACATCATTGATGAGAAAGACGCCCTGCTGCTTCGCCCAACGTGCAATCGCATCCATGTCCAGGAGCGCATGGTAGCCGGGCATGGCATTGAGGATCATGACACCGGGGACATCCTTCAGACCCTCCAGCAGGGAGACATCCACAAGACCGTCATCTGTCGGAATGAACCTGATCCGGTAGCCTTCCTTCACGCCGGACTGTCCATAGGTCATCCAGCCACCCTGGTCAGGAAGTGCAAGGGTCTCGGCGAACGACCGTGCGTAGCGCAAAGACAACCGTATCGCCTGATTCCCCCGACGGCAGAACATGATATGGCGCTTCCCGGTCATCTTCATGAGCAACCGCCTGCAGGCTGTTTCATAATCCATGGGCCCGGAAAAAGCGATGAGGATTATAACTTTTCCCCTGCGTCATGTCCTTTGGACGACAAGCCCAGACCATCCTCAATATACCTTTTTCTATACTAATAGAAATCTTTATATACTAATTAGAGTATTGTGGTCTGTAATTCTCAAAGAGGACTCATAGCAACAACAGAGGGAGGGACGACAAAATGAGAAAAATCGCAGTGATCAACCAGAAGGGTGGAGTCGGCAAGACCACCACAGCTATCAATCTTTCCGCAGGGCTTGCCAGGGAAGACAAGAAAGTGCTGCTCCTGGACCTGGACCCGCAGGGACATGTGGCCAGCTTCTTCCCAGGAGGGGGAGAGAAGAAGGACATGTTCGAACTGCTGACCAACGGGGCGACGGCCGAGGAATGCATCGTCTCCATAGGAAAGAACTTCGACGTCATACGGAGTTCCTCCACCATGCGGGGAGCAGAATACGCCCTTTACCAGAAACAGGACGGGGCAGCCAAGCTCCAGGAAAAGCTCGAGCATCTCTCTGGCTATGACTTCGTGATCGTCGACTGCCCGCCCTCGGTGGGCATCATCACCCAGAACGCGCTCCAGTACTGCGACGAGGCGTTCATCCCGGTCTCCACCGAACCCCTTGCCATCGACGGCGCGAGGAAGATCATCGCCACCATCAAGGAATTCACCGAACACAGCGGCAAGGACGTCAGGGTGAGCAAGGTCATCCCGACACTCTACGACCGAAGGAACAGGATCTGCAAGGAATCCCTTGAGAAACTGCAGAATGAATACTATGACATCATCACCGAACCCATACGGCAGAACAGCAAGCTCAAGGAAGCGCCGCTCCATCGGAAATCCATCTTCACCTACGCCCGGAGCTCCCGGGGAGCGAAAGATTATGGCAGGCTTGTCATGCAGGTCCTTGCCGATGAAGCGCGGACCGTCCCCTCAGGAGGGGCAGACAGCATCATCCTGCAACCCATGACCGGCCATGCATGAGAGCCAGAAAAGAATCGGATAACATTCTGGATAAAACATATAAACATACTCCTTGCTTCCAGCTAGCCATGGCAACCTCTGAATCACAATACGAAAACGCCCTCGCGAGGGTGAAGAAGGCGTTCGACATCCTCAAGATAGACGACCAATATTTTGAGATGCTCAGGGCTCCGAAAAGGACCGTGACCGTGTCGCTCCCGGTCCGCATGGACAACGGGAAGATCCGCATCTTCGAAGGCTACCGCGTCCAGCACTCAGACCTGCGGGGCCCGAGCAAAGGCGGCATCCGTTTCCACCCTGAAGTCGACATGGACGAGGTCAAGACCCTCGCCTTCCTCATGACCTGGAAGAACACGGTCATCGACATCCCCTACGGCGGAGCGAAGGGAGGGGTCATCGTCAACACCAAGGAACTCTCGCTCAATGAGCTGGAACGGCTCTCAAGGATGTACATCCTCAAGATGGCCGCGGTCCTCGGACCCAAGAGAGACATCCCTGCTCCCGACGTCTACACCAATCCTGCTGTCATGGCCTGGATGATGGACGAATACTCCAAGATGATGGGCCACAATGTCTTCGGCGTCATCACCGGCAAACCGGTCGAGCTCGGAGGCTCTTTGGGAAGGGACAAGGCGACAGCCCAGGGCGGCATCTTCGCCCTCAATGATGCCCTGAAGAAGCTGGAGCTCAAGCCGACGACGGCCGCGGTCCAGGGCTTCGGGAACGCCGGCTATACCTTCGCGAAGTTCCTGTTCGACGACGGCTTCAAGGTGGTTGCGGTCTCAGACTCCTCAGGAGGGATATATAACGCAGAGGGCTTGCATATCGACCAGGTATGGGCACACAAGCAGAAGACCGGCAAGGTCCAGGGATTCCCTGGAGCGAAGGACATCACCAACCAGGAGCTGCTCGAGGTCGACGCAGAGGTGCTCGCGCCGGCAGCGCTCGCCTACCAGATCGACAAGGAGAACGCGAACAATGTCAAGGCCAAGGTCATCGTCGAGCTCGCGAACAACCCCACCGCGCCCGAAGCGGACGAGATCCTCCACAGGAAGGGCATATTCCTCATCCCGGACATCCTCGCCAACTCAGGAGGGGTCGCAGTCTCCTATTTCGAATGGGTGCAGAACAACCAGGGCTTCGCATGGACCCGCAAGGAAGTCAACGAGAGGCTCAAGCAGAAGATGGAGCACGCGTTCAACGAGGTGTACAGCCGGGCACAGAAGCATAAGGTGGATATGCGGCTCGCAGCCAACATCTACGCCACCGAGAAGATGGTCAAGGTCATGAAACTCCGGGGCTATTGAACGTCAACCCATCCCTTCTCATGAACGACAGCTACTATGACGGCATCGCATCCGGCTATGACCAGTTGCATGGAGAGGAACAACAGAAGAAGTTCCTGTTGATCAAGGAACGGTTTCTTTCGCATATCGACGTCGAGGACATCGGGCGCGCACTCGACGTTGGCTGCGGGACAGCACCCTATGCTGCGATGATCGGCTTCCCTGTCGAAGGCATCGACCCTTCGGCCGGGCTGCTCAGGCGATGTCCCTACAGGAAGAAACGGGTCGGCAATGCCGAAGCATTGCCCTACCCTGACCATGCCTTCGACCTGGTCTTCTCCCTGACTGCCATACAGAACTTTGCTGACATCGAGAAAGGGCTGCGGGAGATGCGACGGGTCGGCAAGGAGATGTTCATCCTGAGCTATCTCAAGAGGAGTGAAAAGGCAGAGCGCATAAAGCAATCCATAGGGCAGCTCTTTACAGTCGAGGAACGTCTCGAAGAGGACAAGGACATCATCCTCCTGTGCAGGTGACGAAAGCCAGGAAACCAACACGCCTCTTTCTTCCTTCAGCCGAGCGGCACCGGCGGGAGGCTGCTTCCCATGAGACCGAACATCAGAGGGAACACGATTTTCAGCAGACCGAGATAGAGGGAGATGAACAGCAGGAGATAGAGGGTCGTAAAGGTGACCACGACCGTCAGAAGATCGACCTGGAAGAACTCCATGGTTGCGCGGAACAGGGTCATGGCCGAAAGGAGAAGCAGGGAAAGGAGGGCGATGCCAGAGAGCACGCCTTTCACGAGCGTCATAGAGAGTTCATCTCCAGGTATCATGCCGATGAGGACGACGACAAGGAATCCGAAGGATGAGATATAGTATCCAAGAGACAGGGCAGTCAAGGATTCATAGAACCCTCCCCGTTGGATCAGCACATGCAGGGCAATCTTTATCAGGAAGGCGATGAACAGGTTTAGCAGGAACACGCCGACGAATACGGTGACAGCCATCTCCCAGTGCTGGGTCATCAGGAATGCGCTGAGGGCGGTCAGCAGGCTGGCTCCCAGCAAGAGCAGCAGGGTCTTTGTCATGGATCGCTCTGCCTTCGCCCGGGCGATGGCATCCAACGGAAAGAAGATTGCATCAAACATGTCAAAATCACCTCATCGATGTTAACAAATCATTTCTTCCTATAGCAGATCCATATATAAGTGTTTTCATCTATACTTCATCGGTCCAGGGAGGACCGAATGGTTCTGTCATAAGCTTTAAATACCATTGATTCCTGAGAGCAGCAGGGAACAGCCATGGAGAACACCAAGGAATTTCTTCGCAACATACCCCGGACCTTCAACCCGGACACCTATGTCGAATTCTCCAGACGGAGCTTCCGCGAGGCCATCTCTTATTTCATCTCTTTGGTATTGGTCTCCTTCTTCGTCATGATCCTGCTCTTCCTGCCCAAGGCAGCGTTCCTGCCGTCCATGGTGAGCGAAGAGTTCCAGCATTTCGATACGCTCAGGCTGGTCCCTGAGATCAACATGACGGCACCGTTCACCATCAACATCACCGGACCGTTCCTCAGGATCGACACGACCACCAACCACACGGCAAGAGGCGATGAGAGCATCCTCATCACACGGGACAAGGCATTCTTCAGCCTGTTCTTCAAGGAACACGAAATCACCCTCGACAGCTATGAGGATGTCAAAGGCAACCAGGAGGCCTTCTTCGCCATGTTCTGGATGTTCCTCGTCCTGATGATGCCAAGCCTCCTCTTCCTGCTCTACATCTTCATGCTCGTGAAATACCTGGCCATCATCCTGCTGTTCTCGGTGATAGCCTATGGCAGCATACGGCTCGCCAAGAGACGGCTCGGATTCAAGAGGATACTCAACATCGGGCTCTACGGAAGCACGGTCCCGCTTGCCATCGAGGCCATCACCAGACCGTATCTGGGCAGCTTCTATCAGATCCCTCTCATCATCTTCATCGTCTATTTCTCGATTGCGGTGATCCTCAATGCCGACCGATGAGCTCGGCCAGATTCTCGGCCCGAGACAGACCGTCCTCATAACCGCCCGGACCGAGAAGACCCCCATCGGCGTCAAGCGGGTGGTGGACGATCTTTATCCCACAGACCATCACTGCCTGCTCTCTGCAGATCCCTTCCATTACGCCATCGTGCTGCCCGCCGACTCCAAGATGGCCACGACCATCAGGACGAGCAAAAGCTTCTGCGTCAATTTCCTCTCGCTCCGGTTCGCAGGCGTCATGCATGATGCCCTGCGGAAGGACCCTGACTTCCAGGACAAGTTTGCAGTCCTCAACATCAACAAGACAGAATGCAGACACATCGATGCCCCCTGCGTCAGGGAAGCGGCGGCCACCATGGAAGTGGAAGTCATGAGCATAGAGGAATTCGGGAAGAACGTATTCATCGCCGGAAAGGTCCTCCGCCAGACCTTCTCACGTGAAGAGCATCGGCCGTTCCATCTCAGCGGCGGAAGGTTCACTACCACGGAAACCATCCAGTGAGAAGGAAAAGCACAACAAGGAAGGCAAACGTTAACTATATATATAGCATCCTAGGAAGGAACTAACAACGAGAAAGGAAAGAAGGCAGAGAAGCGACATCACAGACAACATCAAAAAAGAAAACAAACGAGGGAGAACACATGGATCATGAAGACAAGGTCAAAGAACTCGCAGCAACGTTGAAGAGATCAGGACTCGCCGCATCGCTCATGGAGGCGATGGAACGTGCCAAGGCCATCCTTTCTGTCAAGAAGCCCAAGCCAGAGCCTCAACAGGAGCTTCCGACAGGAGAGAAGAACATCCTTGCGGAAGACAAGACGCTCCAGGAGCTCATGGACCAGGATGCCCAGGAAGTCTACAGCAAGGACAAGGAAAGGAAGATGCCCTCTGCTGAGACGCCCACAGAGACAGCGGCTTCCCGGAAGGATGCTCCCGAAGAAGAAGCTCATGAAGAAAGACCGACCCTGACAGAAGAGACAGGACAGCCAAGGCAGGATGCGAGTGAACCTGTTGCTGAGCAACAGCCAGCCGAAGCAGACCATGCTGATGTCCAAGAAGACAGGACAGCATCGCAGCCTCACCGACCCGAACATTCCGACGGTTCACCTGATGAACCGATCGTGGCCATCCAGGAGGATCTCAACGAGATAAAGGAAGAGCTGAAGGCAGAGGAAGAGACCATCCATGAGGAGACAGAGACCAGACCCCTGACTTCAGGGGTTGTTGCAGAGGAACCTGTCCCTGCAGAGCCTGCTGCACCCGCTGTCCAGGAAGCACAGGAAGATGCGGTTCCACAAACACAAAAAGAGCCTGCAGACACCCAGGAACAGGAGCCTGCGATGCCAGAGGCAGAAGAACCGACAGCAGAGGTCCGGGAAGAACAGGCAGCAGAAGCCGGACGGCAGGACACAGGAGAAAGCCCTTTCATCGTTGAAGAGCATGATGCCGAGAGCAGAAGAGCTGACGGACAGGCTGAACAGGCAGCAGAGGCGAGAGAGGATGCACAGATAGAAGAGGAACTCCCGCCCTCACCAGAACCGCCTGCGGGAACAGCCGCTCCAGGACTGTCCGGAACAGGAATGGCCGGCCCGGAACAACCAGCAGCAGAGACAGACAAGACCGAAGAACCTTTCATCGTCAGGACAGAGGAAGAGCTTGAAGAGGAGAAGGCGCAAGAACATCCATAGGAGCATATCGTCCAGCTCAACACGTTCTCACAGCTATTGTTTGTTCTTTGATATCTTTGATACATCGTCTTCCGGAGAGGAGAAAAAGCAGGAAGACCATCAAAGAATAGTAACATTTAAATAATCGTATTGACTACTCAGTGGTTACATCATGTAGAGATGACAGGATAATCCCTATAGTGACTTCAATGATGGAAAGAAGGCCAGAACGGCCTTCTTTTTATGTTTAAACGCAAAAGGCCCTTAGAAATCATAAAAATAAAAACCGTACGGGTGAAAGCAACATGAAAAAAACCTTTTTGTTCGGAATTGTTCTTTTCCTGATCACGGTCAGTTCAGCCTTCGCCGCTGATGACCTAACCATCTCAGGAACCCCGGGTCTGCTGACCGCAAACCCCGGAGACACGGTGAACACCAGTTTTCTGCTGACCAACAGCGGCACCACAGATCTCAACCTCACCTTCGCTCCGCTCACCCTCACGCAGGGGATCGAGAGCTTCACCGGCACACTGACACCGGTCACCACCGAGAACTTCATCGCCGGCTCCACCCAGCTGGTGAACATCAGCATGCTGCTCGGAGCCGACCAGTTCGCCGGAACCTATGCAGGCACCGTTGAAGTCAGCGGCGGCAATGCAAGCGACTCCTTCACCCTCCAGGTGAGCGTCAACGCAGAACCCTCTGCCACCATGAACGACCTGAGCATGACCATCATCCAGGGGAATGCCGGGACCGGCCTCCTGACCGTCACCAACACAGGCAACACCGTCTACGGAGCAAATCTCGTCTCCGGCAACCTGGTGGGCCTCAATCCTGCCAATGTCATCTCATCTGCAGCAGTCATCTTTGATGATGCGGTCTTCGACGTCGCCTATGGCTCGTCCCACTCCACCGGCATGACGGTGACCATCCCCTCGGGAGCTGCAGCAGACACCTATACCGCAACCCTCAGCTGCTCGGCATGCGCCTCCACTCTCACCTCAACCTTGACAGTCACGGTGCAAGAGCCTGTCGCGACACTGAGCCTGTCTAAAAGTACACTGGAGTTCAAGGAGAAGCCCGGCCAGACCTTCTCAGGGACCATAACGGTCACCAACGACGGAAGCGTCAACCTGGTAGACATCACGCCGGTGTTCAGCGGACTCTCCGCCTACAACATCACCACCGATGCAGGGACGTTCTCCCTCAACATCGGCCAGACCAAGCTGGTCACCATCAAGGGAAGCATCCCTGTCGATGCAGACATCGAGCAGAGCCCCTTCACAGGCGACCTCACCTTCAGCAACAGCCTCGCCAGCGCAAGCACAGGAATCAAGCTCTACGCTGAGAACCAGCTCGAGCTGAAAAAGTTCGACATCTACGTGAACAACAAGCACGAACGGGTCAGCGACGGCGAGACCATCGACAACATCAAGCCCGGAGACACCATCCGCTTCAAGGGCGAGGTCGAGAACACCTGGTCCACCTCAAGAACAGAGGACAAGGACATCAACGACATCGAAGCAGACCTGTTCGTCGAGAACATCGATGACAGCGACGACATCGATGAGACCCTCGACATCAATGACCTCAACGCCAGGGATACGGACACCTTCGAGTACACATTTGTGGTCCCCCTGAACACGGATGAGGACACCTTCGACGGCTATGTCATACTTCGGGGAGAGGACGATGACAACGCCCGGCACTACTACAGGCTGGACTTCTCGCTCAAGGTCGAGCGGGACCGGAACGACATCAAGCTCAGCGACATCGTCGTGCAGCCCCAGACCCTTTCCTGCGACAGGAGCTTCTCCGTGGATGCGAGAATCATCAACATCGGACGGGACACCCAGAGGAACGTTGTCCTCGAGGTGAAGAGTTCCCAGCTTAACATCCAGCAGCAGGAGACCGGTATCAGGCTGTCTGACAACCCTGACGACAGCGATAACGAGTTCGAGAAGAACTTCCTCCTGAGCATACCGGATACCCAGAGGGCAGGCACCTACCGGCTCAACATCAACGCCTATCTTGACAGGACATCGCTGGCCGATTTCAAGACCGCGGACATCATCGTCAAGGATTGCGCCACCCAGGAACCGACAGGAACCACCGGAAACGAGGGCACAGGACAGACGAACGAGAACGCGGGCAGTGGCAACGGCAACGTGAAGGTCATCACTTCCCCGACCACCACGACCACCGAGATCCCCGACGTGTCGGTCATCGCACAGCCTGTCCAGAAAGAGACCAGCTTCACCGACACCTCAGCCTACATCGTGCTGCTCGGCTTCATCGCCCTGCTGCTCCTGGTCGGCGTGATCTCTCTGTTGGTGCTCCTGTTCAAGAAATAGGACCCTTTTTTCTTTTTTTCTTCTTTCTTTTTCTTATCATCTATCTTTCTTTGCCTGTTCTTCTTTGCCTGTTCTTCTTTGCCTGTTCTTCTTTGCCTGTTCTTCTTTACCTGTTCTTTATCTCTGTTTCCTGCTTCGCACCGCCTCTGACGGTCAGGAAGCATCCGCACGTTGAGCTCAAACCTGTCGATGCGCCTGCTGTTCTCCTGCAGCTTGCCGTTCGCTATCTTTGTCAGGATACGCAGGTAGAGCTCTTCCACGATGAGCCCGCCGTCCCTGCCGACGATGGTGTCGAAGGCATCGGAACCCCTGATCTCGAGGACGATGTTGCGCCTGCCGGTGATGCCTGAATGCTTGAACCCTGCCCGTTGGCCCGCATCCAGAAGGGCATAGGCAGCTTCCATATCCCTGCAACGGACATGGAGGATGAAGCCCTCCTGGCGGAACCAGAGCTCTCCTGCGAACGGCTTTCTTGCAGCCATGATGAGCTGCTCCTCATCTGCAGGGTCATGGGTCTTGAAGGACCATGCCGCCTGATCCTTCCGGGAAGATGCCTTGGCGATGAGCTGGATCCGACCGGCGCAGGATGATGTGGTGCAATAATCGTCATCGGCGTTGAGAAGGCCGATGAGCCGGACAATCGCAGAGTCTATCCTGCCTTCTCTCGACTTGTCCTTCCTTGCGAGGACATCGCGTTTCATCTTCAGGAAGGGGTCTTGGGGCGCCATGGAAGATGACCAGGGGACAGGAACGATATAAATCTTGCTCTGGCGAGAAGCGAGAAAATAGCGCATACTCCAGGAGACCATGACCGCCAATACCAACCTCTGACCCATGAAGAACGATGACCGATCATGACTTCTTCGCTTTGTCATGGCCTTTCTTGCGTTCGATGATCCTCTTCATGTCACGGACGAAATCAGTCGCCTCTTTCTTGTAGCGGTCGAACTCCTGTCCCGAGACGGTCTTGAGCTCCCGATGGGTGATCATCTTCATGAGCCTGTAGAATTCGCGCATGGTCTGGGCATGGCTCTCATGGGCAAGTTTTTTCGGGACCAGCTCTTCCTCGATCATCTTCGCCACCTGGTCAGGCGAAGGCGGCAGCTTTCCCCGGCTCATCAGGGCGGCATGGGCAGCATCGATGACCGCCCAGTAGAGGTCGATGCACCCCTGAAGAAGATGCCATTCTGCGTTCGTTATGGTGACCGGGGCCCTGCTGTAGTAGACCCAGACCGCCTCCTTGGAAGGCCGTATCTGGCCAGCATAGAGCAGCCGCTGCAGCGGGTCGAAGAACCCTGTATCGATGATGGCGACACCGTCGCGGAGTATGTTGATGATGAGGGGATCGCCTGCACGGGCATAGTCCCAGAAGGTCGCGAAACGGAGGGTCGTCAGGTGGATCTTCGGAGAGACGGTCTTGATGATCTTGGCCATCATGATCTTATAGGTCTGGATCATCGGGGGATTGAGCTCCAGGCTCACGTCATCGATGACCACCAGCATGTCGATGTCTCCATGGGGATGGTCCTGCCTGCGTGAGGTGGCCCCGAAAAGGACGATGGCCTTGACGAGCTGCCCCATCTCCTTGTGCACAGCCCCGGAGAAACGATATGCAGTATCCAGATGAGTCGGATGGTACCGCGATTGATTGTCCTGTCTAGAACGATTCTTTTTCACTGGGAACTCCATAGGGCTCCAATGTGCTGGAAGGTTTATTAAGTTTTATGACTATCCGGGAATGGTGGCCATCCCGGAGAAGAAGAGCAGACCGGGCCTGAGCTGTCGGGGATTCGGCAAAGACAGGAAAGACATTAATACCTGGAAAGAGGAGAACATAGGACGTTTACCAAGAAAGTTCACAAAAAAAGACCAGAAAGATATCGGGGAGGACGATGCACGCGGGAACAGATGAGCAGGGACAGGCACAGGAGGAGGCACCGGAACCGTCCCCGAAGCTCGGGAGCAGGATGCAGCACATCCAGCTGCTGCTGGTCAAGCAAGGCGCCAAGCCTGCTCTGAGGATGGTCATCTCTGAGGAGCAGCTTCCAGGACTCAGTGGGTTCTGTCGGCAACAGGGCCTTGCTCTGGTGACCAGCGGGAGGAAAGTGAAAGTCCTGGGCATCCCCGGCAAGAATGAAGGATATGTGGACAAGGGAGTGGCCATCCCGAGAGATGATCCTGCCCCCGGCAGGCCCATCGTGTTCATCGCACAGGACATGAACACCGCAGTGGCCCTCAAGGCAGCCGAGGACCTCGGGAACCATGATGAGATGGGCCGGCTCCTTGGCTATCCATCCTGCTGCATCAGGTTCTTCGGCGAACATCTTGAGGATCAACGAGAAGGGGACCTCAGTTTTCTCAGACCCATGATGCTCGCATCAGCCAAGACTACCTATCCGAAAACCATGAACATCTTCGCCCGACACCAGGATGCGGCAGTGCTGTTCCACTGCCCCTGTTCACTGGACTGCGCACCCAGTCAGCGCATGGCACAACAGTATCTGCACATCATAGAAGAGCAGGAACCTGCACTCGCTGAGAGCATTGATGCACAGCTACAGGGGACGGTCGAGCAGGACGGTCATTCCTATCGCTTCGTCTGATGGCCAAAGCTCCTGCCCTGCTTCTGATTGTCCTGCTTTTGATTGCTCTGCTTCGGTTCCTTGTTCCGGTAGGCGGTCACCCGGTTGCCGTTGACCATGAAGGTCCTGACCTCCTCAAGGTCACGGGGATGGAAGTGATGGCCATGGACGACAAGGATACCGGAAAGTTCTTTCTTGACCTTCTGCTCCACCCCTCGCCAGAGAGGCTTGTCCGGAGAGATATAGACCACATCATAGCCTGAAAGGGGATGGTCCATGAAATCCTGGTTGAGGAACTGCACAGGACCGGCAACACCCTTTGCAGCAAGTTTCGCCTGGATGTCTCCTGCGACCTCATGGAGCCAGGGGTCATGCTCGATGCCCGTTGCCTTGGTGAAGAGGGACGCGATCATCACGGCGATGCCGTCGCCGCTCCCCAGGTCGAGAAAGGCGGACTTCTCGCCGAGCCCGATCCTTCGGAAGATGGAGTAGAGCTCATCGGGGTCGGAAGGGTTCCAGAAACCCACTCCGGTATCCTTGATGGGAAGACGTCCTTTCTTGAGCAGAGAACGGTGGAAGTCAGAGTAAACCCCTTTGATGGCCTCAAACTGC
This sequence comes from Nanobdellati archaeon, assembly GCA_013152815.1. Lineage (GTDB taxonomy): Archaea > Nanobdellota > Nanobdellia > Woesearchaeales > JAADFO01 > JAADFO01. The sequence goes on from JAADFO010000002.1 coordinate 18,103, forward strand.
GTGTCCATAGGACAATCAGACGGTTGCAGGATTATAAATGCTTTTCGATGGAAAAAGACGACGACAGTGAACATCAGATGAGCAGATGGTCGGATGAGCAGAGGGAACAGAAGGGACAGGCCAGGTGGACAAACATTTAAAAACATACGGAGACAACCGGACCGCATGGCAAAGGAGACCATGACCTACAAGGACGCAGGAGTCGATATCGACGCTGCGGATGAGGCCAACCGGCTCATGAAGAAAGAGGTGCAGGCCACCTACACCGAAGCGGTCATGTCAGACCTGGGTTCTTTCGGCGGTCTCTTCCGGCTTGATGCCACGGGCAAGAAGGAGCCGCTTCTCGTCGCCTCCACAGACGGCGTGGGCACCAAGCTCAAGCTTGCCTACCGCACGGGGCTGCATGATACGGTCGGCAGGGACCTCGTGAACCACTGCATCAACGACATCCTGGTGCAGGGTGCGATGCCGCTCTTCTTCCTGGACTACATAGGAACGAGCAAGCTCCGGCCTCACATCATCGCTGCCATCGTAAAGGGGATTTCAGAGGGATGCAGGCAGGCGGGCATACCGCTTCTCGGAGGAGAGACCGCAGAGATGCCCGGCATCTATCAAAGGGAAGAATATGACCTGGCCGGCACCATCATCGGCCTGGTCGACAGGAAAGACCTGCTTCCCAGGGACACGATGGAAGAGGGAGACCTCATCATCGGACTGCCCTCGGAAGGACTGCACACCAACGGCCATTCCCTGGCACAGAGGATCATCTTCGACACCATGGGCCTTGCTGTGGAGGATGCCTTCCCAGGGACCGACAGGACCGTCGCTGAGATCCTCATGGCCCCCCACCGATGTTACCTCTCCGCCCTGAAAGGCATCATCAGGGACAGCAGGGTCAAGGGCCTCGCCCACATCACCGGAGGAGGGCTCACCGACAACATCCCGCGGGTATTGCCTGCCCACCTGCAGGCAATCATCGATCGGGACGCATGGATGGTCCCGCAGCTCTTCACCGTGCTCGAAAAAGAGGGGAACATCCCCCAGGATGACCTCTACCGCACCTTCAACATGGGCATCGGCATGGTCCTCATCATTGCCGGCTCAGACAACGATGACCTGCTCCGGGCATTGGGAAAGCAAGGACAGGACTTCCACATCATCGGAAGATTGCAACAAGGAAAGAGAAAGGTCGTCTATCAAAGAGCATCGACAGCATAGGCAGGGCATCTGGCAGCAATAGAAGCGATAATACGTCCAGGAAGCGATATACGTCCATGGATGCCAGCAGGGACATACATCCAAAGGCGGGGAAAGATGCTCGGATGCAAGGAAAGATGTTCGGTTCTCAGAGCTCAAATTTCGCAAGATCCCCTGTCTCAATCTCCTGGAGCTCCTGCATGTTCAGCATGGCCCTGCCCATATGCCTGATGGCCCCTATGGAAAGCCGGTCATTGACGAGGGCAAGGAGCAGCTGCTTGTCCCGTACCCTGGCCATGAGGTCCTCTATCTGATCAGCAAGCTTCGCCAGATGCGTCTCGATGGTGTAGCAGGAAGGGTAATCCTCTGCATAATAGGCCTTCATGGTATTCTCGAAGCAACGGAACAGCCGGCCATGGAGCTTCCTCATCTTCTGCAGGGTCGCAGGCCTGCCCTTCTGCAGCACCATGGCCCTGGCTATCCGTTTGGCATGGTCACCCAGATGCTCGAGCCGCATGGTCATGGACCAGTCACGATGAAGACCCTGGATGGAAAGCCCCTTTTCCTGCATGGACGAGGGTTCCTTGAGAAGGTAACGCAGGACCCTGAACAGGAGGAAGACAAGACGATTGATGTCGCGGTCCCTGTCGAAGAATTCCTCTGCATCCGCTTTGTTGGCGATGTGGACACAGTCACGCAGCTGGGTGCTGACGATCCGATGGATGTGACGCAGGGTCCTGTCGATGGAGACGGCCTCTTCGTCGAGGATGTCTCTCGCCAGTATCCTGTCCTTGGAGATCTCGATGACCTCGAGTCCGGTGAGACCATGGAGGATCTTCTTGATGGCCTGGGCATGCTTCAGGTGTCCCTCCGCCTTGACCTCGATGATGTTGGCCACCGAGAGATAGGCAGAGACGATCTCCATCTGAAGAAAAGACAGGGGGTTCCCTTCCTGCAGGATGGTCTTCTTGAGCAGAGGCCTCCGCTGGGGCTCATCATGGGGGCTTATCTTCAGGGTGGTCGCGCCCACCTCCAGGCCGAGCACATCCCCCTTCTTCAGCCCGTTGGCTGTTATCCATGTCTTCGGAAGGGAGATGACAAAGGAGCTCCTTCCGAACCTGATGAGTTTTCTGGTGTCCATGATTCTGCCCATGATTCTGCCCCGGCTCCGCGCAGAGGAGGATATCGTAGATTTTTAGGTTTTTCGGTCAAGCATATACCACATATATAGTATATCGTAAAGATATATATGTCTTCCGGATACCCCTCTTTCCTAAGGAAGGTGAAAACGATGAGAAAAGAAGCATGGAACATGAATCTGCGGGAAGAAGAGGAGTTCTCCGAGGATACAGACAACATCTATGATGCAGACGAGCTCAGCGCCCTGCTCCACGATGATGAACTGCAGCCCCGGGAGGAAGCCTTCATGCGCGGCTACCTCGAAACGACAGAGGTCTGAAGCAGACGTGAGGCACGGACCAGACCGGAGCAGGACCAAAGAGGAATCATGGCAAATAGACCGCGAAAACCCCTGACCACAGACAGGCGTGTCGAACTTCTGGACACCGAAGAGCTCCTTCTGCTCAACGGGTCGGCCGAAGGCCTCTGAAACGAACGAAACCTTTAAAAAACCTCATTCTCTTTTCTTTCAGGACGAGAAAGGCAGGCTTAGCAGGGTAGAGCTTTCTCAGAGAAGCATCACTGTCGAGGGATCGGCTGACATACCTTACCGATACACGAGAGAATCGTATCGTCCGTCGGACCGGAACAACAGCAGAACGGGCGTCGAACCGCAGGGATAAAAGGACATGACGATGGAAAGAGAATACGGAGCAGAGGACATCCAGGTACTTGTCGACCTGGAGGCGGTGAGGAAACGGCCGAGCATGTACATAGGGAGCACCTCGCTCCGCGGCCTCCATCATCTGGTCTATGAGGTGGTGGACAATTCCATCGATGAAGCGCTCGCAGGATTCTGCACCACCATCAAGGTCATCCTCAACACCGACGGCTCGGTCACGGTCACCGATGACGGCAGGGGCATCCCGGTGGAGAACCATCCGAAGTTCAACCGGCCGGCCCTGGAGATCGTCATGACCAAGCTCCATGCAGGAGGGAAGTTCGACAACAAGACCTACAAGGTGTCCGGGGGCCTCCATGGGGTAGGCATCTCGGTGACGAACGCCCTCTCCAGGAAGCTCGTAGCCACCATCCGCAGGAACGGAAGGATCTATCGCCAGACCTATGCCCAGGGAAAACCCGCAGGCGAGATGGAGGTCATGGGAGAGACCAATGAGCGGGGGACAGAGATCACCTTCTGGCCTGACCCCGAGATCTTCGACTCCCTGCTGTTCAATTTTGACACCCTCTCTGCCCGGCTCAGAGAGCTCGCATTCCTCAATCCAGGCACCCACATCAACATCAGGGACGAGCCCAACGATAAAGAGCATGATTTCCATTACGAAGGCGGCATCAGGGAGTTTGTCCGCTACATCAACAAGAACAAGGAGCCGCTCCACGAGGTCATCACCTTCACCAAGGAAAAGGACACCATCCAGGTCGAGATCGCGATGCAGTACAACACGACCTATACGGAGAACATCTTCTCCTTTGCGAACAACATCAACACCATCGAAGGAGGAAGCCATCTGGTCGGTTTCAAGGCCGCCCTGACGCGGACCCTGAACACCTATGCCGCCAAGAACAGGCTCGCGGAGACCAAATTCAGCTCCGAAGACACCCGAGAAGGCCTCGCAGCCATCATCGCCGTCAAGATCCCGAACCCCCAGTTCGAGGGGCAGACCAAGACCAAGCTGGGCAATTCTGAAGTCAAGGGGCTGGTCGAATCCATCGTCGCAGAGAGACTCATGAGCTTCCTGGAGGAGACGCCGACCATAGCGAGACAGATCATCGATAAGGTGACCAATGCCACCAAGGCGCGCGAGGCAGCCAAGAAGGCCAGGGAGATGACACGACGGAAAGGAGTCCTGGACAGCTATCTGCTGCCGGGAAAACTGGCCGACTGCTCCAGCAGGGACCCCAAGGAATCAGAGATCTTCATCGTCGAGGGAGACTCTGCAGGCGGGTCAGCGAAACAGGGAAGGAACAGGAGATTCCAGGCCATCCTTCCGCTCAAGGGAAAGATCCTCAACGTCGAGAAAGCACGGCTCTCCAAGATCCTCCGCAACAACGAGATCCTGACCCTGGTAACTGCTCTGGGGACAGGCATCGGGGACGATTTCAATATCGAGAAGCTCCGATACCATCGCATCATCATCATGACCGATGCCGATGTGGACGGCGCCCACATCAGGACACTGCTCCTCACGTTCTTCTACCGTTATATGCGTCCGCTCATAGAAGAGGGCCACATCCATATCGCCCTGCCGCCGCTCTACAGTGTCAAGAAAGGCAAGAGCATCACCTATCTCTACGATGACTCGGAGATGGATGCCTGGTCTTCTGAGAACAGCAAGGAGGGCGTGCATATCCAGCGATACAAAGGGCTGGGAGAGATGAATCCTCATCAGCTCTGGGAGACCACCATGGACCCTGCAGAGAGGAAGATGCTCAGGGTGACCATCGAGGACGCTGTGGAGGCAGACAACATCTTCACCATCCTCATGGGCGACCAGGTCGAGCCACGGAGGAACTTCATCCTCAAGCACGCAAAAGAGGTCGTCAACCTCGATGTCTGAAATGATGGGCGGCTGAGCCTGCGCACACAAAAAGCTTATATAAAGGGACACTCATCTTGGTCCTTGAACACGTATGCATGAAATCATCTGGCTTATTGCCTTCTTGGCCTTCTCGGCCTTCTTTTCCGGTTCAGAGATAGCGCTCATGTCCATCTCAGACCACCGCATCCGGTTCCTCAAGGAGCAGAAGAGACGGGGAGCCGACACCCTTGCTGCCCTGCGGGCCAAGAAGAAGGACCTCCTCATCACCATCCTCATCGGCAACAATGTGGTCAATATCGCAGCGGCATCCATGGCGACCGAGGCGGCGCTGCGGCTCTTCCAGAACAATGCCGTCGCCATAACCACCGGAGTGATGACCCTGCTCATCCTCTTCTTCGGAGAGATCGTCCCGAAATCCTACGCGACGGGAAAGGCAGAATCCATCGCGCTTGCCATCGCACCCATCTACAAGGTGCTTGATGTCCTGCTCTCACCCATCGTATGGATCTTCAAGATCCTCATGCGGGCATCCAAGGTGAAGGCCCAGAACACCAACATCACTGAGGATGAGCTCAAGATGCTCATCAAGATAGGAGAAGAGGAAGGCGAGATCGCCCCCCTGGAAAAGGACCTCATACAGAAGGTCTTCCGGTTCAACGACATCGAGGTCAAAGAGGTCATGACACCGCGCACCAAGATGCGGCTCATCGACGCCAAAGAGTCCATAGCAAAGGCGCTCCTGCTCATGGGCAGACACAAGTTCTCACGGCTGCCTGTGTTCGACACCCGCATCGACAACATCATCGGCATCATCTATCTCAAGGAGCTCATCTCCATGCAGCCCCGGGACCGGCAGAAGCCCATCGCCGCCATCCGCAGGCAGTACCTGCACAAGCCCTACTTCATCCATGAAGGGCTCACCATCGACAAGCTCTTCAAGGACTTCCAACGCAAGAAGATGCAGATAGCCATCATCGTGGACGAGCATGGAGGCGTGGCCGGCATGGTCACGCTGGAGGATGTGCTCGAGGAGATCGTCGGTGAGATCTTCGATGAGTCAGACAAGGTGGAATACGAGGTGAAGCGTCAGGACAAAGACACCTACGACATCCTCGGGACAGCCATCATAGAGGACGTGAACCGATACCTCAAGACATCCATCCCTGAGGATGTGGCCTATGACACCATCTCAGGGTATTTTCAGGAGAAGCTGGGAAGGGTCACGAAGGTGGGCGACCATATCCGCGAAGGAAGATGGCGTCTCTCCATCATCAGGATGGCCGGCAACAGGATAGAGCTCATCAAGGCAGAAAAGGGGCAGGGACAGAGGCCGCGCCGGAGCAGACAACCCCTGAAGGACGGATAAAACCAAAAGGTTTTTATGTATCGCCACAATCTCACTTTTAAAGAAAAGGCTTTGGGGAACACACAATGAGCCAGCAAGATGTATACATCTTTCTTTCCAAGAACAAAAGAAAATGGTATACTGCAAAGGAGATCATCAGTGCGCTCAACCTTTCTACCGGTTCTGTCACCAACAGCCTGAAGCGGCTGCGTGAGACCGACCAGATCAAGTACAGGATCACGAAGGACAAGAAGACCAACAAGAGAAGCATCTACCAGTATCAGTTCAAGAAGTGAAAGAGTCCTGTTCCTGGGAGAAAAAGGTGCTTTAGCAGCGACAGGAGTGATATTCTCATGAAACGAAGCGCAAAGAAAAAAGTCCTTCCCAGCTATGTCTTCAAGAAGATAAGCGGGGTCAAGCACCGCATCACCTGTTATGGGTGCGGGAAGAAATTCACTACGTTGCATTCTGCGAAGAAATACTGCGACGAATGCCTCAACCGGACCAAGAAAGCAGAACAGCTGGAGATGAGAAGGATCGCGGCCGCCAGGCGACGGGCTGCGAAGAAGGCAGAGGAAGCGAAACAGAAGACCAGGAAGAAGACCGCTCCCAAGAAGAGGACCGCAGCGAAAGTGAAGCGGACGAAGGGATCCCTCAAGAAAGGCGCAAAGAAGAGACCCAGGAGAACGGCAAAGAAGGCCCTGAAGAAGATGAAGAAGCCGACTGCCAAAAGAAAGATGACCAGGCAGGCGATGAAAGGGAAGGCAAGACCGAAACCAAAGGCCAGGAAGCCTGCCCGAAAAACTGCCAAAACAGACAGAAGACCCGCAGCACGCAAAAAAGGCCGATAAACGCCGTTTTTCCTAAACATTTATAAATTCTGAAGTCACTACTACCTCATCATATATAGCATAGAGTATATAGTACCAGCAGCGATTGTACTTGTCGACATTGCCCGGGGGGAATCAGTGATGGCTCAAGACAACTTCATCTTCATCGCAGCGAAGCCGTTCATGAACTACGTGACCGGCGTCGTCATGCAGTTCACCACCAAGAACGCTGACGAAGTCATCATCAAGGCCAGGGGGAAATTCATCAGCCGGGCCGTCGACGTCGCCGAAGTGGCGACCAAAAGGTTCCTCGTCGGGCAGGTAGGCGTCAAGGACATAAAGATCGATTCTGAGGAGTTCGAGAACAATGAGGGAAAGAAGATCCGGGTCTCCACCATAGACATCACGCTCATCAAGAAAGGACACGCATGATCAGTCTTTCTTCCGGGGTTTCATCCCCTTCTTCTGGACCTCATACTGGATGGCGATGCTGATCCTGCCCAGGATGAAACCTACGGCAAAGATGCTAAAGTATTTAAGGAAGAGGAGGAGGTCCATGACAGGTCAGAAGCATAAAAATATAAATGTGTTTCGGGTCATGCCGGAAAAAAGCACTTTTCCTTCAATCTCCTACGGGCGCGTGGCGCAGTCTGGATAGCGCACTTGGCTTCGGACCAAGGGGTCGGGGGTTCGAATCCTCCCGCGCTCATTCTTTCCTGAACAAACACAAGGAGACCCATGACCCCGCTCTCACCAGAGATGAAGGCACAGCTTGAGGAACAGAAGAAACAATGCCTCTTCTGCCGGATCATCGCAGGAGAGATACCTGCGAAGAAAGCCTATGAAGACAGCAGGATGGTAGCCATCCTGGACATCAATCCCGCAGTCAGAGGCCACCTGCTCCTCATGCCGAAGGAGCATCATCCTATCCTGCCCTATCTGCCGCCCGACGAGTTCGCCCACCTTTTCGGAAGGCTCCCGCAAATCGTCAGTGCAGCGAAGTCTTCCCTGGCTGCGAGCGGCGTCACCATCATCATCGCGAACGGCTATGCTGCGGGACAGCAATCACCCCATCTTCTTTTCCATCTCCTGCCCAGGGAACAGGGCGACCAGGCAGACCTGGCGTTGAACAGCTCTTCTTCGGTCGGCCCGACCGACCAGGGATCTTTCTTCAGGAGCATAAAGAAGACCCTTTCCCCGAGGCTGGAACGTCTGAGAGACCGCACAGATGCGACGCCGAAAGGAGAGGTCAAGACAGCAGGATTCCTGGCCGGGAAAAAGATAGGCAAGATGGTGGCCTATGAGGATAGGAAAGCGCTGGTCACGCTCGCGCCCCACCCTCTTGCCAAGGGACATCTCATCATCTTTTCCCAGGAAGAGCCCGCGCTCATCGAAAGGCTCAGCCCGGAGAGCATGGTCTACCTCATGAACATGGCGAGCCTCGCCGCGACAACCGTCTTCGAGAGCCTGCAGGCCCAGGGGACCAACATCATCATCAGGTCAGGGAAGAGCGACGACAACCCGGAAGGGATCCTCGACATCCACATCATCCCCCGCTGGACCGAAGACAGCCTCGGGCTGCAGCCCAGACCCATGGAACAGCCGCCTGACCAGGACCAGATCCTGGACCAGCTGCGGGAAGAGATGATCCTCATCGAACAGGAAAAAGACGTCTGTCAAGAGAAGGACCTCATCGACCTAGACAATCGTGAAGAGGCAGCGAAAGAAGAAGATCCTGGTACACCGGAAGCATCCCTGGAACAGAAAGCAGGCATCCCGCTCATACCGAAGGATCCTGCCGATGAGATCAAGGAAGCCATCGGAAAGATACAGAAGAGATGAGAAGATACGGAAATACAGAAGATCGGATAAGAAGATACAGAAGAGACAAGAACAGAAGAGACGAGCAGAGCAGGATCAGAGTTCTTTGAAGCTGAGGATCGCGTCCCTTTTCTTCCGGGAAGGTATCAGCTCGGCCAGGCTCCCGCCGGAGATGGTCTTCCCTCCTGATTGCAGATACAGATGGTACTGGCGTACGGATTCAGGGTTGCCGATGTCAAGGAGATGGTTCAGCAGGAACCAGAGCGAAAGCTTCTCCCCGTAATCCTTGCAGCCCGTGGAGATCCTGCACTGCAAGGGCTTTGCAGGATGGACCCTGCAATGACCGTCTGTCTGGAGGAAGATGCAGGGCCCATAGGGCAACCCGTTCTTCCTCCTGAGCTTCGGCCTGAAGAACACACGGTCGAACTGCTCCACCTCTTCGAGAAACTCTTCCTTCAGCCGTTCTTCAGGAACCTTCAGGTGAACGGCGAGACGATGCAGATCATCCCCTATGAGGATGCCGGATCCCATGCTGCAGCCATGGGTGCATGCAGGACAATCACAGGCAGGTGCAAGCCTCAGGATGCGTTCCAGAGGCGTGTCCTTCCTGATCGTCGGCCTCGCCTGTCTTGACCGATGAGCCGGGTCTTTCTTCCCCCCTGACGCTTTCTTCTCCATGGACAGGATGAAGACAGGAGGGTTTAAATGAGTATCCACCGCGCACAGAAAAGCCTTAAATAAGCCAGGAACTCTGCCGGCCCATGAACACATCACCGTCACCAGCCCAAGAGAAGATATCGCCGCTCTTCACCGACCTCTATGAGCTCAACATGGCAGCAGCCTATTTCTCAGAAGGGATGGACGATGAGGTGACGTTCGAACTGTCCATACGGGGATTGCCCAAGGACAGGGGATTCCTGGTCGTGGCAGGTCTCGAACAGACCGTGGCATTCCTCCGGCAGATGCGGTTCCCGGCAGAGGACCTGGACTACCTCAGAAGAACCCGGAAATATGACGGGCGGTTCCTGGAATATCTTGGAAGGCTCAGGTTCACCGGAGATCTCTGGGCCATGCCCGAAGGAGAGCTTGCCTTCGCCAACGAACCTCTCATCCAGATAACCGCTCCCCGGATACAGGCACAGATCATCGAGACCATGCTTCTCAACAACACGACCCTCCAGACCATGCTCGCGACCAAGGCAACGAGAGTGGTCCTCGCTGCCCAGGGCAGGCAGGTCATCGACTTCTCGGCGCGACGGGATCATGGGATAGACGCGGCCATGAAAGCGGCGAGAGCATCGTTCATCGGAGGCTGCAAAGGGACCTCCAACGTCCTCGCGGCGAAACGCTTCGGCATCCCTGCCTACGGCACCATGGCCCATTCCTTCATCCTCAGCTTCCCCGATGAGCTCCAGGCCTTCAGGAGCTATGCGTCGTCCTATCCCGACGGGTCGGTCCTGCTCATCGATACCTATGACATCTCCCGGGGGACAGCCCATGCCATCATCGTCGGCAAAGAGCTCGGGGAGAAGGGGCATCAGCTCAGAGGGGTCCGCATCGACAGCGGAGATTTCGTCGAGGAAAGCCAGAAGGTCAGACGCCGCCTGGATGAGGCAGGGCTCACCGGGGTGAAGATCCTCTGCTCAGGCAACCTGGACGAATACGCGATAGCGAAGATAGAGGAGGCAAAGGCGCCGGTCGACATCTACGGCGTCGGCACGGCCATGGGAACGAGCAATGATGCACCGTCACTCAACTCCATCTATAAGCTCGTCGAACAGCGACAGGATGGCAAGTCGCAGGGAGTCTGGAAGCAGAGCGAGAACAAAGGCAGCCTGCCCCTGAGGAAACAGGTCTTCAGAAGCTATGAGAAAGGGATGATGAAAGAAGACACCCTCGGACTTCACAGCGAGAAGCCCGACAACAGAGCAGAGCCGCTGCTCAGACAGTATCTCAAGAGAGGACAGCTCACTGCAGAACTCCCGTCACTCGGGCAGATCCAGGCCTTTGCAGCGCAGCGGATAAAGAGACTGCCGAAGGGATATCTTGGTCTCACCGCTCCCCTCACCTACCCGGTGAAGATGAGCCAGGGACTGCAGGAACAGGCGGCTTTGCTCAGGACAGACAAGAACCTGACAAGAGACCGCCGATAGGGAGAGCCCCTTCATCCATAAGACATAAAAAGCATATACAAACACAGGAAACCCTGAGAAAGGGATGCGAAAGCGTCAACAGCAACCCACGACGACCACAACAAACAGGGTTCAACAGCATCGAGGTGAACGGATGAAGAAGCTATTTGTGACCAAGCCCCTCCCCGGGAAGGTCATGGAACGGTTGAAGGATTCTTTTGACATCACGGTCAACGAGGAGAACAGGCATCTCTCCAGGGAGGAGATCATCGAAGGGGTGAAGGGCAAGGACGGGCTCGTGAGCCTGCTGACCGACCCCATCGACAGCACCATCATGGATGCAGAACCAAACCTGAAGATCATCGCCAACTATGCGGTCGGATTCAACAACATCGACCTGAAGGCGGCCACCGACCGGAACATCCTGGTGACCAACACCCCGGGCGTGCTGGACGAGACCACCGCTGACCTTGCTTTCACCCTGCTCTGCGCTGCAGCCCGCAGGATCCATGAAGGGGAGAAGTTCCTCAGGTCAGGAAGCTGGGACGGATGGGGGCCATTGCAGTTTCTGGGCCAGGACATCCACAAGAGGACCCTCGGCATCGTCGGCCTGGGCCGCATCGGGAAAGAGGTCGCGCGACGCGGGAACAAAGGGTTTTGCATGCCCATCCTCTATGCAGACCCCCGGAAGAACGAGGAGTTCGAACGCATGACCGGAGCGAAGCACGTGGACATCAGGGAACTGTTCATGAAAGCTGACTTCGTCTCCCTGCACTGCCCGCTCAACGACAAGACCCATCACCTGGTGAACCGGGAACTCATCGACCTGATGAAACCCACCGCCATCCTCATCAACACGGCAAGAGGACCGGTGGTGGACGAGAAGGCGCTGGTGCAGGCGCTCAGGGAGAAGAAGATCTTCGCTGCTGCCCTGGACGTGTTCGAACATGAACCCAAGATATCGGAGGAGCTTCTGGCATTGGACAATGCCATCATGGTACCGCACATCGGTTCGGCATCCATCGACACCCGGACAAGGATGGGTGACCTGGTCATCCAGAACCTGGAATATGCGTTCAGAGGGGAACGGCCGCCTTTTCTCGTGAACAAGGAGGCATGGAAAAGCCAGGAGTAGAGGAACACCCGCAACCATGAACCGGAATTCCGCCAGAACACATCCATATCATCGATATCATTGTCAACAAAACAATATCATCAACAAAACAAAAAACAAATAGCATGAACAAGACAGGAAGGTGAGACACATGGCCAAGGAACAGTTCAGACTCGCGAGCAGGATGGCAAAGCTAGGCACGGAAACGGCATTCGAGGTCCTCGGAGAGGTCAAGGCGTTGGAGGCAGAGGGCAAGCATATCGTCAGCTTCTGCATCGGCGAGCCGGACTTCGACACACCAGCCAACATCCGCAAGAAGGCCGTCGAAGCCATCGACAGTGGAGACACCCATTATACCGGGCCCCAGGGAAAGATCCCCCTCAGGGACAGCATCTCCAGGCACATGAAGAAGACCCGCGGCCTTGACTATTCCCGGGATGACATCGTTGTCACCCCCGGAGGGAAGCTGGTCATCTTCTCCACCATCATGGCATTGGCAGGGGAAGGCGATGAGGTCATCTATCCCAATCCGGGCTATCCCATCTACGAGAGCGCCATCGACTTTGCAGGGGCAAAGGGCATCCCTCTTCCCTATCTTGAGGAACGGCGGTTTGTCTTCGAGCTGGAGACGCTCAAGGGCCTCATCACCGACAGGACCAGGCTCATCGTCATCAACTCACCACAGAACCCCACCGGAGGATACGTCCCCCGTGAAGACCTGGAAGAGCTGGCCAGGATCTGCGTCGAGAAGGACATCATGGTGCTTTCCGATGAGATCTACTCCCGGCTGCTCTATGAGGGCGAGTTCACCTCAATCGCGACCTTCCCGGGCATGAAGGAAAGGACCATCATCCTTGACGGATTCTCCAAGACCTATGCCATGTGCGGCTGGAGACTCGGCTGGGCCGCCTGCCCGCCTGGATTCGCCTATTGGGTGACCAGGATGAACACGAACACGGTCTCCTGCGCCCCTTCCTTCGTCCAGACTGCAGGCATCGAAGCGTTGGATGGCCCTCAGGACGACATCGACAGCATGGTTGCAGAGTTCAAGACACGACGGGACCTCATCGTGGGACTGCTCAACGATATCGAGGGAGTCTCCTGCCACAGCCCCAAGGGAGCGTTCTACGTCTTTCCCAACGTGACCAAGGCGGTGAAGGACCTGGGCTTTGCAGACGCCAAGGAACTGCAGGAATACCTCCTGTACCAGGGCAACGTAGCTGTGCTCCATCGGGAGAACTTCGGCAGGAAGAACACCGGCGAGGACCAGGAATACCTCAGGCTGAGCTATGCGACCTCCCAGGACAACATACGGAAAGGCCTGGCGATGATAAAAGCGGCCCTTGAGGACAAGGAAAAGATAGCAAGCTTCCTGAAAGCGAAGGGAGCAAAGGAGTAGGAAGCGATGGCGAGGGAAACGAGGAGGTCTTGTTTCAGCCGGCTCGACCATCTTCTGACAGCTCTGTAGAAAGTTACGCTTTCGACGTGGTCAGCATCGGACTCGTCCACCGATGAATATACCTCTTCTGCCGTTCCGGCCCCGCACCTGGTTACGCTCAGTTGACACGCAATAGGGAGCATGAAGCTCCATTACGCTGCCCTGCTGTGCATCTGCAAGGCAGCGGTGCGGAACAACGGGTTCCGCTTCCTTTGATCAAACTTTCGTGAAAGTTTGGGGGCAACCCCCGGAACTCTTCCGCTCCTGAGCAGGGTAAGGCCTCGCAAAGGATGCTGACCTCACTTTCTACAAAGCCCCTTCTGACCGAAGTTTTTTAAAGCACGCTGCGTTCTTCAGTCGCCATGGAAGCTGATAGGCCTGCAAAGCGCATCCTGGTGACCTCGGCATTGCCCTATGCCAACGGCCCCATCCACATCGGCCATCTCGTGGAATACATCCAGACAGACATCCATGTCCGGTTCCTCAGGCTCCTGGGCAAGGATGTCATCTACTGCTGCGCCGACGACACCCACGGCACGCCCATCTCCATCAAGGCAGAGCAGCTGGGCATCAGGCCTGAAGAGCTCATCGCACAGACCCAGAAGGAACATCTGGAGGATTTCTCATCGTTCCACATCTCCTTTGACTCATACTATTCCACCAACTCTGCGGAGAACCAGGAATACGCCAACAAGATATTCGGAGAACTGAAACAGAAAGGGCTCATCTACCAGAAAGAGGTCGAGAACTTCTACGACGAGAAAGAGCACCGGTTCCTTCCGGACAGGTATGTGAAGGGCGAATGCCCGAAATGCGGCGCCAAGGACCAGTACGGCGATGTCTGTGAAGCCTGCGGCTCGACCCACAAGCCGACCGATCTCATCAACCCTTATTCAGTGCTGTCCAAGACCAAACCCATCAGGAAGAAGTCGATGCACTACTTCTTCAGGCTCAGCGCCCTCTCGGAGAAGCTGGACCATTGGCTCAGAGGAAACAGCAAACTCCAGCCAGAGATCGTGAACTATGTCGGAAACTGGATAAAGGAAGGACTGCAGGACTGGGACATCTCCAGGGACGGCCCCTATTTCGGCTTCAGGATACCCGGAGAGGACGACAAGTATTTCTATGTGTGGCTCGACGCTCCCATCGGCTACATCTCCTCGACCCAGCATTGGTGCAGGCAGCACGGCCTTGATGCAGAAGAGCACTACTGGAAGAGCAGGGACAGCAGGATCATCCACTTCATCGGCAAGGACATCATGTATTTTCATTTCCTCTTCTGGCCTGCCATGCTCATGGAATCAGGGTTCAACCTGCCGGACAACCTTGTGGTCCATGGTTTCCTCACGGTCAACGGAGAGAAGATGTCCAAGTCACGGGGGACCTTTCTCACGGCGAAGGACTTCCTCAGAAGAGCAGACCCTGAGTTCCTCAGGTATTACTACGCAGGCAACCTGTCCCACAGCATCAACGACATCGACCTGAACTTCCAGGACCTCCAGGAGCGGATCAACACCGAACTGGTCGCCAACGTGGCCAACTTCTTCTACAGGGTATTGTCCTTCACCCACCAGAACTTCCAGGGAACGACCGGCAAGGTGAAAGACACGAAGACCGCGACAGCCTGGTCTGCCCTGTTCGGGCAGGTCAAGGAAGCGTTCCAGTCCTTCGAATACCGGGAGGCGGTGAAGCGGATCATGCATCTCAGCACCCTGGGAAACCGCTATTTCCAGGAAAAAGAGCCATGGAAGCTCATCAAGGAAGACCGGGAAGAGACCCTGTCTGTGCTCACCCTCTGCGTCAACCTGGTCAAGGACCTGACCATCTCCCTGAAACCCATCCTGCCTGTCTTCACCGCTGCCATCGAGAAGCAGCTCAACCTCAAGGAGCTCACATGGAAAGACCTTGACTTCAGGCTGGAAGGACACCGGCTGGGAACCCCGAAGATCATCCTCAGGCCGACCGAGATCATATTCGATGACATCAAGGAAGACAAAAAAGACAAGCAGGACAAGAAAGACAGACAAGACAAGAAACACAGCCAAGACAAGAAACACAAGCAAGACAAGACAGACGATGCTTCTGGTGATTTTGGACTCCTGAACCTGAAGGTTGCGGAAGTGCTCGAAGCGAAGGAACATCCCGACGCAGACAGGCTCCTGGTGCTGCAGATAGACCTCGGAGAGGAGCAGCGGCAGCTGGTGGCAGGCATCAGGAAGCATTATCGTCCAGAAGAGCTCGTCGGAAGGCACATCGTCATCGTCGCAAACCTCAAAGAGGCCACGCTGCGGGGCAAGAAGAGCCAGGGAATGCTCCTCGCCGGCCAGGAAGGGGAAAAGCTCGTCCTGGTGGAAGCCCCAAAAAGCAGGCCAGGAGACCAGGTGACGGTCCCGGGCATCACCCCGAACCAGGAGGAGATAACCATCGACGATTTCAGTACCGTAAAGATCCTCGCTCTCGACGGCAGGGTGCTCTGGGACGGGAAAGAGCTCAGGACAGGGACAGAACCCTTACGATGCCAGGGCATCGCCAGAAGCAGGATCGGCTGAGCTTGCCTTCTTTGCAGCGGCCTTCTCAAGATTGAGGCAGGAATTCATCAGATAGATGTTCGTGATCTCACTACAGACTGTATAGTCCCCTTCCAGGGCGAAGGACAGGAGACAGGAGTCCTTCTTGCTCGGGATGAGGATCTGGTCACACATCGCCTTGTCATCCACCTCATCCGCCACCTGGGCGATGCATTCATCCTTCTGCGCCTGGTCGGTGAGCGTGGTGCAGAGGTCATGAGCCTGGTCAGGATCGGTTGTTGCAAGGTTCCTCGCGAAGATCAGCTGTTCACGCGGGTCCAGGTCACGGAAGCTGCGGTCTCCCTGGGTGCATGCCCGGCAGATGCCGCCGCAGTCGATGCCGGTCTCGTCCTGGTTCCTGATGCCGTCGAAACAGGAAGCGGTCAGGCAGGGCCTGCAGACGCCGCCGCAGTCCACCCCTTCCTCATCCTGATCCTGGACATTGTCGAAGCAGCTCCCCTCGACGCAGGGGACGCAGGAACCCCCGCAATCCACATCGGTCTCATCACCGTCCAGCAGTCCGTCGCTGCAATGGTCGCAGGGGTCGCAGCTCCCGCCGCAGTCCACCCCGGTCTCGTCCTGGTTCTGCTCATTGTCGAAGCAGGTGGGGACCGGCCCTTTCTTATAGACCTTGAAGAGGAAACTCGCCACCGCCTGCTTGCCCTCATAGTCGGCCAGGGTCTGCATAAGATAATAGCCCGGAGAGAGGTCAGCGGGTATGTCGATGGTCGTCGTGGAGGAACCTTTGGTCTCGATGGCCATGGTCTCTTTCTTCGAGAGCAGCTCGTCACCGTTCCGGGGATTCAGGATCGAATGGGTCAATACCATATCATGGCGTTTTGCAGAGCCCATGCTGGAGA
The DNA here is from genome assembly GCA_013152815.1 of Nanobdellati archaeon. Lineage (GTDB taxonomy): Archaea > Nanobdellota > Nanobdellia > Woesearchaeales > JAADFO01 > JAADFO01. Next base: position 35,087 of record JAADFO010000002.1, read on the forward strand.
TCTCCTTGATGAAGGACAGCTGGCCTCCCGGCTCTACGTCCACCTGCAGCGGCTTGGTGTTGAGGTCGAGGAGGAACGACGGTTCAGACCGGTTGAACGCGGTGAAGAAGACGACCGCCATGGCCACGACCACGACGAGAAAGCCGACGATGATGAGGGCCATCGGCAGATGATGGTGTTCCTGCCGGGCAAGGCCGGCATCGATTATTGACGGGGCATAGCCTGCCCGCAGGAGCGAGAGCTTTATCTGGGAATCCGGAACACCCCTTTTTCGCTGCTCCTGGATGTAGGCATGGAGTCGCGGGTCCATCGTGAAAGAACAGGGAACACATCTATATAAAAGCTTCTTTGTGAACGCTTTTTGGTATCTCCCCGGAGACGACAGAGCAGGGGACAGGAAGAAAACAGCAAATAAGCAGATGCAGCACAGGGTGCAATACATTTAAATAGGAGCACCATCAGTTATCCTACCATCAGGGGACCCATTGTCTTAAAAGAGGACGTTTACTTTGAAGGGAAAAATTGGCGACATCAGAAATAGGAGCCTCTTCATGATATGGCTCATCATCTCCCTGCCCATCATCTCTGCTTCGGTCATGGCCCAGAGCTCGAACGGCATGCATGCGCGTGCAGCCGGTGCAGACGATGTCGACGGCTTCTTCAGGGGACAGGGAGACCCGGTCACCCTGACGCTCACTGCAGAGGACCAGGCGACACCGCTTACCCCTGACCTGGTGGGCATGAGCTATAAGACCTATACGCCGTTGTTCTCTGACACTGTCATCTGCCATGGCACCGGAAACCCGGAACCGGGCTGCACCGAACTCACCGGCGCAGAATATGCTCCCAGCACCTATGCATGCACCTGTGTCGAGACCTTTACCCAGCCGTTCCGCAACTACCGTCTCTACACGCTTGACGCAGCAGGGACGAAGCATTTTTCCGATTATCTCGACCTCTACCCTGACAAGCTCCCTCCCCAGGCAAGCATCGTCGGGCTTTCCCAGACAGGGTCGTCGGTCACCCTTACCACCCAGCTGAGCGACACTGCCTGCAGCACCTGCGGCAACATCTGTTCCGGCGTCAGGGAGATGGAGATCTACAGCCAGGGAAGCCTGCTCGACACGCTCACCTTTGACAAGAAAAGCTGCAGCTTCGAGAACACGACCGTCCTTGACGTGGGCGCAAGCGGCGACATCCCCATCTGCGTGAAGGTCAAGGACAAGATGCACAATGGCGGGACCGATCCAGAACATGAATCGCCATTGGTCTGCAAGAACGTCACCACCGATTTCTCGGCCCCCGGGGTCTGTCCTGACGGCTCGTTCAGGATCATGCAGGGCTCTGAAGAGGTCACCCAGTATTCCACCGGCAACCTCAACTCTGCCTTCACCGCCGATGTCCTGTTCCATGTGGACGAAGAGCACCTGGCCAGGGTAGAGGTGGACGCCCATGAGCTCCACCTGAGCAGCATCTACAGCGACCCGTTCTACGGAGGCAACTACCTCCATCTCACCTATCCCGGCAGGGTGAGCTGCACAAAGGCAGGCACCGGCTACGACTGCAGGATCCCACATCTGCTCATCATGCCGGGAAGCGACACTCTCCAGATACAGGTGAAGGCCAAAGACCTGCAGGACAACGAGGGAGACGGAAGCTGCACCGACACGCTCACCAAGGATGACACCAAGCCGGTCTCCACCTTTCTCGGAACAAGTACCTGCGACAGCGACCGATGCTACATCAGGCCTGGCAGGATGAAGTTCCTCACCCGCATCGACGAGACAGGATCGGGGTTCGGGAACGGCCTCGTGTTCTTCGACCTCAACGGCATCAGCACCGCCTACAAGAACGACGGAAACGATGCCTACTGGGCGTACCAGTGCGACGAGGATTCCGGCGTCTGGACCTGCTATGGCTACGGTCTGGTTCCTGAGGGCGAGCATCGGTCAGGGGACACGGTGGACATCTCGCTCCATTACAATTCCATCGACGACGCGGGCAATTCCGTAACAGGCGTCACCGATGCTGCCCTGGTCTATGATGATGTGGCTCCCTCATTGGTCGAAGACGTCAGTGTCCTTACCGATGCAGGGCTGGACTTCTACACTGAAGGGTCGAACCTGGAGATCAACGCGCGGCTGACCGACGACGTATCAGGAGTCGAACGGGCGGTGGCAGATTTCAGCAGCATCAAGCAGGGGCTCAACCACTCAGAGACCACCTGCACCAAGGAGACGGTGGAGGGCAAGGACGAATACCGATGTTCCTGGCTGGTCTCCCAGATAGAAGGGCCGGTGAGCAATGCAGAGCTTGATTTCACGTTCTATGACATCGCAGGCAACAGCCTGGAGAACTCGACCAGGATAACGGTCCTGGAGAACCAGGACCAGGAGGTCAACTTCTGGGACATCGACGAGAGCAACATCGTCCGACGGCCCGACAGGATAGACAAGACCACCATGACCCTCAATATCAACCAGAGGATCTATTTCAGCATCCCGCTCCGCAAACGGATCGGTTCCAGGGTGAAGACCCTGCAGATGCACGCCGACTGCGGACCCCAGACAAGCACCGATTTCCTGCTGCCTGACAGCCAGGGGAACAGCATCGTCACCTTCAACGACCAGCAGGGCTCCACCAACCCATTCATCCTGATGACGCTGAAGAAGACCGACGTGCCCATGACCGAAGGGCAGGACATTGATTTTGACTGCACCCTGACCACCCAGTCACGGAAAGGGCTCTCCACCTATCCTGCAGAGGAAGACAACTTCACCATCTCCCTGAAATTCTACAACCAGCCCCTGGGCGAACTTGATAAGAATGTCATGGACGAGGTCTACAGGGTCAAGAACTCAGACCTCGTGTCCCAGAAAGGCTTTGCCTCCATCCAGAAATGGGAGAAGATCGTGGGCTTCGGCCAGAGCATCTGCACCCTACTGCAGACCATCACGATCACGCTGAATGTGTTCGGCATCACCATGGGAAGCATTTCTGCAGCAGCAGAGAAAACAGGGATTCTCGCATGGCTGGCACGGCTTCTCGTAGCAGTCAATGATGGTGCCCAGATAGGAGGGGATGTTGTCATGTTCTCGGTCCACTGGATCTGCGCAGCCGCAACATGCACCATCCCGCAGAAACTGCTCAATCAAGCAGGTCTCAGGGGAGTATCGACCGTGTGGGGTTTCGCACTGAAGAACCCTGAGTCCAGCATCATCACCAGCGTCATCACGTTATGCATCCCCGGCATCATCCAGAACCTGAAGAAGGCAAGGGCAGTGGAATGCAGATACATCTCCTGCCTCCGCAACGAGGTGAAAGCAGGGATGCCTGTCTTCGCCTGCACGTCTGAAAGAGGATATAACTGGTGCAAATACGTCTATCAGCAACGCATCAATTCCATCCCCTTTGTCCAGATGCTCAACACCATCACCAAGATGGTGAGAGAAGCCCTGCGGAACCCGCTGGCCCTGGGCCTTGCTCTGCTGGCAGTGGCATGCGCTGTAATCCCCAACATCGAAGGCAAGACCGCTTGCCAGATCTCGAATAACATCGGCAAACTCGGACAGATCTATGACTATGTCATGAACTTTGACATCGACAAGTTCTGGTCAAAGCCTGCAGACGTCTGCACAGGAGCATTGGAGGGACTCGATGACAAATAGGAAACGGTTCCTGGCCCTGCTGTTCGTGGCGTTGCTGCTGGCGGGGCTTGCAGGAGGAGACGGCAATGACAATAAAGACGGTGATAAATCTCCGTATACGACGATAGAGAAAGGTAAATTCACACCAAACAAAG
>JAADFO010000003.1 GCA_013152815.1 Nanobdellati archaeon
GTGCTCAGCTCAGGGGATGGTTCCAATAGCCATCGCCGATCCAATGGAGGTTCTTGCAGACCTTGCCGCCTATCATGGTCTGCATGGTTTTCCCATCATACAGGGCCTGAGCGACGCAGAGCGGCTTCCTGTTCTTCTCATCGACGACGGCCACGATCTGCCCTTCTCTGATGCCTTCGGAGATAGCGACAATCCCTGGTCGCATCACGTCAGCACCCGATACCATGAACTTGACCGCTCCCATGTCGACGACCACTTCAGGAAGAAAAGGATTTTTCAGGAGAAGCTTCAGATGGGGGATGTACGTGCCATCGATGAGGAGGAACCGGATCGTCCCGTTTATCTCAAGCAGCATGTCATCGATGAGATTGAGGCTGTCCTTCTTTCCTATGAATTCCCTGAGCCCGTAGGCTATCTCAAGCATGCTGTTGATGCTCTTCCGGTCCCGGTTGCTCAGTTGTCGGTTTCCCATGGGCCAAGAGTTATGGTTATGCGCGTCTCGTTCTTGTTTATTCTTGCTCTCATCGTATCAGGGATGTCTTTCGCCGAAAGGTCTGCATGTTGACCAAGGGTCCGTCTGGAGGAAAATCCGCTCTTTCGGATGACGAGTTCGTGGCTGTCAAGGAACCCGGGATTTGAAGTGAAATGGATGCTTACCTGTTCGCCTCCTGCTGAGATGGTCATCCTGCCCTTTGGATGAGTTTGCACGAACTTCCTGAGTTTCATCAGGTCATAATCCGCCCTGACACCGATGATGCAATCACCGGCTGGCGTCACATCGGTTTCCTTGGTGAATTCCAGGGTCCGCTCATGTAAGGCGGTGATATTCGGATGTCCCCACGCAGAGAATCGTATCATCAAAGATGACGAACGAAAAGTATTTAAATACTTAACTGCTATGGGCAATAAGAAAAAAGGGGTGCACAGCATGAAAGATGATGACGAATATGAGTTGACTCCACATAAGGAACTCATAAAGCTTCGCCAAGAGCTTGAGAGGCTGAAGAAGGACAGCATCTCCGATACGTCCAGCGATGACCTTCTGGGCCATATAAAAGAGCTCAACCATTCTATCAAGTCTCTCACTATCCTCTTCAAGGATGCTGCTCAGGACATCTCGCATTCTGATGAGAAGATCCACACGGTCCAGCAGAATTTCAATCCGATGATGGAGCGGCTGGACATGCTTGTTGAGCAGAACAAGAAGATCGCTGCAGGGATCGTGAGTGTCGCAGAGCTCATCCGTGAGAAGATGAACGAGCCCCTGCATCCAGAACCTGCAGCCATGCCCTCCTCGCTCTACGGAAGCACCCCTTCCCTGGGCCCTCAGGGACTTCAGAGCCTTCCGAAGGAACCGGCAGCACCATCCTTCTCCTCTGCACCGCCGATGCCGCCGATGGGAGGATTGCAGCAAGCAGGCAACCTTACGCCTCCTCCCATGAGTTTTTCCTCATCCGCTGGTTCAGGTTCACCGCCTCTCCCCGATCCCTTCGCCGACAGCGAGTCAACTGACAGCAAGAAAGGATTGTTCTCGAAATTCCGATGAGCACAGACCCATTCGCCTGGAAAAGGTTCCTGCAGGTAACTGAACGCCTGATAGATGCGGCCAGCAGGAAGGATGTGCAGCTGAGACAGGATCCCTCTGCGCTCCATGGACGGATACGCTATCTTGAAGACAGGATCAAGACCCTTGAGATCATCACCAGGAAACACCCTGCCAAGAAGAATAAGACCAGCCTAAAAACCAGGAGGAAGAAAATACCTAAAAAGACCGACCTGCCGAAAAAGCACAAGACGACCAGAATATGAGCAAGCCTCCCGATCATGAACAGGAAAGACAATCAAAGGAAGAGAAGACAGAAACGAAGAAAGGCATAGAACCCCGTTCACTAGGACATGCCCTTTCTCTTTCTGTATTGAGCTATTTTATATTGAGCTATTTTATTAAGTGCGGGTATGAAACCCACGCGCGAGTCAGAGATCCCGTGCCATGACCGTCTTTCTGCTGTTGGCGTTTGCCCGTTCACATGCTTCCTTGATGAGGGCTTTTACCTTCTCATCGAGTTTTTCAGAAAAATCAGAGGCCACGCTGTAATCTCCAAACTCTTTGGTCAGTTCTTTCACTTTAGCCTTGACAATGACCATCTTTTCACCTCTGTCGCATTCTTGTGGACCGGTACGCACTGCCTGCGGAAGGATGCGGCGTGCAATCGCATATTGTATGATATTGTATGCATTGCATGAATACCGGCCCTGCCTGATGTCCTGATGTCGATCTTCTTAAAGTTTATCTGAAAGTCTTTTTTAAGTCTTTCGGAAAACATGACCACCACAAAGTTTATATATCATTTCCCTGACTAAGAATAGCGACACCATGTCTGGATGACATGATAGTTAAATCTTCAAACGAAAGCGTATAAGAGGTGGGTGGTGATGGATATGCAAGGTAGCAATAGGCATTTCGTGTTTATCGTTTTGTTTTCTCTCGGCATCATGAGCATTATCGCGTTGGCCGGCTGTCAGCCTGTGAGCGTCGGAACTCCCGAATGCCCGCCTGGGCAGGTCTGCATACCTGCTGACCAGGCCAAGGATATGGGGATCGTCGGCGGCAATGCGAATCAGACGGCCCCTGTTGATTCAGGGGTCACCAAGGTGGACATGGATGTCCTGCTGAACAATGGTTCTGCCGGAGGGGATCTGGAGAATACAACAGAGCAGGGTGCTCTGGAGACCTCGCCCGTCGAGGAGACTTCTGAGGAGAACAAGACAGGAGAGACGCAGCCGGGAGAACAGCCTCAAGAGATGCTCCCTGCTGAAGAGACCGGTCAGGAACAGGCTCCTGCTCCTGCAGGACCTCCCTCTGCAGAGGTTCCTGTAAAGACCTATGACGAGGGCGACCTGGTCAGTTTTCCTAACCTGAAGGCGACCGACCCGGATGGCGACAAGGTCACGTTCACCTTCAGCCCTCCTCTTGATGCGCAGGGGACCTGGCAGACCAAGCGTGGCGATGCCGGAAAATATCGCGTCACCATAACCGCATCCGACGGAGTCAACGAGGTGAGCAAAGATGTGGATCTGGTCATCCTTCCGGTGAACGCTCCGCCCATTCTTGAAGGTGTCGAAGATGTCATCGTCGATGAAGGTCAGACCGTGAGCTTCAACCCCGTCGTGACCGACCCTGACGAAGATGATATCACCATAACCTACAGCGGTTGGATGACCTCCTCAGAGAAGAAGACAGGCTATGGTGATGCAGGCACCTATGATGTCACCGTCACAGCCAGTGATGGTATCCATGACGTCTCCAAGACCGTCACCGTCACCGTGATGGATGTCAATCGGGCGCCCACCATAGATGCGGTGGACTATATGCCCGTCGTGACAGAGGGAGATACGGTCTCTCTGGTGGTGAACGCCTCCGACCTTGACGGCGATGCGCTCGAGACCACCTTTGCACCACCCCTCGATAAGGATGGCAGATGGGTCACGCAGGTCGGAGATGCAGGCGACTATGAACTGACCATCACGGTCTCCGACGGCAAGGTGTCGGTCATCAAGAAGGTGCCTCTGACGGTAAAAGCCTACAACAACCCGCCGGTCATCTCAGGTCTTGAGGACATGACCGTGAAGGAAGGCGATACCATCGTGCTCCAGCCCACGGTCAGCGATGCCGATGGCGATCAGGTCAGCATATCCTATTCCGGATGGATGACCTCGTCGACCTACACCACGACCTATGATGATGCCGGAACCCATAGCGTCACGGTGACTGCCGATGACGGAAAGGCGAGTGTGTCCAAGACCATCACCATCACGGTCGAGGATGTGAACAGGCCGCCGGTCTTCGAGATCTGAGCGGGACAGCCGTCCTTTCTTTTTTTTCTTTTTTTCTTTTGCCCTGCTTTTTTCTTACAAGAATGATTCACTTCTTTTTGATAGTGAATATAAAAACCTTTTTAAATGACATCCTATTCCCCCTTCATGAAAACCCATGGAAAGAACCATAACGATGATAGCGCTGCTGATTGTGCTGGCACTTTTTGGACTCTATCTCCTTGAAGCGGTGGACCTGGTCACCACAAGTGTCGTGGTGGCGCTCCCGGCGTCCATTGAGCATGCGACATCGACGGGCAAGACAGCCGTGACAGGTGCGGAAGGAATGCAGAACGCTGCTGCGGACGACGGATATATGGATGCCGACCGGCTGACCATCTATGTAGAAGAGAAGAATCCGGACACATGGATGGTGCGAAAGACGCCTGGACACAAGCAGGAACTCAGACGCCAGGGAATGCCTCTGCTCTGCTGAGAGGCCACCTGAGCCACCTATCCAAGGACACCACCTTTCAGAGCATTCAATGGACATTCCATTCAACTGAAGAAGTCCTTCAATCCACGTTGCGTTGCTGCAGCTGTCGGTGGCTGATGCCTGCCTGCCTCCCGGGACGCCGATTTCTGGTCTGCTGATATCTTCGCTTGTCCATAGGCGCCGTCATAACCGGGCGTGACGTCGATCTTTCCCTGCCTGTTCCTGAGGATGAGTGCTGTCAGTGCCGGTGAGAAGACCTTTTCCAGCTCTTCAGGCGGTTTCTCCAGGAGGATGCAAAATTCGGTCTTGAATTGTGTGATGGCCTGGTCATAGATCTTCCAGACATGCTTGGTGTTGAGACCTTTGCCGGTCGCGAGAGCGATGAGCTCTGAAAGGGGAAGGAGCGAATGGAAGGGCACGGCCTGCTGTGGAACAAAGCCGGGCTCTCGGTCGGCAAGCTCATTGACCCGATGGAGGACCCCAAGTGTGAGCGGCCGTTTGCAGACAGGGCAGATATTCTTGAGTTCCATGGCCTTTTCTGGACTGAGAGAGATGTTGCAGTTCCGATGGCCGTCATAATGGTATTTTCCGTAGCTGGGATTCACTTCGATGGTCCCGGTCATCCCTTCCCTGGTCTTCAGTGCCTTTTGTAGGGCATCATAGGTGAACGACCTGAGGTCGAAAAGGTTGGCCTCTCTGCCTATCCTCCAGGGCCAGAACGAATGGGAATCTGAATTGGAGACAAGGGTGAACCTGTCCAGGGCAGAGAGCCGCCAGTTCATGGGAGGATCCGATGAGAGACCGGTCTCGAGCGCATGGATATGTCGGGTCTGGTCTTTGAAGCAATCCTCTATGGCATCAAAGCCTGACTGGGATCCGAAAAGGCCGAACCAGGGAGTCCAGATATGGGCGGGTATCACCTCGATCCGCTTGTTGATGGATTTCATCTCTGCGACAAAGTCTGCCGAGCTGAGGTTGAAGATGGGCCGGCCATCATAGTCAAGCCGCCCATGCCTGAGCATCTGTTCATTTATCTGGTCGACCGTAGCGAAGTCAGGGGCCCAGACCACAAGGTGTATCCGACGTCCTTTTCCGAGATCAGTATAGACAAAAGAGAGTTCGGTCGTCAGAAGGAACGGAAAATCGGTCTTGCTGCGGAGGATGCCGCTGCCGTCCTCGTTCAGACTCCTCTTCAGTTCCTGGATCCAGACAGGATGGGTGAAATCGCCTGTGCCTATCAGGTCCAGACCCTTGACTTTTCCCCATTTCTCGAGATTGAGAAGGTCGAGGTTCTTGGAGGTGGCCCTGCTATATTTGGAATGCAGATGAAGGTCGGCATATATTCTCATGCTGGGTGGGTGGGGAAAACATTATAAAAACGTTTTCCTCTTCAGGGCTTGAAGATGGCGAAGAAGACCAGGAAAGAGGAACATCAGCGCAGGGGAACGGACAGGGCTTCGTCCTTGAAGGAAGAGAAAGGAAGGACAGTGAAGATGGTCATCTTCGATCTTGATGATACGCTGTTCCCCTCTTCTCAGCTCAGCAAGAACGCCAGGATACATGCCTGTGAGGCCATGATTCGAGAAGGCCTTCCTGCAAGATCACCTCTTGAGGCCCAGACGAAACTGAAGCGCATCGTGCAGGAACACGGCTCAAACTATCAGGATCATTTCGGCAAGCTCTGTGAGAGCTACCATATCAGGCCGACGCCCAAGATCATCGCAGCAGGGATCGTCGCGTATCACAAGATAAAGGTCGCCCGTATCGACCTTTTCCCCAAGGTACAGGACACCCTGCTTTCCCTCATCAAAGAAGGCTATCGTCTGGTCCTGATAACTGAAGGGAACCCCATAAAGCAATGGGAGAAGATCATACGGCTCAACATCCGTCCCTATTTCCAGACCATCAGGGCTGTTGACTCTCAGAGACCTGACCTCAAGCGAAAGGCTTTTGAGGACCTCTGGATCATGCTCCGGAAGGAATCGGCCGGAGCGGCCGGAGGCATCAGCCCAAAACAGATTGTCGTGGTAGGAGATCGGTTGGACCGGGAGATCTCCTACGGAAACAGGCTGGGGTTCATCACCGTCCGTGTATTGCAGGGTCGACGAAGAGCCAGATCTTCCATCAGCAAAAGAGAGGTCCCCACCTATACCCTGAAGGAGATAGCAGACCTTCCGGGGCTGCTTCATCGCATCGATCCCAAGAGATGATGAACCTCCAGGCGGAGGCGAAACAGACAAGAAAATGAAAAGGGGAAAGAAAGGGAAAGACCTGAAAAGGGGAAAAAAGATATGAGCTGAATTGTCTCTTTAGTCTCTCTCTACATGCCCATACCCTGCATTCCGCCCATCCCTCCCATGTCCGGAGGCATGGGATTCTTGCCTCCTCCTGAAGAGGCGATGACATCATCGATACGAAGTATCATGACCGCGACCTCGGAAGCCGAGCTGATGGCCTGTGTCTTGATGGCGAGAGGCTCGATGACCCCTTTTGCCCATGCGTCCATGGCCTTGCCGCTGAAGACATCCACGCCGATCCATTTGTTCTTCTTGTCGTGGGCAGCCTTGAGTGTCGTGAGGATATCGATGGGATCCAGGCCCGCATTCTCGGCGAGGGTCACCGGGATGATCTCCAGGGATTCGGCAAAGAGCTGTACAGCAAGCTGCTCCCTTCCGGATAATGAGTTGGCGAACTTCCGGAGACCCCGTGCCACCTCCATCTCGATAGAACCCGCACCGGCGACGACCTTCCCGGTCTTGAGGGCGGATGCGATGTCGCCGAGGGCATCATCCATGGCCCGCTTCACCTCATCGACCACATGCTCGGTCCCTCCTCTGATGAGCAGGGTGACCGCCTTCGGATTCTTGCAATCCTCGACATAGATCATGTTCTCGTCTCCGACCTTCCTTTCCTCGACCCTTCCGGCGAAGCCGAGATCATTCTTGGTGATATCATCAAGGTTGGTGATTATCCGGGCGCCGGTCGCCTTGGAGAGTTTTTCGATATCGCTCTTCTTGACTCGTCGTGCGGCGAAGATGTTCTTCTTCGCCATGAAATGCTGGGCGATGTCATCGATTCCTTTCTGGCAGAAGATGACCGTGGCACCGGCGTTTGCGATGCTGTCGACCATGCGGCGGAGCATCTGTTCCTCCTGTTCAAGGAATGCCTGGAGTTGATTAGGGTCGGTTATCTGGATCTTGGCGTCCACTTCAGGGTTCTTGATCTCGAAAGCAGAATCGACGAGGGCGATCTTCGCCTTCTCTATCTTCCGGGGCATGCCCGGGTGGACCTTCTCCTTGTCGACAAGGATGCCCTTCACCAGGACAGACTCATCGACCGATGCGCCCACTTTCTTCTCTACCTTGATGTCGTCGATGTCGATGTGTATCCTGTCTTCATACCGCTGGGTGACTGCGCGGATGGCCTCGACAGCAAGCTGTGCAAGATTTCCCTTTGCTGATTCGGCGCCCTTTCCTGTCATGGCGGTCATGGCGAGCTTGTTGAGGATCTTGGTGTCTGATTCAGAGACAGGCTCCCCTATCTGCTGGAGGATCTCCTGGGCCTTGTTCTCGGCCATCCTGAATCCTTTGGCGATGACCGTCGGGTGTATCTGCTTGTCGAGAAGTGTCTCTGCCTTCTTGAGAAGCTCGCCTGCGATGACGACGGCCGTCGTGGTGCCGTCACCGACTTCATTCTCCTGGGTCTTTGCCACTTCGACTATCATCTTTGCCGCAGGATGCTCGATGGCCATCTCTTTGAGGATGGTGACACCATCATTGGTGACCACGACGTCCCCCAGCGAGTCGACGAGCATCTTGTCCATGCCCTTCGGGCCAAGCGTCGTCCTCACGGTCTCAGCCACCAGCTTGGCAGCAGCGATGTTGTTCTTTTGTGCATTCCTACCTGTGGTCCTTTGCGTACCTTCTGGCAGGATGAAAATCGGTTGTACTTGTTGGTTTGTCATGGTTCCACCTCAAGGAGTGTTATCCTGTATGTTGTGCCAAAGAGCTGTCTCCCCCTTATCTTTTCGACATGCCTTTTGTTTGCCATGCCATTTGTCTGGTCATCCCAGACAGACAGCATACAGATAACATACAGACATCACACGAAATAAGATTCATTTATAAAGATTATGCAAGAATAGAAGATATGGATTCCTGCCCTATTTTGAGAAAGGTTTATAAATGCTCTTCGGACACGTTTTGATGATGACCATGCCACGGACAAGACGCAGTATCGGGTTCATAGGTGCCGGGAAGATGGCGACAGCCCTCATCGCAGGAATTCTGTCCAGCGGATTATGGAAGCCTCAGGACATCCTGGCAAGCGACAGGCACCCGGCGAGCCGTGCAAAAGTCAGGAAGGCGTTCGGCATCAGGACAGTGAAGGACAATAGGACGCTGTCTCAGAAGGCCTCGATCATCTTCCTTTCGGTGAAGCCTCAGGATATCGATGCGGTTCTTTCTGATATCAAAGACCTGGCAGAAGGTAAACTTGTCATCTCGATAGCAGCAGGCATATCTCTGGGAAGACTTGAGAATGCGATGGATGCAAGATTCATAAGGGTCATGCCCAACACACCCTGCCTGGTCGGTGAGATGGCCTCTGCGTTCTCTCTCGGAAAGAACGTGACCGTAAAGGATGAGCGTCTCGTCAGGAGCATCCTTGGGTCCAATGGACTTTCCATCAAGGTCAAGGAAGCGAGGATGGATGCCGTGACAGCGCTCTCTGGTTCAGGCCCTGCGTTCTTCGCCTATTTCATCGAGCGGATGGTCCGCTCATCCATGAAGGTTGGTCTCGGGAAGGACGATGCCTATGCCCTGGCCATCCAGACCTGTCTGGGGACAGGCAAGCTCCTCAGAGACAGGAAACTATTGCCTTCAGAGCTCATAGCGATGGTCAAGAGCAAGGGTGGCACGACGGAAGCAGGATTGGACAGCCTGAAAAGGACTGCATTCAATGCCAACGTCGAGCAGATGATCGCTGCAGCATACCGGCGCTCAAAGGAGTTGGGGAAGCATGGCTGATCAGGAACTGAAGAGCGGGATGAAGAGGATCGCCCATGCCGCCAGGATGGCTGCTCAGAGCATAGCGGATCTGCCCACCGAGGAGAAACACCGTCTTCTGAAGAGCATCCAGAAGCAGTTGAAGGAACGACAGCAGGAGATCACCGGAGAGAACGCCAAGGATCTGGAGTCCGGTAAGCAGAAGGGTCTGTCGAAGGCCGTGCTCGACCGTATCCGGTTGGACGGAAAACGGATACAGCGCATATGTGAAGGCATCGAAGGTATCATAGCCCTTCCTGACCCCCTCGGTGAGGTCATGGAAGAACGCACATTGCGATCAGGGATACGCCTGAAGAAAGTACGTGTGCCGCTGGGGGTCATCCTCCTGATCTTCGAGGCCCGGCCCAATGTTGTCATCGATGCGTTTGCTCTTTGTTTCAAGTCAGGGAACGTGTCCATACTCAAGGGCGGCTCCGATGCTGCCCACTCGAATGTCATCCTCGCCCGCATCATCACCGATGCGCTCAAAGATGCGCATATCACGCCGGATGCTCTGCAACTGGTCGCTTCCCGCGACCATGAGGCCGTAGACCATCTGCTCGACCTGGAGGAAGATATCGACCTGGTCATCCCTCGGGGAGGAGAGCGGCTTATCCGTAACGTGGTGAAGAAGGCCAGGATGCCGGTCATCATGCACTACAAAGGGCTTTGCCACACCTATATCGACAAGGACGCAGACATCGGGCAGGCAGTGGCCATAGCGCTGAATGCCAAGATCCAGCGTCCCGGCGTCTGCAACGCGATGGAGACCCTCCTGGTCCATCAGGATATCGCAGATAAGGTCCTCCCCCTGCTTGCAGCGGGACTGAAGGAGGCAGGTGTGAGAATAAAAGGCGATGACCAGGTATGTGCCCTAGTCAAGGATGCTGAACCGGCATCTGAGGAAGACTGGTCCACAGAATATCTCGACCTCATCCTTTCCATCAGGATCGTCAGGGACCTGGACGAAGCCATCGCACACATCAACCGCTACGGCTCAAAACATTCAGAAGCCATCATCAGTGAAAACAAGGATGCGCAGGAGCGGTTCGCCCGGATGGTCGACGCCTCAAGTGTCTTTGTCAACTGCTCCACCCGTTTCAATGATGGTTTTGAATATGGTCTGGGGGCAGAGATCGGCATAAGCACACAGAAGATCCATGCCCGAGGACCCATGGGCCTGCGGGAACTGACGACCTACAAATATATCCTTTCAGGAGAGGGTCAGGTCCGTACCTGATACGCCCCTCCCAAAAAAACGCGATGAGGTCCCTGCCATGATCGTCGATTTCCGGAAAGTGAAGACCTTGGTCATCAAGGTCGGTACCCATTCCCTGACCAAGAGAGATGGAAAGCTAGACCAGCAAAAGATCACCCTCCTTGTTGAGCAGATAGCTAAGATCAAGCAAGGCAGGTCTGTGGTGCTGGTGAGTTCTGGTGCGGTTGGTGCAGGTATCGGAGAGCTCGCTCTCCGGGAAAGGCCGCGTGCCCTCTCTTTGCTCCAGGCGACGGCCGCGGTCGGCCAGTCGGTCCTCATGAGCGTCTATCGTGACCTGTTCAAAGCGCAAGGGATAATCGTGGCCCAGATACTTCTCGCTGAGGAGGATTTCTCCAACAGGAGGAGATATCTCAACTTCAGGAACACCATCCACCGTCTTCTGAGAGAAGGGGTCATCCCCATCATCAATGAGAACGATGTCATAGCCACCCATGAGCTGAAGGTGGGCGACAATGACACGCTTTCGGCCATGATTGCCGCCAACATCAAGGCAGAACTCCTTATCATGCTCTCTGACATCGACGGGCTCTATGACCGTGATCCAAACCATCGGTCAGCAAGGCTGATCGAAGAGGTCCATGAGATAACGCCTGAGATCGAGAAGCTGTCCGGGAAAGGGAAAGGCTACTCGGTGGGAGGCATCCACACCAAGGTCGAGGCTGCCAGGATCTGCATGAAGGCCGGCATCACGATGAGTCTGGTCGATGGCTCGAAAAAAGGGGTCATCCACCAGGTGCTGGAGAATACACGGATCGGCACCGTGTTCCTGCCACAGGAGCCTGCAAATTCGAAGGAGCAATGGCTCCGGATCGCACGGCCAAAGGGAATCATCACCATCGACCAGGGCGCAGAGAAGGCTGTGCTATCAGGGAAGAGCCTTCTGGCAAGAGGTATCCACGATGTCAGGGGAATCTTCGACAGAGGTGATCTGGTCATCATCCAGGGCCCGAAAAAAGAGATAGGAAAAGGTCTGAGTGAATATTCTTCAGACATGCTGGGCAGGATAAAAGGCAGAACTTCAGAGACCATAGAGAAGCTCCTCGGATTTGCTAGCCCTGCCATCAAACATGATAATTTCATCACATACTAGAAGATAGGTCGCTTTTGGAGACCAATAGGTTTGCTTGCACCAATAAGTTTAAGATCACACCCATAGGTTTAAGAATCTGATGAGCGCCCGTGCAAAGACACGAGACCCGAAAGAAAGCATAGCAAGATGAAGACAAACGACAAGAGAAGAGAGAAGCCCGGAGAGAAGAAGCCGAATCCGCTGGGCATAACCGTGAAGAAGGCCGATGATATGCCCGAATGGTATGGCCAGGTGGTCACCAAGGCTGAATTGGCCGACTATGCACCGGTCAAGGGATGCATGATCATCCGGCCCCATGGATATGCCCTCTGGCAGTCCATCATGGATTATTTCAACAGGCGGCTGGATGAACATCATGTCAAGAATGCCTATTTTCCGCTGTTCATCCCAGAGAGTTTCTTTGAGAAGGAGGCCGAGCATGCCAAGGGATTCTCCCCCGAGGTCGCTTGGGTCCAGAACAAAGATGAGGGGTCCCAGGAACGTCTGGCCATCAGGCCGACTTCAGAGACCATCATGTACGATGCCTATGCCCGGTGGATCAGGAGCTGGCGTGACCTTCCTCTGCGGATCAACCAATGGTGCAATATCGTCCGTTGGGAGGTCTCTGATGTCAAGCTGTTCCTTCGGAGCAGGGAGTTCCTCTGGCAGGAAGGCCATTGTGTCTACGAGACAGAGGAGGAGTGTGACCGCGAAGTCAGGATATTCCTGGATGAATACACAGGACTGTGTGAACATCTCCTTGCCCTCCCGGTCATCGCCGGCAGGAAGACCGAGAAAGAGAAATTCGCAGGTGCCAAATATACGACGACCATCGAGGCGTTCATGCCCGACGGCAAGGCATTGCAGTGCGGTACATCCCACAATCTCGGCCAGGGGTTTGCGAAGACCTTCGGCATCTCCTATGTGGGCAAGGATGAGAAAGAGCACCATCCATGGCAGAACAGCTGGGGAATCTCGACAAGGCTCATCGGTGCGACCATCCTCATGCATGGTGACGACAAAGGGATGGTGATGCCTCCGGCTGTCGCGCATACCCAGGGTGTCATCGTCCCCATCTACCGGGACAAGGACAAGGAAGAGGTCCTGGCTCAGGCAAAGAAGCTGAGCGCATCGCTGAAGGGATTCAGCATCGTTCTTGACGACAGGGAGGGTTTTTCACCTGGATGGAAGTTCAACGAATGGGAACTCAAGGGCATCCCGGTCCGCATCGAGCTTGGTCCTCGAGACATCGAGAAGAGGTCCTGTGTCCTTGTCAGGAGGGATACAGGCGAGAAGAAGGACGTTTCCTGGAAGACCCTGAATGAGTCGTTCAGCACGCTTCTTGATGCTATCCAGCGCTCGCTTTTCGAGAAGGCCAAGAAACATCTTGAAGAGAGCATCCGGAAGGTGACCTCCTACACTCAACTGAAGAAGGCGATAGGTGAGAGACGCCTGGTCCTGGCGCCTTTCTGTGGAGCCATCTCCTGTGAAGAGAAGATAAAAGAAGATACCGGCGGCGCAACGGCCCGGTGCATCCCCTTCGACCAGCCTGCTTTGGGCGATCATCAATGTGTTGCCTGTGGAAAGAAAGCGAAACACTGGGCCTATTTCTCCAAGAACTATTGACCGTCGAAGAACTAGACCATTGCATGACCAGCATAACCATTAAAACATAACCACATAACCATCAAAAAATGAGATCAGGCAGGAGCGAACCATCAAAGGTCCTTCTTCTCAGAGAACCGTCCTTGGCCACGGTCGCCCAGTCACAGGTTCAGTCCGGCCGTCTCATAGAGCATGAGCAGTCTGGCGAAGCGACATCCCTCCGCGTCGGTCTTGCCGCTCTGCAGAAGAACCTCCAGCTCTTGCGTATCAAGGAGGTGCTGTTCCTCCTGACCTTCATCATCGGTGCTGCTCTGCTCCGGGTCCCGTTCCAATGGATGCCGAGCGTCGAACCCCTGACCTTTTTCGCCATACTCGCCGGGTGGATGTTCGGAGGATCCAGAGGATTTGCCGTGGGTGCCGGTTCATTATATCTCTCCAACTATCTCGTCTTCGGCGGGCAGGGTCCCTGGACGATCTTTCAGGCCCTCGGATTCGGGGTGGCAGGGTTTCTCGGCGGTCAGCTCCGCAGTGAGGCACGCTATTGGGAGATTGGCCTGGTCACGCTGGTCGCGACGCTCTGTTTCGAAGCGATAGTGGATGTCGGTTCATTGACTTTCTTTCCCTTCGCCCTGTTCTCGCTCATCCTGACCGCGCTTCCGTTCTCTTTCGTCCATATCCTTTCCAACGTCCTCTTCTCGTCGGTCCTCAGACCTGCGAAAAAGATGGCGGACAGGATCGGCGGTTTCTCTGAACAGGCCATCACCCTTGAACTCATAGAAAGATATAAGAATAAGCTGGCCCGCTTAGGACAGGAAAAAAGAGGTTCTTGATTGCGTGCATGACTGGAAAAGAGGATAGCAGATAGTTTTGCGAGTGTCCGGTCAGGCATCATTGTCAGATTGATGGATTGATATGTTTGATGACTTTTTCATCCTGGGCGGTGGAAAAGTAAGGGGGGAGATAGCATGAAATCGAAAGGAGCATCTAGGTTATTTAGGTTACCCTCGGATGGCAGCAGATTGCATGGGCGGATGACCCTGACGATCCTTGCTCTGGCTATCCTGTTCATCCTGAGCAGCATCACCGTCTTCGGGGCCGATGTGGCCCTTGTCGTGCAGTATCCTGACGGAAACGTCCATACTGAATGTCTGAGCGTTGGTGATAACGCAGACGGGTTCCAGACCCTTGAAGCATCGAGCCTGCCCCTGACCTGGAGTCAGGCCGGTGCCTTCGGCCATGCCCTCTGCAGGATCAATGGAGTCGGTGACAATGCGATGGGAGCCGCATGTGAGTGGGGAAACGAGTCATGGGGCTTCTTCATCGATGACAACGGATGGAAACTTTCTCCTGTCGGCTTCGATACGCCCGGTAACTGCTGGAACACCGATTTCGGGAGCATCGAAGGAAAATATTGCGCAAAGGACGGAGATATGATAGGGTTCATGCGGACCAGCTACGATGAGAGCTTCAACCCCCTGTCATTCCCATCCACCGTCAACTATGAGGATGTCTGTAGCCGCATGGCCATCTCTGACATCGACGTCAAAGTAGACGGAAAGAAGGACTCGAATCTTAAGGACGGTGACCGGATTCGAAAAGAGGCGAAGCCTGAGTCTGACGTCGAGTTCAAGGTAAAGGTGGATAACCTCTATGGCCAGGACGGTCCTGACATCGAGAATGTGGAGATAACGGTAACGATCCAGGACATCGATGACGGGGACAACCTCGACGAGTATTCCGACGATTTTGACATACGCCCGGGAGATACCGAAAAGAAGACCCTCAAGTTCCATCTCCCGACCTTCCTTGAAGAAGGGGACTATCCGGTCATCATCGAAGCGGTCGGACGTGATGAGAACGGAAAGCGTCACGAGGCGAGAGCAGAGCTCACCCTGAAAGTGAACAAGGACAGGCATTCCCTGGTCATCGATCAGGCGTTCTTGAATCCCGAGGTCCTCTCCTGCGAGGACAGCACACCCCTCCGTGTCAGGGTCATCAACTTTGGCGAGGATGAGGAGGATTCGGTCAGGGTGGTCATCCAGAATGCCGATCTGGGTATCTTCTTCGAGCGCAGTGGCATCGACCTGGAAGCAGATGATGAAGATGATTCAGTCTATGAGGAGACCTTCATCATAGACCGGCCCCAGGATGCCAAGGACGGGACCTATGACCTGCAGATCGATGCGTACTATGATGACACCCGCCTGGAGGACACGAAGAACATCCCCCTGAAGATATCAGGATGCATCCTGGGAGACAGATCTCCACAGGGGACCACATCATCAGGTGAGCAGGCAGAGACAGGGAACCAAAGGACCGTTGTCGTGGAGACGACTCCTGCTGTAACCGGTAATCTTGTGGCTCAACCGTCCATCACCTACGGTCCGGTCATGCAGAAAGGAGACTTCTGGAGCAGCAGCATGGGCATAATGTTGCTCGTCCTCCTGAATCTGCTCTTGATCGCAGGAGTCATCCTGCTCCTGACAATAGCATTCAGAAGGAGGTGATGGTGTCTTTCTTTTTTATTCCCTTTTTATTCCCTTTTATTCTCTTTCTGTTTTCTTTTTATGCTCTTCTGTTTCTTCTGCTGCAAGCTCCTTTCAGTTCTTTGTTTTTTTCAGGGGTCAGGCAGGAGTATAGCCCTATCCAGTCACCAGGCGACATGAAGAGAAGGAATCCGAAGAAATCCTGAGAACATTTCAGGAGGTAGCTGGCTGGTGCTGGTCGAAGCATCACATCTGTGGGGGGAGGTCTATGGCAAGAAGGTCCATGCCCACCTCGATGACCGTCCCTATGGCCTCGATGAGCGAAAGACGTGCATCACGAAGATCATCCTCTGCTTTGAGGATCGGCGAGGCATGATAATACTCGTTCCAGAGCTGTGCAAGGTCAAGAAGATAGCGTGCGACGAGGATTGGTTTTTTGGTCCGTGCTGCCCTGGTCACCGCATCTGGAAAGACCGAGAGATGGTTGATGATCCTCCGTTCAAGATCTGTCGTCAGGAGATGCACCTTCGCCTGTTCAGGGACCTTTGCCCCATGCTTTCGGAAGATGCTCTGTATCCGTGCATAGGCATATTGGACATAGGGACCGGTCTCTCCTTCAAAATCCATGGCCTTGTCCCAGTCGAAGACCATCGCCTTGGAATTATCCCTGTTGACCATGGCGAACTTCAGGGCTCCGTAGGCGATGAATGTCGCGGTCTTTTTCACCTTGTCCTCTTTCCAGTCCTGATGACGCTTCCTGATCTCCTCGTCTGCGAGAGCGAGCAGCTTTTCGATGAGCTCATCATACCACACCACATTACCTTCGCGTGAGGACATCTTTCCCTCGGGGAGCATGACCAACGCATAGATGACATGGAATGATTTTCCTGCCATGGGCGAGCCGATCAGCTCAAAGGTCCGGAAGAGCTGCTTGAAATAGAGCTCCTGTTCCTTTCCGACGATGTGGAAGCTCTTGTCGACCTGGAATTCCTTGCTCTTGAGTTCGGCGAGGGCAAGATCCTTGGTATGATACAAGGCCACGCCATCGTTGCGGAGGAGGACATAGACGCCGAGATGGTCGTCTTCCAGGTCCATTATGGTGGCACCGTCGCTCATCTTTGCGATGCCTTTCTTCAGCATATCCTGCACGATCCTTTTCCCTGCCTGCTCTACCTCTGATTCGAAATAGAGACGATCGTAATGGACGTGAAAATCCTCATACATCTTCGCGAAATCATCCAGGCACCATTGGCGCGTCTTCTTCCAGACGCTGACCAGTTCTGGATCGCCGTCATAGAGACGTTTAGTCATCTCCCGGACTTCATTCTCGAGCTCTTTGTTCGCAGAGATGATCCCGTTCGCTTCTGCATAGATCCTGCCGAGCCACACACCGCGGTGGTCAGCGGGTTCCTTTCCTTTGTATTTTTCGAGATGGAGATAGCCCCAGAGGCATTTGGTCACATGCGGTCCGATGTCCCCCTGATAGTTGACCCGGATCACCCGAAAGCCTGCATGGGTGTATATCCTTGAGAGAGCTTCGCCGAGCGAGATGTTCCGGATATGGCCTATATGCACGCCCTTGTGGGTGTTCGCATGGAAGAATTCGAGCATATAGGTCTTCTTTCGGTCTTCTCCCCGACCGTATGCAGAACCTTGTTTCCTGATAGCAGAGAGGACCTCCTCGGTGAACGAACCCCGTTCCAGATAGAAATTGAGGTAAGGACCGAGAGCTTCGACCTTCTCGACCCCGGCGATGTCGACAAGGGCTGCAGCAAGTTCCTTGGCGATGATGACCGGGCTCTTCTTTTGCGTCTTCGCGAGGGCAAAACAGGGAAAAGCGAAATCGCCATGAAGGATGTCTTTCGGCCGTTCCAGTTCAGGATTCTTCAGGCCGGTCTCCTTCTTCAATACCTGTATGATGGTTTCTTTGGTCATGGTCAGGGGATTTGCGGATTTGAGGTGTAAGACAGCAACTGCTGAGCTGAGGACCCCAGAGGTTCTATGCCCCAAAGGATGAGAGGGACCTATATCCTGTTGACCACTATGATTTAAATATCTTGTTGATTTTCGCAGGAGCATGATCCCCGCCTATGGACACGTTGCCGTCATCTGTTCGACTAGAGACTCAGCATCATCCAACATGCTGCGTGCGATGATCAGAAGCGGAGAGCTGGTAGAGGGAACCGAACTTTTTGACGGTCATCCGATCCATCACCTTCAGGGACAAGGAGAGAAGATCAGGGTCTATACGACCGACCGACAGCTTATAGCGCTCGATGATCTTGATGGGGAGATCGATGCGGATTTCTTCATCTTCGCATCCAGACATCAGAGCAGATCAGGCATACCCAGCCTCACCTGTCACATACCAGGAAATTGGGGCAAGAACGAGATGGGAGGAAAGGAGAAACAGCTCTGCGTGGCTTCTCCCCTGATACTGAAGCATTGTCTGAAAAACATGGTTGCAGATAAGGGCGTGGAGAAGCAGGGGAACCTTGACGCGTATGAGATTGTCCAGGAAGTGACCCATCACGGCCCGCATATCAGGAAGCCGATCATGTTCATGGAGATAGGTTCTGATGAAGCCCGGTGGCAGGACGACGATGCCGGAAACTTCATGGCAGCCCAGATACTCAGGCTGGCCCAGGACATCCTGGAACAGAGGGTTCCTTCTGCCGTGGCTGCGGTAGGCATCGGCGGCACCCATACTGCATCCAACTTTTTTGATATCATGACCCGGGGAAGCTACGCTGTCGGACACATCTGCCCAAAATATGCTCTGACCGATATGAACCTGGAGATGTGTATCCAGGCATTGGAAAGCAATGATTGCCCCTGCCGGATGCTGCTGGTCGACTGGAAAGGGTTAGGCGACCAGAAACAACGGATCAGGATCATCCTCGCTGAGCTTGAGAAGCAAGGATATGCATGGGAGACCACCAGCGAGGCAAAGAAGCGTGTTTCTGAGAGCGCAGCGAAAGAGGAGCACCAGCAGAAGCGGACATAGATGCGCATAGGTAACCGAAAGAAAAAAGAAAATCAAGAAAAATCATAAAAAAGGGGGTCGGAATCCCGGGCCGGAAGGGGAAGTGGCTATTTCTTCTCCTCCTTCTTTTCAGGGGCACCAGCAGCAGGCTTCTCAGCCTCATCTTCAGGAAGGATCTCCTTGATGACCTGTTCAGGTATCTTCAGTTCCTGGAGTTTGTGTTTGATGGCCGAGGAAGGCTTTCCTTTCATCTCTGAAAGTGTCTGTTTGGCGATATTGGTGAATTCCTCACGCCTCTTCTCCAGCTCTTCAGCAAGCCGTTTCTTTTCCTCATCGAGGGTCTTGAGCTCCTCTGCGGAAAGTTCGGTCTTCTCGAGACGGATGGCCTCGTCAAAGGTTCCCTCATTGATGCGACCGATGGTCTCCAGGGCAGGTGTCCCTTCCACGAGGATCCCCATGCTCTGACATGTTCCCACGATCTCCTTGACCTTCTCCTTCAGGGTCTTGCCGAGCAGACTATCCTCTTTCATCTTTGCGATCTTGATGATCTGCTCTATCTTCAGGTCTGCCACTTTGTCGGTGAGCGGATTCGATGCCCCTTTCTTGATGCCTGCCTCTTTGATGATCAGAGAGGAAGCAGGGGGGGTACCTATCTCGATCTCGAATGCCTTTGTTTCGGAATCGATGAGCACCTTCACAGGCACTTGCATACCCTGAAAGCTCGCTGTCTTCTTGTTGATCTCGCTGACGACCTGACCGATATTGACTCCCATGGGTCCGAGTGCAGGTCCCAGAGGAGGGGCAGCGGTCGCTTTGCCGCCCTGGATCAAAACCTCAATCTTTTCCTTTGCCATGATGATTTCCTCGCTTTGGTTGATGATGAGCCTTTATTTCGGCTTATCGCCACAGGAGTTGTCCTGAACAGAGCAGGTCCTGGACGGATGTTTTCCGGTCGACGTCGTTTATCCGCATTGTTATATATTTTATCATATTTATATGTCCTCATCCTCGTCACGACGGATGACCTTGATGGAATCCATCTTCAGGGTGATCGGTATGGGGACCGCTGCCTCAAGCAGCTCGACAACGACCTCTTCTTTGGTCTTGTCGATACGGGTGATCTTGCACTTTTCACGCTTGAAGGGACCGGAGATTATCTCTGCTATGTCATTCTTGCGGATATTGATGTCACGTTTCACCTGAGCCAGCATATGCTCGATCTCTTCATAGGCTATCTCTTTGGGAAGGATTCCTCGTGCATAGGGAACATTGAACGCCGCCTGTTCTGCGTCGCTCTTGGTCGTGGCCTCAAGGAAGATATACCCCCGCATGCCATGCGGTCTGATTACCGACAGGACCTTCAGCTTTCGTTTCGCAGCATTGCTGGAGACGAAATCCATGACCTGATCCTCCCGGTTGGCGGTCGTCCGAAGGCCGAACAGCTTGGTGTCCATCTTTGCCCGGACCTCTTTCTCCGGTTTTTTTTCTTCTTCAGGAGTCTCCTCGACCCGGGGGGCATGTTCTGCATCTTTCGGTAGTCTGGAGCGGACTTTGATGTGGATGCCTGAGGAGGAGCCGGTTTCCCCTTTATTGAATTCGGCAAGCATCTCATCTTCATGTTCGTCCGGCAGGTCCGACTTCAGCGTGCTAACGTCGTCCTTCGCAGGTTCTTCTGTTGCTTTCTTGTTTTTATCGCTCATGGTGATTCCTCGTCATGACAGTATCATACAAAGATGCTCTTTATCAGATGGATGATGAATCCGATAAGGCCGATGATGATGATCCCGAGTCCGGTGACCTTTGAGATGGTCATGAATTCGAACTTGTCAGGTTTCTTCGTCACACGCAATACACGTATGCTTTCCTGCACGAACAGCTTGAACTTTTGCCATTTCATTTTTTATGCTCCATGGGACGCAATCTCTTCTTTCGCATCTCTTCCTTTTTTCTTTTATATTTTATATCTTTTATTTTCTTTTATGTCTTGATTTTCTTTCATATTCTGTTCAGAGGTATCTGTTCTCTTCTTTCTTTTCTTCCTCTGTGTTCCTGTGGTCAGTCAGGTCAGTCGATGAACTCTATGCCCAGTTCCCGTTCGATCTCTTTCTGAGGGCTGTCCTTTGTCCGGGTCCCTCCCAGTATCTGGCTTGAGTGGACACCGGTGACGATGAGCATGGTGCGGATGGAGTTGGCCATGTCCTCGCTGATGTGGGCGCCCCAGATGATCCGGGCGTCCTCGTCCAGACGTTCGGAGACAGCCTCGATGACTTTCCTGGCCTCGTCAAGGGTCATGTCGTTCCCGCCCATGACATTGATGAGCGCTCCGGACGCTCCCTGGATATCCACGTCCAACAGCGGGTTGTTGATCGCTTTCTCCACCGCATCGATGGCACGGTGTTCTGAATCGGATTCGCCTACACCGATGAGCGCTACACCGCCATCAGACATGATCGCGCGGATGTCTGCGAAATCCAGGTTGACGAGCCCGGTCTTGGTGACAAGTTCGGCGATCCCTTTCACCGCATTGGTGAGGATCTCATCGGCGACCTTGAATGCAGTATGGAGCGGCAGGTTCGGCGCAAGTTCCAGGAGCTTGTCGTTGGGGATGACGATCAGGGTATCCACCAGCCGTTCAAGCTGTTCCAGGCCGATGATGGCGTTCTCATAGCGGCGCTGGCCTTCCATGGTAAATGGCAGGGTGACGATACCGACCGTGAGACAACCGAGCTTCTTTGCGATCTCTGCTATGACCGGTGCCGACCCTGTTCCGGTGCCTCCTCCGAGGCCACAGGTGATGAAGACCATGTCTGAGTGTTCGAGGGATTTCTTCACGTCATGCTCTGATTCCCTGGCAGCTTCTTCTCCCACCTTGGGGATGGACCCGGCACCCAGACCCTGGGTAAGGTCGCGGCCGATGAGGATCTTCTTGTCTGCGGTAGTATACAGCAGGTCCTGCGCATCAGTGTTGACAGCGATGGTCTCGACTCCGTAGACACCGACTTCGGTGATCCTGTTGATGGTGTTGTTCCCGCCGCCGCCGGCTCCGACGACCTTTATGGTCGCTTTCTGTCGGGAGAGCAGATTCTCGAGCTCATCATCGAGAACATTGGGCAATTTCTCTTCCTGCTCCAGATGGGACACAGGCCTATGAGGCGGGTTTGTCTTCACCGCCATCTTCACCGAGGAAGCTGTTTCATTCCCCTGGTCATTTCTCGATAGGTCTATGCCCTGTCCCTGTTCACGTGAATTGTCCTCTGCGATGAAATCATCCATCCTGAAGCCCTCCGCTGCCGTTGGCAGACAGGGAAATTATGGAATCGCTCCTATTTAAACCTTGTTGTTTGTTTTTTCGTCGCTTTCATCGACGGTGATTGATGAAACCTGAGGGATGAGTTTCTGCACCCGTTCAGTGACAGTTTTCCGGAGTTCTGGAGGGAACTTCGGCGGGACATGAATGATGAGCTCTCCCTTGGGATCCTTCTGGGGATCCTTCCTGGCTTCCACCCGGGGGAGAAAACCGAATTCGTTGTTGATGGTCCAGGCGGCCTGCAACGCAGGATCGAGGACACGCCGGATGATGGTGATCTCATAGGAGACCTCTCTTCCTGCAAGAGGGTTGTTCATGTCGACGAGCGTCCTCGCGCCTGAGATGGTCTTGACGATCCCCAGGGTGCCGTCGATGCTCACCTGCATGCCTGGCTCCGGTCTGATGCCTTCCTTGCGGAAGTGGTTCGTCGATACGAGACGCATGAGCGACGCATCCTTCTTTCCGAAGGCCTGGTCAGGGGCCAGCAGGATAGTCTTTTCGTTCCCGATTGTCGAGGACTCCAGTGCCTGTTCCAGACCAGGAAGGATATGGTTCTCGCCGAGACAGATGATCTTCCTTCCGAGTTCCTCCGGCCGATAGTTGAGCTCGTTCGCTTCAGCGATGTCCTTCTCGGTGGTATCGAATACTGCACCGGTATCGGTGACCTTGCCGGTGAAAGCTATCTCTATGAAATCTCCCCTGTGAACCGTTTCCTCCTTTGCCATGCGGATACCTCTTTGCTTTCCATTCTAGCTCGGAAAAAAGCACGAGAAGAACGGTTCCAGATGAATCCAACCCTCTTTATAAAGGTTTCGTTCGCTACGCACAGGATCGACAGGCCGGACGAACAGGGATGGCGGGGACTGCTTTGAAAAGATGAAAAAAAGGGCACGCTGCAAAGGAGGTGATGGACAGAGAGCGTGGATAGAAAGCAGGCCTCATTTCGGCGGATGAACCGGCAGATGAAGGAGGACCTGTTCTGCCACCTCGTCGACCGTCATCGATGTGGTATCGATGACCAGATCATAGAGCTCTTCCTTCAACGGATCAAGGCCATAATATTTCTGGTAGCGGCGAGAATCGCTTGCCATCCGCTCTGCGATGGCAGCAGCCACCTCCTCAGGGGAACCATAGGATGCTTCATCGCTTCGGTTTGCAAGGTCTTTATAGATGCGTGCAGCGCCGACGGCAGCATCGCATTTGAGGAACAGCTTGAATGACTGAGGGATGAAGTGGAAGGACAGCCGTCCATCGATGATGAAATTGTCCTCTGTCTCACCAAGACGTTTCTGGTAGGCATCAGCATCCCTGTCGGTGAATGCCTCTTTCTCTCCGATCCTGTTGAATTCGTCTATGGTCAGGCCGCGCTCCTTGGCCATCTTTCCCCTGAGGTCGCCGATGGAGTAACGTTTCATATGAAGCTTCTTTGCGAGGACATCGGCGACAGTCGATTTCCCTGCACCCGGTGTTCCTGAGATGGTGATGATCATGGCAGTGCGCTACACAAACATTCTTTTAAGCTTTTCCATCCTTTCGGCATATGTTTCCGCGGTTTTGGACACGGTTCGCTGGAGGGAAAGAGCGATAAGGATAATGGGCAGGAAGGCTGGGCAGAGATGCAGCGCAAGAGGGGAAAACATAAGTAAAACATAAGTAACAGAAGAAGATAAGCAACAGAAGAAATAATAACAGGAGGAGTGTGCACCGAAACAAGATGGACATCGTCGAAGAAGCCTTCAGGGAACTCTATCCGGACAGGATCCCTAGCTATGAGGCCAAAATACGTTATTCAGGGAGGTTCTCTTCGTATAATGCCAACATCCTCCATCGCCAGAACAACCTCACCATCAGGATGAGCAAGGCCTGGAGAGGGGTAGACCGGGAGATCAGGAAGGGTCTCATCCAGACCCTGCTCCTCAAGCTCTTCGGCACCAGGAAGGCTCCCAAGAAGACCCTTGCCATGGACCTCTATAACATCTTTCTCCAGAATGTCCATATCGGAGTAGAGAAAGACACCTTCGAGCCGGATATTGCGGAATCCTTCGACAGGATGAACGAACGATACCTCAACGGCATGGTCGACAGGCCGAACCTTGTCTGGGGAACGGCTTCCATGAGAAAGCTCGGCAGCTACGAATACGGAACAGACACCATCTCCATCTCCACCGTACTGAAGGACGCGCCGGAAGAGCTCCTCGACCTGGTGGTCTATCATGAGATGCTCCACAAGAAATTCAAG
Source organism: Nanobdellati archaeon (assembly GCA_013152815.1). Classification (GTDB taxonomy): domain Archaea; phylum Nanobdellota; class Nanobdellia; order Woesearchaeales; family JAADFO01; genus JAADFO01. Next base: position 24,326 of record JAADFO010000003.1, read on the forward strand.
TTCTCCACCAGGAACGGCAGGTCGTATTATCATACGCCCCAATTCAGGAAGAAAGAGCGTGAATTTTCCGATTTTGACCATTGGGAAGATGAACTCAAACGTTTTCTCCGTCGCAGAAGCCGTATTTCCTGGCTTCCGTTCTGAGACAGAGGAAGCAATAACCTTTTTAAAGAAGTTCCTGTTATCAGGAAGCATGCCTTCTGTCTATGAACCCCTGAAAGAGGAAGCCAAAGTAGCGGCCTTCTGGGAGAGCCATCGCATCCTCCAGAAGCTCAGGGAAATGACCAAAGGAGGAAAGCCCTTCTATTTTCTGGACGGTCCGCCCTATACATCAGGAAGGATCCATCTTGGGACAGCATGGAACAAATCATTGAAGGATGCAATCCTGCGCTACAAGCGCATGCAGGGTTTCAACGTATGGGACCGGGCCGGCTACGATATGCATGGCCTGCCGACGGAAAATGCCACCCAGAAGAAGCTCGGCCTGAAGACCAAGGAAGACATCCAGAAGTTCGGGATTCCCCGGTTCATCGGGGAGTGCAGGAAACTCTGCGTGTCCAATATGGAAATCATGAACAAGGAATTCTCCCGTCTGGGCGTCTGGATGGACTTCGCCAACGCTTACCAGTCCATAACGAAAGAGTTCATGGAGGGGGAATGGTGGCTCATCAAGAAAGCGCATGAGAAAGGCCGGCTCTACGAAGGGCTCAGGACCATGACCTGGTGCACCAACACCGAATCCGCCCTCGCTAAGCATGAGCTGGAATACAGGACCCTCCGGGACGAGTCCATCTTCATCAAGATGAAGCTCAAAGGCACGAAGAACGAGTATTTCATCATCTGGACGACGACGCCATGGACCATCCCTCTGAACCTTGCCATCATGGTCAACCCTGATCTGGACTATGTCAGGGCTCAGGTCGGTGACGAGATATGGTATGTCGCAGCCGCCCTCGCCAACGTGTTCATCAGCGGCGTCGCCGAGAAGACCTACAAGGTCCTCGAGACCAGGAAAGGAAAAGACCTCGAAGGCCGGGAATATGTCCATCCGCTGCAGCAGCTGCTGCACCAGGAGTACGACCGCATCAGGAAAGGGCATCCGAAGACCCACACCGTTGTTCTCTCTTCTGAATACGTCGACACCACAGCCGGGACAGGGCTGGTCCATTGCGCCCCGGGCTGCGGCCCCGAGGACTATGAGATAGGATACCGGAACGATCTTCCTGCATGGAATCCTGTGGACGAACGCGGGGTCTTCCCAGAGAGCATGGGGCCCTTCGCTGGTCTCGTCGCCAGAAAAGACGACAGGAAGTTCATCGAGAAGCTGAAGGAGGTCGGGGCGCTCGTTGCGACAAGCATGGTCGAACACGAGTATCCCCACGACTGGAGATATCATCAGCCGGTCATCTTCAGGACGACCAAGCAATGGTTCTTCAGGATAGAAGATCTCAAGGAGAAGATGATCAAAGACAATGAACAGATAAGCTGGGTGCCGCAGACAGCCTTCAATGCCTTCGACTCCTGGCTGAAGAACCTGCGGGACAATTCCATATCAAAACAGCGCTATTGGGGAACTCCTCTGCCCATCTGGAGGAATGTCGAAGAAGAGGGAGATTATCTGGTCATCGGTTCTGCCGAAGAGCTGGAGACGCTCTCTGGAAAGAAGGTCGATGATCTCCATATATCCACCGTCGACAGCATCGTCATCAGGAAGGGAGGGAAGACCTATCGCAGGATCCCTGACGTCCTGGATGTCTGGGTGGATGCCGGCACCGTCTCCTGGAACTGTCTTGATTATCCTCAGAAGGATGAGCTCTTCAGCACCCTGTTCCCTGCAGACTTCATCCTTGAAGGCAAAGACCAGATCAGGGGATGGTTCAACCTGCTCATGATCGCTTCCCAGATCGCTTTCGGAAAGCCGCCCTACACCCATGTCTACATGCATGGGTTTGTCCAGGACGCTTCCGGCAAGAAGATGTCGAAATCACTGGGAAACATCATCACCCCTGACGAGGTGGTCGACAAGGATGGCGCAGACCTCCTCCGCTATTACCTGATCGGCGCCGCGAACCCCGGCCTTGACCTGAACTACAACAAGGACGATCTCAGGACCAAGATGAAGCATCTGCAGATACTCTGGAACCTGCATCATTATCTCATCGACTATGCAACGCATCTTGGTATCGACCCGCAGGTGCTGGGAGGCATCGAGGACTCCTATGATCTGGAGGAACAGTATATGGTCTCCAGGATACATTCGACCATAAAAAAGGCGACCGAACGGTTCGATGCCTATCGCATCAACGAGCTTCCTCAGGTTGTCGGGGAGCTCTTTCTGGAGCTTTCCAGGACCTATATCCAACTGACAAGAGACAAGGTAACGAAAGATGAGAAGCACAAAGCCATGTTCATCCGGGTCATCTATGAGACCATGATGGTGACGCTCAGGCTCTTCGCCCCCATCGCTCCGTTCATCACCGAGACCATCTACCAGGACTTCCGGAAGACCTTCCATCTCAAGGCAGAATCAGTCCATCATCTCGGATGGCCGACCCATCAGGAAGGACGGATAGATGAGACTCTTGAGTCACAGGTGGAACAGTCCAAAGCCATCATCCAGGCGATCCTCTTCGCACGGGAGAGGGCGCAGCTGGGTGTCCGTTGGCCGCTACAGCGAGCCATCATCGTCATCCGTGACAAAGAGGTCGAGGAAGCTGCAAAACGGCTTGACAGGATCATCAGGCGCCAGACCAACCTGCGGGAGATCGCGGTGGTCAGCCGTTTCGATGAAGTGAAGATGACCGTGAAGGCCAATGCAGGACCCATCGGCAAGGCGTTCAAGGACAAGGCACCATCAATCATAACCAAGCTGGCCCAGGAGTCTGCAGAATCCGTCAAGGAGCATTTCGACCATGAGGGAAAGTTCGTCATCAGACTGGGATTGGGGGAGGAAGAGGTCACCATACTTCCGGAACAGGTGACCTTCGGCTATGTGGTGCCGGAGAAGTATGTGCAGGTACCCTTCAGGAACGGCCATCTCTATCTGGATATCATGCAGACAGAAGAGCTCGAAGCAGAGGGATTTGCCCGTGAGGTGACACGGAGGGTCCAGGAGATGAGGAAGAAGGCCGGACTGAAGAAAGCCGACAGGATCAAGCTGGTCATCTCCAGCGACGAGACCCATGTGAACATGCTCAGGCAGCATATGCATTCCATAGAAGAGAAAGTGGGCGCCACCCTCTCGCTCCTCACCGAAAGGACAGCAACACAGCATCAGGAAGAGGTCAAGATAAAAGGTGTCATCTTCTCTCTGGGCTTTGATGTCTGAAACCTTGCTGCCCTTATTCTTCCATTCTTCTCAGTCTCATTCTTGCAAAGCGTTCTTTCTCTTTCAAGGATACGACGATTCATAGGACTGGCATCATCACAGGAGAGTTCATAGGATGGAGTGGACGGCAAAAGGGGCTCGATGGAGAAAAAAGGAAAGCACAAGAAAAACACAAGAAAGGCAGAAACCTGCTCAGACATCGATCATCTCGATCTCGATGTTGAGACCCGGAGGGATAGGCACACGCATGACCAATCGCAGGGCCCGCTCGTCGATCCCCAGGTCGATGAGCCGCTTATGGACCCTCATCTCGAACCGTTCCCAGGTTGCATAACCTTCGCCGTCAGGAGATTTTCGGGTGGTGACCTTGAGTCTCTTGGTCGGCAGAGGGATGGGCCCACGCATATCGACACCGGTCTTGTCTGCGATATCCCGTATATAATCACAGGTCTGGTTGACCTTGATGATATCGATGCTCGCCAGTTTTATTCTCGCTCGTTGCATGGTTGTTGCCTGTTGATTATCTGAGTGCGTACCCCATGATAAAACTCAAGTTCATCATGAAAAGGAAAAGAGCAAAAGTTCATTCGGTCTTTTTCACGAGCTCCGTGCAGATGCCGGCTGCGACCGTTGCACCAGAATCCCTGACGGCGAACCTTGCCAGCTGGGGGATGACTGATTGCTTCTCGATGACCAGCGGCTGCACCGGTTTCACTTTCACGAAGGCGGCGTCACCGTTCTTGATGAAGTCGGGATTCTCTTCCAGGACCTCTCCCGTGGCCGGATTGAGCTTCTTCTCGATGGCCACGATCTGGCAGGCGACCTGGGCGGTATGGATGTGGAAGACAGGCGTATAGCCGACGGTGATGACGCTGGGATGGTTCAAGACGACTATCTGCGCGGTGAACTCCTTGGCGATGGTCGGCACATTATCCACAGGACCGAGCACGTCTCCTTTGGCGATGTCCTTCTTGCCTATCCCTCTGACGTTGATGCCCACATTGTCCCCGGGTTCAGCGGTCTCCATCTGTTCATGATGCATCTCGATGGACTTGATCTCTCCGGGAACGCCCTTGCCTTCTCTGCCAGGGACGACGATGACCTTCTGGCCCACTTTCATGATGCCGGTCTCGACCCTTCCGACAGGCACGACGCCGATTCCGGTGATGTTATACACATCCTGGATGGGCATCCGCAGGGGAAGGCTTGTCGGTTTCTCGGGCTCTTTGAGATTATTGATCGCATCGATGAGACTGGGACCTGAATACCATCCCATCTTGTCTGTCTTCTTGAAGACATTGTCTCCCGGAAGAGAGGCTATGGGCACGAACTGGATCTCATCGATCTTGAATCCTGTGCTCTTCAGGAGGGCTGAGACCTGTTCCTTCACCTTATTGAAGACATCCTCAGCATAGTCCTTCATGTCCATCTTGTTGACGGCCACGATGAGCTGCTGGACACCCAACGTCTTGGAGAGGAAGACATGCTCCTTGGTCTGGGCCATCACGCCGTCATTTGCTGCGACTACCAGGACAGCGGCATCTGCCTGCGATGCCCCGGTGATCATGTTCTTGACGAAATCCCTGTGTCCAGGAGCGTCGATGATGGTGAAATAATACTTGTCGGTCTCGAATTTCTTATGGGCAAGATCGATGGTCACGCCACGCTCCTGCTCTTCCTTGAGATTGTCCATGACAAAGGCGAATTCGAACCCTGCTTTTCCCAGCTCTGCGGCCTTCTCCTTGAGCTTTCTCATTGCCTGCTCGCCCACGTTTCCTGAGTCGAACATGAGCCTTCCTACGGTGGTGGATTTGCCGTGGTCAACATGACCGATGAAGACAAGATTAATGTGCGGTTTGTGTTTAGCCATTTTTCATTCCTCCTTATTTTTTGGTTATCTTTCAGATAAACAGCTTCATCTTCCCAAATCTTCTCAAAGGGAATCTGTTGCTGTTTCTGTTTGATAGGTCGTTCTGTTTGTTCTGTTTGATAGGTTGTTTATATGTCATTTGCATATCATTTGCCCATCGTCATCGTTCTTGGATATGCCATCAGACCGGCCTCTTCCCGAACCTGAGGACCTGTTTTTCCCTTTAAAAGGTACACCCCTGGAGTTTTATCGGCATATTTAAATGTTGCGGTTGCCCCTCCTCGGAAAAACACCTCTGGTCACGTGGTCACGTCCCGGAGAGCAGTTCAGCTTTCTTCTCCGATGGTCAGGTCGTCGGCCTTGAGCCCTTTCCTGCCCCGTATCTGCTGGACGACCTTCTTCTGGAGCTCGTCAGGCAATCTCTCGAAATTCTGGTCCACAAGGGAGGAGCTTCCTCTTCCTCCGGTGGCAGAACGCAACTCAGAGGCCATGCCGAACATCTCAGCGACAGGGATACGCGCCTTTATGGAGACGTGGTCTCCCTCCTGCTGCATGTCCAGGAGCTGTCCCCGCTTGTTGGAGATGAGTTTGGATATCTCGCCCATATAGTCAGCAGGGCATTCGAAGAGCAGGGTCTGGACCGGTTCGAAGATCAGGGGCTTTGCGGTGAGCATGGCTCCCCGTATGCCGTTCCTGACCGCAGGATACACCTGGGCAGGTCCCCTGTGGATGGCATCCTCGTGGAGTTTTGTATCCGTCAGGAACACCTTGACCTTGAAGGAAGGCTCCCTTGCCACAGGACCGGACTTCATGACATCCTCGAACATGTCAGACACCATGTCGATGACCTCTCCGATATGGACCTCTCCACGCGTGGCGTCTATGAGGATGTTCCCCTTGAAGATGTCTTTTACTTTCACAGCCATCTTGCTGTCCATGCCGCATTTCACCAGGGTATCCCTGATCTGGTCGTCCTTCTTCTTGATGCGCATCTCAGGAAGGTCTCCGTCACGTATGGCCTGGGAGATGGCATCATCCAGAGGTTCGACCCGGAAACGGAACTTGTTGTGCTTGTTCGGGGACTTCCCTTCGAACTCGACGCCGGGTTTGGTGACGGTCTCGCGATAGACGACGATGGGCGCTGAGCTCTGGATATCCACCCCTTTCTCTGTCTTGATCCGGTTCTCGGTGACCTCAAGGTGGAGTTCGCCCATGCCATGCATCAGATGCTCTCCGGTCTCCTCGTTGATCTCGATCTGGATGGTCGGATCCTCTTTGGTCACCTTTCGCAGGACCTCGATGAGCTTGGGCAGATCAGACGGTCTCTTCGCTTCTATGGCCTTGGTGATCACCGGTTCGAAGATGTGGGTGATCTTCTCGAAGGGCTCGGTCTCGTCCAGGGTCACAGTCTCGCCGGGGCTTGCCTTGAGCCCGGCGACGCCGATGATGTTCCCTGAGGGCACATTGTCGACAATCTCCCGTTTTGCACCGTTATAGACGAACACCTGCTGGACACGCAACCGTTGTTTGGCCTTGTTGAGATAGACTTCCATGCCTTTCTTCACGGTTCCTGAGAAGATCCTTCCCGCAGATATCTCACCTGCCTGAGGGTCGACCACGACCTTGGTGACGATGAAGAACAGGGGGCCCTCAGCATCACAGGTAAGCAGGCTCTTCCCTTCGGGACTCTCCAGGTCACCATGCCAGAGCTTCGGTATCCTGTAGTGCTGTGCTTCAACAGGATTCGGCAGATGACGGATGACGCTGTCCAGGACGACCACATGGAGAGGTGCCTTTTTTTTGAGTTCGCCCTGGGTATCGGTCTCATAGGCGTCGATGATGTCCTTGAAGGAGAGGCCGTGGGTCTTCATGTAGGAGACGCTCATGGCCCAGTTATGGAACGCTGAGCCGAACATGACGCTTCCGTCCTGGACGTTGACCTTCCATTCGTCTTTATACTCCTCGGGGGCGATCTTGGATATGAGTGTATTGACATGGGTTATGATCTTGACGAAGCGTTCCTGCATCGCTTCGGGGGTGAGCTGAAGCTCCTTGATGAGCCGGTCGACCTTGTTGATGAACAGGATGGGCTTGACCCGTTCCCTGAGAGCCTGACGCAGGACGGTCTCTGTCTGGGGCATGACCCCCTCTGATGCGCAGACGAGGACGATGGCGCCGTCCACTGCCCGCATGGCCCGGGTGACGTCGCCGCCGAAATCCACGTGGCCAGGGGTATCGAGGAGATTGATGAGGTATTCATTGCTCTCCACAGTATGGACCATGGAGACCGATGCCGTATCTATGGTGATCCCTCGTGCCTGCTCGTCGTCGTGGAAGTCCAGGACCAGCTGCTTGCCGGCAAGGTCTTCAGAGATCATCCCTGCCCCTGCGAGGATGTTGTCGGAGAACGTTGTCTTGCCGTGGTCGATATGGGCGGCAATCCCTATGTTCCTGATATTTTCTGCATTGTTCATTATCCGCGTGATGCGGTCAACCATTTTTTCAGCCATGGGTATAGTCACCTGTCATTGTTATTGCTTGATCGGTCCGGTCGGGTGCAGCATGAGGATCTCATAGGAGATGCACGTCATGGACACTCTTGTAGCTGTGGATCTCATCATCCTCAAACCAGAGCGCCACTTCCTTTTTCGCCTCGTCAGGGGTTCCTGAAGCATGGATGAGGTTCTTGACAGAGAGGTCGTGAGCATCGGCATAGCCATAGCTCATGTGGGCGAAGTCCCCTCTGATGGTTCCCGGCGGCGATTGTTTGGGTTCGGTGGAGCCGACCAGTTTCCTGATGTTCTCGACCGCATCCACACCTTCCAGGACGAGTGCCACGACAGGGCCCGAGGTGATATACGTCTCTACGTTCGGATAGAACGGTTTGTCGACATGGGCTGCATAATGCTTCCTGGACAGCTCTTTGTCCATCCAGACCATCTTCATGCCGACCATCTTGAGGCCGGCATGCTCGAACCGTCTGAGGATCTCGCCGATGAGTCCGCGTTGTACGCCGTCAGGTTTTATCAGGACAAGGCTTCTTTGTATCATCTTTTCGACCTCATCGCGTTTTCGTCGGGTTCTTTGCCCCTGGTGCCTTGCCTGCCTGCTTCTGGCTCTGGATGGTCCCTTCCTTGACCCTATGAGCCTCTTTGGTCCATTTGGTATTACGGGGTTTCCTTCCCAGTTTGAGGTAGTTCTTCTGGCTCTTGGAATCCTTGAAGTAGAGGACCTTGCCGTCCTTCTTGATGTACATCTTTCCTGTCCCCGGGGGGATGTTCTCTCCGCTGAAACTGCATTTGACCATCATCATCACCTTAGGCATAGCCGCGTCCGCCCTTCGAGAGCTGCTTGGCTTCGATCTCTGTCTCCCGTAACATCAGGATATCATCTATCTGGATAGGGCCTTTCACGTTCCGTCGCAGGATCTTGTTCTTGTCCCGCCCATCTAACACTCTGCATCGGACCTGGATGGCTTCTCCGCGGGTGCCGGTCCTCCCGATGATCTCTTCCACCTTCGCAGGGAAAGCGGTGGAGAAATAGACCCCTTTCCTGACATCGGACTTCTGCCCGGGCTTGGATGCCGGTCTCGATGAAGGACGACGCGGAGGGATGTTTGGTTTTTCGCTCATTTTATTTGCCTATTCTCCTCTGAGCTCTTTGATGCTCTCCTTGGCTTCTCCTTCGACGACGACGGCGATGCAGGAGGTGGGCACTTCGAGTCCTGCCGCGGCGCCGAGCTCCTCCTTGGTATCGACCTCTGCGAAGGGGATGCCCTTCTCTTTCGCGAGGAGCGGCAGATGCATAACCACCTCGGGTGGAGAGATGTCCTTTGCGACGACGACGAGCTTGGCGTCGCCCCGCTCCATGGTCTTGGTGACCTCATTGATTCCCTTCCGGATCTTTCCCGAAGCCTTCACCGCTTCGACGATGTCGAAGATCTTGTCTGAAGACACCTCGACCTTCCCGCCCTTGGATTCTTCCTCAGCAGAAGATTCTTCCTTGGGCTTCTCTTTAGGCTCTTTAGGTTCTTCCTCAGGAGCTTTTGGAGCTTTTTCAGGATTTTCCTCAGGTTGGGCCTCCTTTTTCGGCTCTTCCTTGGACTTGTCTTCTCCTTTCTCTTCCGGAGAGACTTCCTTCGGTGTGTCTTCTTTAGCACCGACCGATGCTTCCGGTGCTTCTTCTTTTTTCTCTTCGTCTGCCATGATGATGACCTCCGTCCTGTTTATTAGTAGTCTTACCGATGGTAACAAGATGCTTGATGATGGAGAAGATACCCAAGAATCTCAGGCACCTCACTCAGGCTCCCGGAAGAGCCCTCATCAATCATTGGTACAAAACCCAGGAACCAGAGTCTCTTTATAAAGGTTACGGGAGAATGGAGCGAACGGCAGGGATGGTGTGTTCTTCAGGCTCACATCGCGATCTCTAGCTCGGATATCTTCCGCTTGATGTTCTCGATGGTCTTGGTGTTGTCCTGCTGTTCGAGAAGCTGGCCGCATTCAGGGCATTTGAAGAAGAGATCAGAGGCGGTCTCGAAATCGACCCGGGCACAGAAGTTCTTGCACATGAAGAAGGAATTCCTGTTCAGCTCTTCTCGGTAGAGACGTTCCTTGAGGTTTTCGAGCATCTCCCTGTGCCGTTTGTCATAGATATGCCTGGTCTCCTTGAGGTCCAGGGTCCAATAGGAGATGTACCAGCCCTTGATCTTGTCCTTTCGCCGGATGTAGTTGACAAGGCCGTGGTTGTGGAGCCTATAGAGGATGTTCCGGATGGTGTTGACTTCGAGCCTGATCTTCTCGGCGATCTGGAATTCAGATATCTCTTTCTTGTTCTTGAGGTAATCCACGACAGGCAGCACGTCCTCTCCCACAATCTCAGAGATGACATTGGAGACAAAGCTGGTGGTCATCCTCTGCTTGGGGGGGTCGGTTTCCATTTTCTTGGATCTGCTCATCTTCCTATGGGCAATACGCCCTTTTTTCTTTGACAATGTATTCATTGGACATACTCCTATTTAAATCTTTCTATTTGTTCTGACTCTCCAGTAACAAAAACACCCCCTGATTCTATTCTCAATTATAGGTACAATGGAATATAGTTTACCACATACATTTTTGATTTAAAAATCTTATGTAAAATCTTATGTGAATGATGATCTCTTGACGAAACGAAGCAGGAGACACATTCAGAAGACCCTGGCGGATATCAGAAGACCGTATCATCTATGCATCACTTATGCGTAAACCAGAAGGAGAAGCCTTTCTGAGCGTCACGTGCATCAAGGCGTACGAAACCGAATCTTTCGAACTGGATGACGCTGCCTTCTTTCAAATCAGCGACACCGGACTCGGCCAGACCGGTGACTGTCTGATGATCGGGCATGAGGACAGCGGTCTCGACGAGCTTCCCGTCATCAGGAAGCCAGTGGAAGATCGACGTGCCCTGTTTCCTGTAGTCATCCACGCCGTCGGAGACAAAGGAATATGCGTCGCCTTTTTTCTTGAAGTTCAGGAGATCCATGAGACGATAGAGCTTATCTTCTTCGATCCTTGCGACATCATCAGAGGTGAGAAAGAATGATTCCCCTGTCCTGAACCTGCGCGTCCCAAGGTTCTCCGAAGGATGTTTCTTCAGCTCCACGATCTTCTCAGGCGCCCCGACGATTCTGATCTTCACAGGATCCCGGATGAAAAAATACCGTTCAGCCTTCTCATCCAGGATGCGGCGGTTCTGGACCTCCAGGTCGTGCCAGGTGAGGACAGATTCAGCCTTGGTGATGCCGGTGGACAGGACGAAATCCCTGATGGCCTGCGGTTGGAATCCCCGACGACGGAGTGCGACCAGCGTGGTGAGCGAGGGATCATCCCAGCCCGAGAGCTTTCCCTGTTCGATGAGCTCCCGTATCTTTCTTCCTGATGATTCCACACCCTCCATGTTGAACCTGGCGAACTCAGTGATCTTCGTCGGCGTGAACCCGAAAAGGCTCTGGATGTGACGTTGCAGCTCGTTGCGGAGCTCGAATTCCTTGCTCCTCAGCCGATGGGTTATCCCTGTGTGGCCGTCCATGATGCTGTTCTCGAAATCATAGGTCGGCCAGATGCGGTATTTCGTACCGGTCCTGCAATGGGGAGTTTCCATGATCCGCATGATGGCAGGATCACGCATGGCAGAATTCTTATGCTTCATGTCGATATGGAGTCGGAGGATGGCGCTCCCTTCAGGAGCATGGAGAAAGTTCTCGAACGCCTCGACAGACGCGCCTGACTCCACATGGTCGCAGGCTTCCCCTCTGAACCGGTGTGCCTTGATCTCATCCTGGGAACAGGTGCAGACATAGGCCGTCTTCTCCTCCGCAAGCTTCCTCGCAGAGGCGAGGAAAAGGTCCATATGGTCTGATGCGTACTGCACCTTGTCAGGGATGATTCCAAGCCAGGCGTAGTTCTCGAGATGGATGCCGTAGAACTCTTTCTTCGCGAGAGCAGGATTGGTGTCCTCAAAACGCAGGATGAAGGTCCCGTCATATTCCTTGGCAAGGCCATGATTGAGGAGGATGGCCTTGGCATGGCCGATGTGGGGATATTTGGAAGGCTCCGGAGGAAAGGCGGTCACCACCTTTTCATTGTCCTCGACCAGGCCGTAGAACAGGCCACGCTCTTTCTTGATGCCGACCACCGATGAGATGTTCTTTGTGTCCATCGAGGAGAACGCCTCTTCCTGTTCTGCCAGCGAGAGGGCATTGACCTCTTTGACGACAGAGAGGATGGCGGGCATCGCAGACTTGACGTCGTCTTTGATGGCAGGCATTTCCTGGAGGATCTTGCCGAGCACGGCATTGGGATTCGCCTTTCCCTTGAACTTGATGGCGTTCCAGAGGGCCCATTTCCTTGCGAGACCATGCAGTTTCTTTTGTTCTTCGCTCATGGAGAGGGATGACCTCAGGATGTATTTAAAGATGCCGCAGGAGAAGGGATGATGCAAAGACCACGAAGGGGAAGGCAGCACGTACCGTTCACCCTAAGGATGTTAAATCATGGATGTTCAGATACGGCTGTTCAGTAGTTTTTCCAGAAAATGCTAAGAAACCCTTTTAAATATGTTAATTTTTAGTTTATAAATGCGTTCCTGTTAAATTCAATAAAATTTGAGTTCCATTTTTAGAAATAGAGGTTCCTAGTCCTTCGGACATTTACACTTTCTCTTCGAGAAAGAAATTTATTTGTAAGGGGGTGAGAAAACTTAAATCAAAGTATTTAAATAGAATATCCTTTATGCTGAATGTATTGTGAATAAACAATTAGCTGATTGGATTAAATCCGAAGAAGCACAGGGTTATTCTGAAAAACAGCTAAGAGATTATCTCATTAAACAAGGTTACAATTCTAAAGATGTTGATAAGGTTTTGAAAAAGCCATCTCTCTTAAATTCATTAAAATATATTTTAATTTCTTTATTTTCGCTTAATATTCTTATTATTATTCTTCAATTTATTTATGCAGAATCATTAACTTATAGAAGATACTTTCCGAGTTGGTTTGGTAATGAGATCCTTATGATCATTATTTATTTTCTTCCCGCATTAATTTGTTCATTTATGTCTGCAAATAAAATTTCAAAACTAAATGGGACTATAAAAAATGCATTATTCACGGGATCAATTATAGGTCTAACCACTTCTTTGATGTTGTTTGGAATTATAAAATTATTTGAAAGTTATATTGATTTTGAAGAATTCGTGCTCTTTGTAGTTATTATCTTAATAAGTTCAATATTTATGGGTTTGGTATCATGGTTTGTTAGAAAAAGTAATCTCAAGAAATATCCTGAAATTAATAATTTAAGTTGGTTACCTGAAGAAGAACCTATTCATATAGCACCAAAACCATTTAGATTAAAAGATGTTTTCAAACCAACAATTTTAAAATGTTTTTTTCCAGCTTTAATTTTGATATTTATTCTTGTTTCTTTCTTTATAAATTCAACTCACATTCCGCCAGTTGCAAAGCATATGTGTGATTCTTTAAATAATGCAGAAGAATTAAGAGATTTTAATGAACAAGTCAAGGAAAAAAGTTTAGAAAATAATGCTGATCCTCAAGAATTAATCAATTTGTATCAACAAAAAGAAACTCTTAGAAAACAATCTATTTCATCAAGAAATGTTTTTGCGGAACATCTAAAACCTC
>JAADFO010000004.1:0-10047 GCA_013152815.1 Nanobdellati archaeon
GGATCAGGAAATGAGCAGGATAAAAACCCTTATAAACAGAATAGGTCCTCTTTCTGCTACTGAGGCGCCGGGATAACTCAGTCCGGTTAGAGTGCCACGCTCATAAAGCTTGAGCAATGAGGTCTGGAAAGGCCGATGATTGATTCGGCATGCACCGTGGATGTCGGGGGTTCAAATCCCCTTCCCGGCATATTATTCTCCTGAAGATGCGCTTCATGAGATAGTCTCCGGAAGAGCGTCGTCTCACAGAAAAGCACGTTCTTTGATTAGGCTGTCACCATTCATCTGATCATCGGCTGATACTTGTGGAGATGTCCTATGATGAGCGTCCTATACTGCGAGAAAGCCTTCTCGTTCAGAGGAAGGATATCTGCAGTTCCTTGATTGAGGAGCTGATGGAAGTCATTGGTCCTTGCTTCCTGAGGAAGACCGTTGAGGATATCGTCGATATGCAGGACCTCGGAATCGTTGTCGATGTCCCTGGCCATCATATCAAGGATGCAGGGGATATTGCTTTCTGTCTTCTCGTCGATGGTCTGTCTCTTGACACGGAAACCGAGATACTTGATGATCTCGTCACCGCTTATGACAGCACAGCCGAGATAGGGCTCGTCGTTGATCTTGGTGTGATACAAGGAAAGTTTGCAACTGCTCATATATGTTCACCGGTTCTTTTCACATACGACGCTGCCCTCCCGCAAAGCATGCAGGAAGAGTATATTTTTGTCATTAATGAAGGGTAAATAAACACCCATTTAAATAGATTGTGTAGATTGTACAACCCGTCGGGCAACCAGGGTACAGGGGAGTTCAGAACACGCCAGGAAGCTTTGTCCTGCACACAGGGCACATACCCCCTTCAAGGAGATGGTTCTCCTCGACAGACATGTAGCCTCGCCTGATGAGCAATGACCCACAGGCGCTGCAATAGGTATTGCCGTACTTCCCGGGCATGATGTTTCCGCAATAGACGTGATGCAGGCCCTCTTCCAGTGCGATGTCCCTTGCATCGGTCAATGTCTTTGCAGGAGTTGGAGGAAGATGCTCCAGCCGGAAAGCAGGATGGAACGCAGTGAGATGCAAAGGATGGTCCGGGCCGATCGTATCGACGATCCAGCGGCTCATCTTCCTCGTCTCAGCAGGACTGTCGTTGAGCGTCGGTATCTTCAGGTTGGTCAGCTCCATCCAGATATGCTTCTGCCCGTGATAATACCGGATGGTGTCGAGGACCGGCTGGAGCATGGCATAGGCCTGCCTGCGATAGAATTCCTCGGTGAAGGCCTTCAGGTCCACGTTGACCGCATCGATCCATCTGCTCCACTCCTTCCTCGGCTCATCTGAGATGAAGCCGTTGCTCACCAGGACGTTCCTGATGCCTTTCCTGTGTGCCAGACGGGCGATATCCACCACGTATTCGAAGAAGATGGTGGGTTCATTATAGGTATAGGAGATGGACGGGACCCCCTGAGCAAGTGCCAGGTCGACGACTTCCTCAGGACTCACCCGGACGTCCTTTGTCAGGTCGCTCTTGGTGGTCTGCCAGTTCTGGCAGAAGAGGCATCCTAGGTTGCAGCCGACGGTCCCGAAACTCAGCGACGATGAACCGGGGAGAAAATGATAGAACGGCTTTTTTTCGATGGGGTCGATGGCAAACCCCACCGGATTCCCATAGCCAAGGGTATAGAGCGTCCCTTTGATGTTCTTCCTGATGGAACAGAAACCTGCCTTGCCTTCAGCGATGACGCAGCGTTTCGGGCAGAGCTCGCACTGGACCATGCTCTTGAACGGTCTCCAGTAGCGGGCCTTCTGCAGGCTCTTGCCTGCAGAGCGCTCTTTGTCGGCGATGGGTCGTGGAATTGCCATGTCCTCCTGTCCGGGAGATGAAACCCCAAGGATAAAAGTCCATAAGATATTTATAGGTATGCGAAGAGCGTATGCAGATGGACGGGTTTTTCCATTCCAGGAAGAGAAGAGGTCAGACCATGCGTGAACAGCTGAAGAGCGTGCTCTACTACACTCTTCCACGGAAGGTGTTCAACAGGCTCATCCTCCGAAAGGTCTCCCGCACCTTCGCGGTCACCATACCCCAGATAGACAGGAGTATGCGCCAGGCAGCAGTGGTCGGCTACAACCTTGCCCGCGTACTGGACAGTTTCGAGGATGAAGGCTCCAAAGATGCATTCCCTGAGACAGAACGCATCATCCTTATGGACGAGTTCATGCTCCTCATGGACAGGAACAGGACCGACAGGGAGCACAGGAGAGCCATCTATCGGCACATCAGCAGATTCGCCAGGGATGCCAACATCACCAGCCACCATTATCGTGTGCTGCTCGACAACACGCGGAAGGTCGTGAGGGCAAAGGAGAAGCTCCATCCTGAAGCGCAGGTCATCATCGTCCGCTGGCTCGAAGAGATGAACAGCGGGATGAAGAAGTACCTGCTGAAGGAGGTCGTGCAGTTCTCGAATCTTGATGAATACTGTTATTATGTGGCTGGCACGGTCGGAGGCATGATGACCGAGCTCATGTATCATTTCTCAGGCAACCTCCCTGAGCCAGAGCATGCTGATCCAGGACTGCTGCAGAAAGCGTTCTCATTGGGGAAATTCCTGCAGATGGTCAATATCATCAGGGATTTCCGCCAGGATGCCCTGCAGAAGAAGGACTACTGGCCAGCTTCGCTCTTCTCGAAGACCTTCACCAAGGACATCTCCCTGAGCAGACAGGTGGTGAAGAGCAGGGCAGCGTTGCAGAAGATGGTGGCGTTCGCAGAGCTCCACCGGAAAGCTGCCTACGAATACATCATGGGCATCGCCAACGACCTTCCCGGATACCGACGGTTCTGTCTCCTCAACTTCATCATGGTCAACAAGACCCTCCAGATCATCAAGGAGAACAGCACAAAAGTTTTCCAGAGCAGGACACAGCTCAAGTTCTCCCGGAACTTCCTCTTCAGGATTCTCGCGACAGATATGGAAGGGCTCCAGCATCTTGCCGAAGGGTATGTCATGGGAACTCCCCTGGCAGGATAGCGGTTCAGGTCGCCAGCACGGTCTGTCTTTGGAGATGAGGGGGATGAGATGATACGCTGGTCATTTCAGGGTCATGGTTTCTTGGTGATGATGTATTTCTTCAGGAAATAATCCGGCCGGTAGAGGAGCTTTGCATGGCGGAGGTTCTTCACGCCAAGATCCTGCATCATGTTGACATACTTGTAGGGATGCTGGCTGCAGAAATGGAGGAACAGAGCAGGGAACATGCCCCTGTAGTTGAGGTCGCATTTCTCGAAGTGAGTCAGCAGGGTGAGCGGGTTGAGCTCCTCCCCGATGATATACCCTTTGATCTCGTCCTGTATCATGATGACCCCGCCCAGGAGGTCGAACCTGTTGTAGTTGTCGAGGACGGCCAGGGCAGCTTCGTGCTCGGCGTGCAGATGAGGATCATTGATCCTCTCCCTGTTGTTCTCATACCATTGTTCTTCGAACGATCTCACATATCGGATGAGGCCAGGAGTGAGAGGACGGTAAACAGGGCCATAGGTGCGGGTGAAATAATTATAGAGACGCCTCCGGTTGATGAATGCTTTGCCGGGCAGATGCACCAGGGTATCATGGAGGAAGAGATAGTCTGCGTTGTCCCGATCAAAGGTTGCTTTGACAGCATGATGACGAAGCCGCCGGACATGACGTCGGGTCATATGGATGAGGAGTCCTGTGTCCTCCAGGAGTCGGGCAAGGGTCTCCTGCAGACGGAACGAGCCGATGGGAGGGAGAAATGCTTCATGGCTTCCATAGGTTGCCTTGATGACGATGTTCTCATTGAGCCGGGAGAGGCGGTAGTGACGGAGGCTGTCCCAGCCGAAGAGATTGACGAAGGAGACATCAGAGACCAGCAGCGGGGATTTCTTCGCTTTGGCCAGGTAGGCATCTTTCATCCGCAGGGAGAGCGGAGCAGATTTCGGATAGGTCGGTATGTCCACAGCAGAGGAAAAGCAGACGGGAATATATACTTTTTCAGAAAACAGGCATTCTAATGAGCAACGAACAATATAGGGACAATATATTTAATAAGCAGCGGCTATCAAGAGAGGTATGCAGAAAAAAAGCAGGAGAACGGTCAGGAAGATGGCCGGCAAGGTCTCCTCAGGGCTGACCTTGGCGCTCATGATGGTCCTGATCATCGGGCTTCTTTCTTCCTGCTCGTCAGAGGAAGGGCAGTCCACCAACGAGAGCGCGGCCACGGCCAAGAGCGAGAACATCACCTCCCCGGACTACGATGGATTGCTGAAGAACCTTACCGTAGCTGATTTCGGAGCACGGGCAAAAGCGTCCCAGATATTGACCGATCTGGGAGGACAGGCTGTTCCCACGATCATCGAGTTCCTTCATGCCCAGCCCTATGAAGGAGAGGATCCGGCATCGTTCCGGGCAAGATGGGAAGCGGTCAATCTCCTCGGAAGGATAGCCGACCCCAGGGCAGGACAGGTCCTGGTGGACCGCATCGTGAACGACCAGGAGAACCCTGTGCGATGGAGAGCCATCTGGGCGTTCAAGAGTCTTTCCCTGACGCCGGAGGAGAAGGCAGATGCATTCGTGCCGTATCTGGCTGGCCAGGATGGACGGCTGCAGT
This sequence comes from Nanobdellati archaeon, assembly GCA_013152815.1. GTDB lineage: Archaea > Nanobdellota > Nanobdellia > Woesearchaeales > JAADFO01 > JAADFO01. The sequence continues at coordinate 4,633 of JAADFO010000004.1, forward strand.
GGAACGCTGCTGTCGCCCTCGCAAGCCTGGGAGACCGAAAAGGCATCGCCGTGTTGGCAGAAGGCCTCCAGAGCAGATCGGCCTGGAGGCGGTGGGAAGCAGTCTACAGCCTGGGCCTTCTGGGAGACAGCGAGGCCGCGTCCTATGCGCTCGGCGCGCTCAACGACGACAGCAAAAAGGTCAGGCAGGAGGCGGTCATGACCCTCGGCAGGTCAGGAGACATGACCTTCAGGAGTGCGCTCCTTCCGCTCATCAACGACTCTGAAGCAGGGGTGAGGTGGAGGGCGGCAGAGGCGGTCATCAGGCTCGGACAGGAGAACGCCACATCCCTCGTCAGCAGGATGCTGGCGAGAGAGCTCGACCCGACTGCCAAGCAGGAGCTCATCCGCATCAGGGATGCGTTGGGATGACGAGAAGGAGGGAAGACAGGAAAACCGCTTGCTACTGCTGAGCGATCTTTTCTTTTTCTTCTTTTTTTGATCGTTTATGATCATTCTATGATGTGAAACAGGGTGTAGAGATGGAAGATTGAGCGTTCTATCAGGGTCACCACACGATAAAAAAGGGGCATGGTCCCAAGATGGAGCGGCCTCACCAGGATGGTGAAGAGCCCTGCCCTGTTTCCGCCGACGATGTCTGCGATGATCCTGTCGCCCACCATGGCGGTCTCTTCGGGGTTGAAGTGATGCTCTTTCATGGCCCCTACGAATGCCCGGGGCGAGGGTTTCTTGTTGAGAGGGATGATGCAGGCCATGCCAAAGCCTTCTTCGACCTCACGCTTGCGGCGCATGACCGGCCCTTTCTCGCTGCTGTGGTTGAAGTTAGTCAGCCCGACGCAGTTGAAGGTGCTTTTGAGTTCCTCAAAAGCCACCTTCACGAGTATTGACGGATGAGGAGCATGGTAGGCCGACAGGGTGTGATCGATGTCGAAAAGGATGTTCTTGATGCCTTTTTTCTGAAGGAGAGAGATATCCAGGTCGTTGATGGAACGAAGAGCGAGGTCAGGCCTGATGAGCGATGGACGCAGAAGGGCGAACCAGGTGGATGGCTGGAGATACTGGTGATGGATCATGAGATGAAAACTGAGACATAAAACTATATAAGCATACCTGTAAGCATATCAGACAATTAGTGATCCGGTCTTTTTATCACCAGCTTCAAAGCGTCAAAGGCACAGGCATCCACACAGGTCTTGCAACCCGTACAGGCATCGGTGATTATTTCAGGTATTTGGTGTCCGGTTTCCTCTTTTGTCCGGTGTATGGAAAAACATCCATAATCAGTATTGTAGCAATCTCCAGGACAATTACCTGTTACGACACGAGTGCTTGAACGAGGACAGGCATCTGCATTGAACTCAGCCACCACCTCACCATAAACGTTCTTATTGCTCAAGAATCCACCTTCATGGATAAGGCCTTTTATCTTACTGTCCAGATAGTCAATCAAGACCTGACTCTCGTGCTCTGAAGTGACGCTGATCACGGCATCTGAGACCTTCTTTTGCAGTTCAATCTCATTGAGCGGAACATCTCCTTTCAGTTTATCTATCAGTGTAGATACAAGAGGATTGGTTGAAGAAGTGTCAAGGATACGCTTTATGTAATCAGGAGGTTCTCCGAACGCATTGAACCGTAGATTGTATTTCCCTACAAAACTTGAAATAGCTTTCTTTTTCTCCTGTGAGAAAGATGCGTATGATTTTTTGAAGTCCTTGTTCTTGAGTTGAGAATACAGCACATATGCTGTTTTTATCTCTGTCAGACGTCTGTTATACGCTTTGAAAAAATCAGCAAGTTTATGCGAGATAACCCGCGGACCAATCAATACAGAACCGAGTTCAATCCCATCAGCACCGATTGCCCGCCTATCAAGAACATTATCAACAGCATTCTCGACATTGAAGAATTCACGGATTATCCGTTCTGTATTTGAGAGTCCTTGATCGCTTACCCGTTGTTCAATCCATCTCTTGAATTTAGCTTTCTCTTTTTCCATAACCCAGGGGTACATATTCTCATCATAATCTGATTTCAGTGCTGTTTCAAGAATATAAGACAGATCCTCTTTACTCTTGATAGGATACTCCCTTTTTAGCCGTTGATAGGATTTTCTGTACTTATCTTCTCGCACAAGGTCCATAGCGACTCCGCCACTCGCGAGAAGCTTAAGCTTAACAGTAGGATAAACACGAGATAAGGAGAGTCTTGCCATCTCACGGATGGGATTCCCCGCGGTCTGCATCTCCTTGCTCTTGAAGATATAGGGGGGTGCATCATCCCTGAAATACTCCCAGCGAGGGGACGTCTTATGGGTGTTTATGAGGGTCATTCCGACAAAGCCTGCTTCATCACAGGTCTTTGCCAGCTCGATAATCTCGTCAGAATAACTGAATTTCCCGATAAGGCCCAGCCCGTATTGTTTTGCGATTATGTTGAGCGCATAGAGGCTTCGGTGTAAAGCAGATTTTCTTAAGTACCCTGTATCAACAATATCAATGCCTCTTCGTCCTATGCTTTTTCCTGTCCGAAAATCGTCTTTAACGTACTCATCGATATTTGTTGCTCGTTTTTTCAGAAAGGCGTCATCATATTGTGGCATTTGCCTATCGAACAGTTTTTTATTCCACAAATGCACGGGCTCCCAGTCGATTCTTTCAGTAGACCTTGCAAGATAGCGAAGATTGAGCTCCAGATTCATTCCTTTAATGAATCCTTCTGATTCCAAACGCTTCTTCCATTTGCCCACCGTTGAAAGCAATTGGTGCCAGACAAGCAAGTCTGCCATTCCATACAACTGGGTCTTTATGAACAGCTCCTTTGTTGCTGGATCAAAAGGAGGATTACCGAACTTGTTCACGAGACGGGAATAGGCATTATTATCCACAATACGATTGAAGATGCTTCCGTCAAGAATCAAAGAGAGGTTATCTTGGAAAGTCTTGAACGCTTCGTGCGAATCAAAATGCAGGGCCGCAGCATCAAATATGCGCTTTGAAGTAAGATTGGGGATGATCGGAACACCTTGCTTGATAGCTGCAGTCATATTATCGATGGAAGTCTCTAAGTCAAACATCTCTTTGGCAGTGGAGCCTGCATTGAAATTGCCGGTGTGACTGTCTGTGGAAAGCCCTCGTTGACTATTAACTGCGTCAGTGGTGCTTTCCTCACTTATGGTCTTTGTTATGATTGCGCCCAACCCTGCCTTCTTCAGCTGTAAGAATTGCTCAAGAGTCTTTCCCACAGGAGATGAGGCTGCAAAGAAGTAATTAGGATAGGTCACTTCCCCGAGGGTCATCTGAGGAAGATAGTATGTGTTATATCCTTCTAGTGCGTTACGCCATTTTTCTTCAACCATGATATATCACATCATCAAGTTTATCCTCTGACAAAACAGATTCATAGGGTATCCCGATGGATCCTTCGATATCCCAATGCCACCTTTTTTCGGACTAAGGCAGGGGTATCTGATAGAGACACGGGAATCTTCAGATCATCACGATACATGCATGGATCCAAGGTGCCACGTGCGCTAAGACGAAGATATTCTCCTTCTCCGCAATTAACACGGTAGTCACATCCCTCACATTTCTCATGATACCTCTTTGGTTTCACAAGGTTATCTGAGAACAGATCGACTATGTGTTCATAAGGAACAGATGTTTTCTCAACACCCTTCTCAGTGGACATCCAATCCATAAGATGCAACTCATAGCCTTCCTTATCTGCGAAAGCGATAATACGAGGAATCTCTTCAAGGTTCAATTGATTAACCACCGTATTTATGACTATATTCCTGAAACCAAGAGACTTCAAGGTTGCAAGTCCAGCAAAGACATCGTCTAGAGCATCAAGATGAGTGATCTTCTTATAGACCTCTCGATCAAGACTATGCAAGGAAATGTTAACACCATCAAGACCCGCCATCACTAAGTCCTCAGCATTATGAGCAAGATAGGTTCCGTTCGTGACAATACCCACGATGCTTTCAGCAGACTTTCTTTTGATCTCGCGAACATACTCTGCAAGAAGAGGATGAGAACCAGGCTCTCCGCCGGTGAATTTGATCTTGTTCTTCCCAATCTCCAAAGAAGCACTTATTGCTTTCCACATGACCTCTTCATCCAAAACCTTTACTCGGCTTGCATCATAGCCTTCATTATGACAGAAAAAACAAGATTCATTGCACCATTCAAGAAGTTGGACTCTCAAGTAACCTGGCAAGGATTCGAAAGAAAGATATCCTTCAAGTATCTCTTCCATGCGCAATGCAGGGATCGTTTCTTCTTGCATGTCGTTTACCCTCAAGAGATTGATTGTATTGTATAGGTGTTATTATTAAAAACAACAGTATCTCCTTCTTTTTTCTGCATAAACTGTTGTCCGATAGGTGACATCGGAGTCAAGACTCTTACAAGATAATCTTCAATAGGGATTATTTCTCCACCTTGGGCAGGCATCATCAAAAAATGTCCGGATTGATGATCTAACTCGTATTGGATCAATGCGCCGACATCAACCACATTACAGGACGCTTTATGCGTATACTGTTCAATCTCTGATATGTCTTTACCCAGGTCATACAATCTTCTTGATTGTTCATTTGCTTCCCAACTTCCTTCAATCTTATGGGTGCTATGCCTGGAGACATTCGGACCTTCTGCATCCCGAACCCGATTAATAATATTTCCAATTTCATCTTCTAAAGCATGATAATCATCTTGAAGCAAAGTTATGAACGCGCGAAGCACCAACTCCTTGTCAAGACGGTTATTCTCAGAGGAAACATCACTCATAATCATTCACCCAACTCAAAAGTAGTGAATGAACCATCATTTATAAACCTTCACTGATTTAAAGAATCAAGACTCCTACATGTTGTTGAGCATCTCTGGCGCCAAGAACGCGAAAGCGTTTCCGAGCATGTTCAAATTCGGGCCGACCACTTTGTAAGTGAACGCCAGCGCCCGGATTGCTTTGCTGCCAGAAAGCTTGCTTTCTGGGCATGAACCGGGATACACAGAAAACCAGTTACAGATTCTGTGCCAAACAGTATCGCTAGCTGACCGGTCCGAAGGCGGGTTTTCTGGTACCAAAAAAACGCCAACGCCCGGATTTGAACCGGGATATCCCGAAGGAAAGCGGTTTTCGAGACCGCCGCAATACCGGATTATGCGACGTTGGCGTGGTTTTTTTGCGTTTTTTTGTGTATCCCGAAGGAAAGCGGTTGTTTCTGACAAGAGACCTCAGAAATTGAGGAATTCTTGCCGTTCGAGACCGCCGCAGTACCGGATTGTGCCACGCTGGCATGAAGCGAAGCGGATGAGTACGTCAGCATGAAAAACTGGGGGCTGCGGAGATTCCCACCAAAGGGATGCACCCTTTTGAAACCCGCGCACAATGCAGCAGGATTTCC
>JAADFO010000004.1:10061-12624 GCA_013152815.1 Nanobdellati archaeon
GATTCCCACCAAAGGGATGCACCCTTTTGAAACCCGCGCACAATGCAGCAGGATTTCCAATCCTGCAAATGGGGCTGCGGAGATTCGAACTCCGGTCAGGTGGCCCCGAACCGCCTATGATACCAAGCTACACTACAGCCCCGGAAGGGGCAGATGAGCTGGGTTTCCTTTAAGAATGTTTCTATGTTGCAGGTGTCTCCCGGGACGTCAGGAAAGCCTTGGTGCGATGATCCTGCCGAGCTGTCGGCCTTTCATCTCCAGCTGCTTCTTGCTCTGCTGGAAGAGCCTTATTTCGGTCCGAAAGATCAGGTTTGCATCCACCTTCGTGAGATGGGCCTCTGCATAGTCGAGAAGACCATGGGCAGTGGAAAAAGGCGGGGCAAGGGCCACGAATCCAACGCATTTTCCCTTGAACGGATTAAGCTCAAGAAAGGTGTTCATGGCAGGGGGGAAGAAGGCGCCCCAGACGGTCGTGACCACGATGAGTGAACCATACTTCTTGAAATCATAGCGGGGCACTTTCAGCTGTGTCCTTCTCCTTCGCAGGTTGGAGACAGAAGTATGCATGACACGTGAGGAGAAGCCGACCCGGAACGTATTGATGGACAGGACCCGTTCAGGCGAGGAAGCCTCGACCCGGAAGAGATCTGCATCAAGAGCATGTGCTATGCCTCTGGCTACTGCCTCGCTCTTGCCGGTCAGAGAATAATAGATAACTAATATCTTCAATAAAGGTCCCTCCTGAAAGAGGAGTATCATCAAAGTTTAAAAATTTTCCGAAAGAAAGGGCTCTGGAGAAAGAATGGCCGGCATCCTTCGCGATGCTTCATCCAGTGCAGGGGCAAGAGAGTTCCCGGAGTTGGCCCAAAAAGTCAGATCTGCTGTCTGACCGCTTCTGCTGCCTTGGACGCTTCTGCAGGGTCCCCGAGATAATGATGTTTGAGCGGCCTGAGGGTCTCGTCAAGCTCATAGACGAGGGGGATTCCTGTGGGGATGTTCAGCCGGGGGATGTCCTCGTCAGAGATATTGTCCAGGTGCTTGACCAGTGCCCGGAGAGAGTTCCCATGGGCGACGATGATGACCTTCCTGCCTTGCTGGAGCGACGGAGCGATGACTTCGTTCCAGTAGGGGATCACCCGATGGACCGTGTCCTTCAACGACTCGGTGAGGGGAAGATCCTTCTCTTCAACATCCTCATAGAGCGTGTCCTTCCCAGGGTAACGGGGATCATCCTTTGTCAGCGGAGGAGGAGGGACATCGTAGCTTCTGCGCCAGAGGAAGACCTGGTCTTCTCCGACCTCTTTCACCAGCTCTTTCTTGGACCTTCCCTGGAGGGCGCCGTAGTGACGTTCGTTGAGACGCCATTCCTCGAAGATGCCGATGCTGCTGAGACCGAGTTCTTCGAGGACTATGGAGAGCGTATCCTTGGCACGGGAGAGAACAGAGGTATAGGCCAGGTCGAAGATGTATCCTGCCTCTTTGAGGAGATTGCCTGCCTTCTTGGCTTCCTCCCTGCCTTTCTCAGAGAGCGGAACATCGGTCCAGCCGGTGAACTTCCCTTCTTTGTTCCATGTGCTCTCTCCGTGACGGAGAAGGACAAGCTGTATCATAGGGATGAAGGAATCTCTGAGCTATAAAAAGTTAGTGCTTCTTTTGTATCCTGACCAGGAAGTAGAGGGCTACAAAGGCCATGAGTGCAGAGAGGATCTGGCCTTCGCTCAACCCAAAGACGCGAGGGTCCTCCCGATAGAAGGTGACGAAGAACCGCAGCACGCCATAGGCGAGGACAAAGGTCCAGAACAGGATCCCTTCCTTGAGACGTCTCTTGGCGTAGAGATACCAGAGCATGAAAAAGATGAACAGGTTCTTGCCTGCCTCATAGAGCTGGGAAGGATGACGGCAGCCCTCGACCCCTTTGTACTGGATGCACCAGGAGACAGTGGTGGGCGTCCCGATCAGCTCGCCGTTGATGAAGTTCGCGATCCTGCCGAAGAACAGGCCGAGAGCGGTGGGTATGACCAGCACGTCGGCTATGGCATAGAATTTCACATCGTATTTTCGGGTGAAGAGCCACAGGACCAGCATCAGCCCCAGCAAGGCCCCATGGAACGACATGCCGCCTTCCCAGACCCGAAAGAGTGCGAGCGGATCATTGACGAGACGTGTGCGCGCATAGAAGAGGAAATAGCCAAGACGGCCGCCGAGGATAAGGCCGCCGGCCAGATAGAGTATGAGGACATCGAGAAGCTCCTGGGTGAGGTTCGCTATCCGCCCTTTCTTGACCAGATGGTTCAGGAAACCATAGGCGAAGAGCAGGCCAAGGGCATAGACAAGACCGTAGTACCGTATCTCCAGAGGACCGAGATGCAGGAGAACAGGGTCGAGATTGTAGACAAACATGACTTCCGGAAGAGGAGCCGATATAAAAGCTTTGTGAAGGGGAAGGGTTCCCAGGAAACGGCTAATATGAACTCCTGCAAGAACATGCCAAATACATGACCTACTCCATCGACGATGCTCAGCAACAAGTTGCTGGCACCAAAGGGAACCGTATACGTTGCAT
>JAADFO010000004.1:12646-22150 GCA_013152815.1 Nanobdellati archaeon
GTCTGGCCAGCCATCATTGTCCTCCTTTCAGTCGGAAATGCTGACATTGATGGCGCAGACGATCATGCATCTGGCAAAAAAGCAGAGGATTCCATAATAGACCAGGAAACCAAAAGAATTTAAAGAGCGACCAGTCCCTCTGCTGAAAAACAGGCGAGGTAATGATCATGGCTTTCGACAAGAATCTGGATGTTAAGCTTTTCTCTGAGACCGTCGAGATCGATGACGACAACAGGATAACGGTCGGCGTCTTTTCCTACAATGAGGGAGAGAAGAAACTTCAGCTTTCCCGGGAACGGATGAATGCCCAGGGGGAATATTCTTTTGCCAAGCTCGGCCGCATGACCAAGCAAGAGGCAGAGAAGGTCATCCCTGCCATGCAGAAAGCATTGGAGTTCATGTAGATTCTTCTGGTCAATGACCGATCTTCTTTTCTTTTTCAGAGAGTTCTCTTGCCATGATGTCCAGGGTGGAGATGAACAGGTATCTGGAATCCTGCAGTTGGGATTCCTCTTTGGGTTTCAGTTCGTGATGCTCGTCCTGTTCCATGTAGAGATAGGCATTCGTCAGAAGATCATAGACGGTTTTTTTGGTGAGGAGCCGGCCTTCATCATTGATGACTGTGGTGCTACCGCCAAAAGAGAAAAGATAAGCATCTAATGTTTCCAGCATATCTGAGATGGTCTCATAGGGAGCGGGGGATGTGTGCTGATCCAGGATATCATGAAACTCAGGGTCGCTGTGGATGTTCCAGAAATGATTCACAGGAATAGGATATATATAATAAGCGAGACGACCGGAATGCTTATAGACGACGATCTTGTCGCTCTCGAGAGCGAGAAAGGTGCTGAAGGCTCTAGAGAAGTAAGAAGAGATGGCATCCGAATCACAGTCGCCTATCATGCGAAGCGTCTCAGGGGTTACCTCTTCACGAAGCCATTGATACCCTCGGATGACTGAAGCAGGGGCAATCTGTTCTCTGTGCAATGCGCTTGACAGGTCATACCAGCGGATCATGCGTCTGAAGAGTCGTGCCTGCTCTTGCTCCGACATCACTGTCTGATGAAGAGCATCCATGGAAAAAAGGGGCAGAAACAGGTTTTTATTTCTTATCATCCCCAGCTTCCTGTTTAAATGAAGGTTTCAGCATCCGCAGACATCCGTGTTGACGAAGATATCACTCTCTTGCCGAAGGAGGAAGTAGCCGTTCGATGCCCATCTTTGCCACAGGAGTGATGCCGGGATACACCGGCCGTTTGAGGGATCCGTCATAGTGGTGTTTCTGCTGGTAGCGGGCATCGAAATTGCTGAAATAGATGATGGGCAGCCCGTCCCTGAGATGTCTTAACGTATCGTTCGAATGGATGAAGCCGAAAGAAGATGCCTCTGCAGCAGAGCCACGATTAAACATCTCCGCAAGGGTCCTGTTGAAGTATTCGTCGTCGAAGGCCATGACCTCTTTCACGAATTCCGGAGTGATTGCCTTGACGAGCGATTGGTATCCGGTCAGGCGCCTTTCCCAGGGGATGGCCTGATCGTTCATGAGGTCGGCAGTGATGGCATAGGATAACAGGGTGCAGTGCATCTGGTCCTTGCGCTGCAGAGACGTTGATTCAGGTTCATCGACTGGCATATCTATCCCCCCTCATTCTGGAATCGTTTCACCCCAGGATGCATCCATCGCAATAGCAGATGGTGCGTGGCGCAGGATTCTCGGAAATCTTTTCGCTTTTATGGATATTGGTGCTCGGCTTACACAACCTATTTAAACCGGATATTTATCCAGCACAGAGGGACAAAACCATGCAGGCCTATCTCGATATTGTGAAAAAAGTTCTCAAGGAAGGCATACGCAAAAAGAACAGGACAGGCATAGACACGCTCGCTGTCCCAGGGGTCATGTTCAAGCATGACATGCAGCAGGGTTTCCCCCTGCTCACCACCAAGTCGGTCCCTCTACGTCTCGTCGCTTCTGAACTGGAGTTCTTCATCAAGGGCATAACAGACAAGCGATGGCTCCAGGAGAGAGACAACCACATCTGGGACGAATGGTGCACACCATTGAAGATCCCCTATGCCAACGACGAGCAGACAAAAAAGAGGATGCTGGAAGAGCGCGACCTCGGTCCGCTCTATGGCTGGCAATGGCGGCATTTTGGCGCATCCTACAAGGATTATCAGACAGATTATGCAGGACAGGGTGTCGATCAGCTGAAAAAGATCGTGGAGACGCTGAAGAAGGATCCTGATTCACGGAGGATGATCTGCATGGCATGGAACCCGGTCGATGTGGACAAGGTCGTCCCGCCCTTCTGCCATTATGGATTCCAGGTCACGGTCATCAACAACAGGCTCAACCTCTTCTGGTCGCAGCGTTCCTGCGACGTCGCCCTGGGCCTTCCGTTCAACATCGCAAGCTATGGCCTTCTGCTCCATCTGCTCGCCAGAGAGACAGGGTTTGAGGAAGGGACGCTGACAGGATTCCTTGCTGATACTCATATCTACACGAACCATGAGGAGGGGCTGAGACGACAGCTCGAGCGGAGACCGTTTCCCCTTCCGAAGATGGCCACCGAGCCTTTCAACTCTGTCTTCACCTGGAGCTACACCGATTCCAAGGTCCTTGATTATGAACATCACCCACGGATAGCCTTTGAGGTTGCGGTCTGATGCCGAACTATACTGCCTATGCGGCCATGACCCTGGACGGGAAGATCGCCCGGGAGGAACAGGAGTTTGTCGACTGGACGTCCAAGGAGGATGCTGACCATTACCAGGCATCCCTCAAGAAACATGATGTCATCATCGTCGGCAACAACACTTACCAGACTGCCATCGAGAACCTCTCCAGGAGAAACTGTATCGTGCTCACAAGGAGGGTTACGTCGCCCGAACGGGAGAACGAGCGTCTGGTGTGGTTCAACGCAGAGCATGACGACCTTGACGCTTACGTCCGGGAACAGGGATATGTCGGACCGGCCATCATCGGCGGGAGCAAGGTCTATGCTGCATTGTTCGGTCTCATCGACCATCTTTACCTGACCATCGAGCCGTTGGTGTTCGGCAGCGGGATCCCTCTCACCGACGGAAGGCAGATAGGGACAGCGATGAAGCTGGCATCGTTGAAACAGCTCAATGAACAGGGCACGCTGCTTCTCCACTATGTGAAAGCCGAGAAAAAGGACATCCCATGACACTCAACATCATAGCTGCGATGGATGAGGAGGGCCTCATCGGCAAGGACAACGGCTTGCCCTGGCATCTTTCCTCAGACCTGAAGCATTTCAAGAAGACGACCCGGGGAAAGGCGATCATCATGGGCAGGAAGACATTTCTTTCTTTGGGAAGCAAGCCTCTTCCTGACCGGATGAACATCGTCATCAGCAGGAATCCTGGGAAGGAGAAGGATGTTGTCTGGGCGACCACCATAGAAGAAGCGATCAAGAAGGCGGAACAGCATCACAAAGATATTTTTGTCATCGGCGGCCGGAGCGTCTATGAGCAGTTCATCCCCCTTGCAGACAAGCTCTACATCTCCCATGTGGAAGGCCATCATGAAGGCAATGTCCATTTCCCGTCCTATGACCGATCCGCCTGGGAGGTGGAGCATGAAGAACAGAAAGAAGGGTTCCTCTTCAGGATCTACAGACGCAGACAGGGATGATTTCTTCCATAAGCTTTAAAAGAGAACCTGCCGCGTTCTCAGTGTCTATGAAACAGCTCATCTGGTATCTCTTTGCCGGTACCCAGGGAGGAGAGACCCGGCTGCGCATGATCTGTATTCTCAAGAGAGAGCCCATGAACGCCCATGTCCTCGCAAAGAGAATGGCCATGGACTACAAGACCATCACGCATCATATCCGTGTGATGGAGAAGAATTCTGTCATATATTCATCTTCCAAAGGGAGCTATGGCCGGATCTACTTCATGACCGAGATCTTCAGGGCGCATTGGGACGACCTCATGGAGATCAAGACAAAGATTGAGGAGAAGAGGAGGAGGAGGCGACGGAAATTGGGAAAAAGTATTTAAAAGCTCGTCAGCGGAGAAATCAACATGATCAATGAGATCATCATACCCCTGACCATCGCAGGATCGTTGGTGCTGGTGGGCATCATCAGCCTCCAGATCACCTTCTACCGGAAAGTGCGGTCCCAATACGGCATCTTCATGATAGTCTTCGCGAGCCTCTTCCTGCTGCAGAACCTCGTCAGCCTGTACTTCTATTTCACCCTACGGGCCCTCTACCTGCCGGCAGTGGAATGGCATGTGATGATCCTCGCTGCGCTACAGCTGATCTCCTTTGTCTACCTCCTCTGGATCAGCCTCAAGTGATGACCTTATGGAAAAGAAAGAACGTGATTGGCACATATTCATGAGTAGCGTGTTCTTTGTACTGGGATTATCAGTGACCTTCTCTCTACTGGGGGTGTTGCTGCAGACCGTCCTCTCATCGGTGGCCTTCAAGACCCAGGTCTGGCTTGCCAGGATCGGCGGCATCCTCATCATCCTCTTCGGACTGTATACCATCGGACTCATCAAGATAGGGTTCCTCCAGCAGGAGTTCAAGCTTCATCCCCGCCTCAGGACGCGCTCGTCCTACCTTACCTCCTTCATCTTCGGCGCCGCCTTCGCCGTCGGCTGGACCCCCTGTGTCGGACCTATCCTCGGAGCCATACTCACGCTTGCGGTCACGAGCCCTTCCATCGCATTCTTTCTCCTCTTATTCTATACGCTGGGCCTGGGCATCCCCTTCCTCCTGGTGGGGTTCTTCACCAACCAGGCACAGACCTTCATCCGGCGGGCAGGAAGGTGGCTGGACTACATGAACCGCTTCTTCGGGTTCCTCCTGGTGCTGCTGGGCATCCTCATCTTCACCCTGCAGCTCAACCGGATAGCCAACTTCAGTCTCCTGACCGACTTCCTCCTGCGCTTCAGCGAAGCCACCATCGGAGCAGGATCCTCCCTCTCGTTGGGGATAGCCTTCCTCGCCGGGATGTTCTCCTTCCTCTCTCCCTGTGTCCTTCCGCTGGTGCCGGCATTCCTCTCCTACCTGGCGACCGTCTCCACCAGGCGATCCTAGGCGCAGAAAGGACAAGAAGCGAGAGGACGCCCCGAGACCGGCGTCATGGTAGCATTCTGGAACGGCGTGGAGATCGTCGAATAGAAGAGCAAGAAGAAGCAGAAAAAGGAAGGGTGAGAAAAAAAGAAAAAGAAAGAAAAAAGAACCCTTAGAAGACTTCCTTCTTGAGCAGGGCTTTCTCAAGGCTCAGCTGTCCTGCACCCCAGACCATGAGCACCAGAAATGCTGCCAGGTTCAGGAGCGCCACCTCACTGCCGTTTCCCAGCGGATACCATCCCTTGGGGAGATGGACCATGATCAACGCGCCGAGCATGATGAGCGCTCCGAAAAGGGCGTTGAAACGGGTGAAGAATCCCAGCAGGATGCCAAGGCCGCCTGCAAGCTCTGCGAAGGCTATCAGCCATGCCAGGAAATAGGGCAGGCCGAACATGCCAGCGAACCCGCTGACGTTCGCATCGCCTATGAACCCGAACTTCTGCATCCCGTGGAAGAAGAACAGCAGCCCTATGATGACGCGAAAGGCGACATAAAATCCCTCACTGTATTTCTTGAAAAAGTCCTCGAATAACATCAGGTTTCCACCTCCGAGCGTTTGATGATCAATTTCTTCATAAGACTATCTTATATTGGAGATAGAATTATAATTTATAAAGGTTTTCCCGAATTGGAACGTTTGCATAGGAAACAGAAAGGAAAAAAGAGGAGAGCGCTTTGTTAGAGCGCATTCTCGTTCCATACCCTGTCTTGCCAAGAGGTGAGACCCTTCTGGCACTTATTTATAGCACTTTCTGACGACAGGGCACGATACGATCGCCACATTCAACAATATCCAGAGGATTGCCGAACTGATCCACAGATTACCATCGACCTTCAAGAGATACTGCACATAGTATAGAAATCCGAAGAAAGACAGTTCAGCGACAGCACCATAGACCCATTCTTTTGTTTTATCTGCCATGATGAACACCTCCTCATCATGATGGGGATCAAGTTCATTATAAATGTTGCCCTAGGGCGGGCTCTGTAGAAAGTAGGGCCGGCATCCTTCGCGGGGCCTCATCAGAAATCAAGCATGAAGTGCCATCATGGAAAAATCACCAGAGAGGCACCGAGTTACTTTTATATAGTAGTTAATAATCCCGGATGCATCATGGTTCAGGAGAGAATTGATCCACATTTAGACGAAACGATTATGCGTTTATCTAGGTTTGCGCACATTAAACGTTATCAAAAAGCAGCTGAGAAGTAGCTGAGATAATTGGAACAGGAAATCGGGTCTTGGATGCTGGTTGTGGTTATGGGTATGGTTCAGAAATTTTAGCTGAAAGGGATACAAGTGTTATCGGAGTGGACATATCACCTGAGGCGATCGAATATGCCAATAAACATTATAATCGGAGAAACATAACTTTTCATCAAGGAGATATAACTTATTTTGAATTCTCTGAATTCGGCCAATTTGATGCCATTACTTTCTTTGAAGTGTTGGAACATGTAAGTAAACCATCAGCAACATTACAAAATCTTAGAAAAGCCCTAAAAGATTCGGGGAAGCTGATCATTTCAGTACCGAACGCTAAGAATGCTTCTAAAAATAATGAACATCATATAAACTCATATGCTCCCGAAGATCTCGAAGAGCTTCTGATTTCAAATGGTTTTGAAGTGAAACAAAAATTTGGACAATATCCGTTACTGGGTGCTTTAGCTGAGATAGCAAGAACATTTACCGGCTATAATTCTTGTACTGATAAAGAGTCTGGTAGAGTTCCAAGGATCGTGGATTCAATTCCCGGATTGCCAGAAATTTTTTCAAATCTTTATGAGTCCGATTTTGCCGTATCAACAGGAAGAACGACCTATTTTGTGGCCGGACCAGAAGAAAAGCAAGTCCCTTGAGTCAAGAAAAGTCGTATATCGAGAACAAAGTCCCTTAAGATACAAGCATAGAAAGTCTGCAAGATTACAACGGTTTAGTTCCTAAATCTTCTGCAAATCTTAGCAAATATCCATCCGGGTCCTGAACAAGAAATTCCTTATTTCCAAGAAGTTTATTGTCCCGCCTATACCACATTTCTTTAGATTCAACAAAAATCGGATAATTATTATTTCTTAGATTATCTAAAATTGGTTTGATCTTATCAACTTCTATTTGAAGATTGATTCCTCTTCCAAAAGGTTGTTCTAATCTGCCCGCACTCCAATGATTATTTACTTCTTCGATCATTAATTGGCTTCCTTGAAAAGAGAGCATCGCAAATTCGGATTCATTCCTCTTATATTCAATTTTGAATCCGAGAATCTCTGTATAAAATTTAAGGCTCTTTTCAAAATTTGATACACTTAATTCAGGAATTAATTTGTTGAATCTCATAATAATATTGAATAGTTGCCAAGCATATATAAATTTTGCCGACTTCTTCACAAGAATAGACTTTTCTTGATTTCATATGACATCAGGAATCCTTGATAGGTAAGGAGAGTGCAACCCGACCGACCGGAAAGATCTCTGATTTTGTAGGGACAGTCGTAAACGCTCATCATGCGTATCAATAGAAAAGGACACATTAATTTTTGTTTAAATCCTTCTTGAAAGAGCTATTAACACCAACTTTGACACATTAAGTTCTCCTCCACGAACGATGGTGAGTGAGAGCTGAGAAATTAATTTGGGAAAATCCTGCAAGGATTTTCTCTTTAACCGCTGTCTGGGTGAGCGAAGCGAAAGTCTGCAAGACGACCCCAAGAATTTTCGTAGAAAATTCGCAGAGTTTCTGAGGGTGCCGCACATCACTCCTTTAGTTTAAACATGATCGTTGTAGAAATTACGAAGATGAGTGATACAAGATAAAATATTAATTCAAAGCCAAATTTCCCTGCTAGAAAACCTCCTGCAAAAATGGCGATTGCTTCTGCAAATCCCACATAGGCATCATATCTTCCGATATCAGCTCCTCTTCTTTGTTTTTCAGTTATATCTGCCAAATATGCGGATTCAGAAGTTTCAAAAACAGAGATAATCAATCCGCTAAATATCTGAAGAAGATATAATTGCCAGATTGAACCGATAATTGTATATAAAAAGACTATTATTGCAGAAGCATATCCTCCGATAATCAGAAGAGGTTTTCGTCCTATCGAATCTGAATATTTTCCTGCAACAAGAGAGATCAATGCGCCAGAAAAAACAACCAATCCTACGGCGATTCCAAAATTTTCTATACTACCACCCATATCATTGATAAAAATTAAATAGAAGGGTCCAAACAATCCAAATGCAAGAGCCATTAATGAACTGGAAAAAGTGAAGATCCTGAGATTTCTCTTGTTGATTTTATTGATAAGAGCCATATTAACATAAAGAAGGTCTGATTGCTTAAATATCTAACTGCCTCTTAGGCGCCCTCGGAAAGCATAGACATAACATCAGATTCCTGTTATACGATGGTGAGCATAACTTAGTGAAGCGAAAGCGCAACGTCCCCTTGAGTCTGGTCTTGGGCGTCAAATAGAATTATTATTTCAAGGTTAGTTCAAAAAGGTATTCATGAGCCATCCATTTTTTGCCGACTCTAAATATTTTTATTTTGCCAATTTCATTTAAATCTTTATACCAATCAATATTATCTTCCACAAATTCCTTGGTGGGTCCTGTATCAAAAGCAACAAGTCGAGCATTATAATTATCGATTATCTTTCGTATAGTTTGGGCATAATTGGTAACAGTATAAACAATTATGTAAATTCTTGACTTGTTGTGCATATATTGTTTTGCTAAATCAAGAAATTTTAAAACTTGCTTGTTTCCATCTGGACCACCATCAAAACTCTTGGTTAATTGTTCACCTATTGCTTCTTGATAACTTTTGTGAACAATTTCTTGTGGAAGATTAACAACAATAACATCAAACTTCTTTTTGAGATTTGCAAAATATTCTCCTTGTTGGAAATCAATGCTGACATTATTTCTCACTGCGTTTTTCTTTGCTAAATTTAAAGCGTCTTTATCATTGTCTGTAGCAGAAACTCTCCCACCTAATTTGGCAGCGAGAATACCTAAAAATCCTGGACCTGTCCCAATATCAATAATAGATTCTTCGGCATTGATTCTCATGTTTTCGGCAAGAAATGATCCATGAGGCGAAGGAGGAAATATGTGTTGATTAATCTCTAACTCGAACTTAATATTTTGAATATCATATTTCCGAAGTTCTGGCTTTTGAACAAAATGTAATATTCTAGTCATAATAACATTGAAATAATCTAAATTTAATAAAGTTTGCTTTCATATAGCCCAAGACCAAATGTCGTATAACATCGGAAATTCCTGTTAGTTACGTCGGAGCGTAGAGGAGACCGAGGATTGGTGCAGCGTTCCGTAGCGAAGCGGAGGAAAGATTCAAGTAAAAAAACGGCGTATC
>JAADFO010000005.1 GCA_013152815.1 Nanobdellati archaeon
TCACCGAGCTGCTGAAATATTTCCCGCTTGTCCTGGTGACCGACAAGGGACGGATCCGGGGGCTCGTGACCAAATCAGACATCATCCAGAAACTGTATCATTGAGTGGGCCGAATTCCCTTTCTCTTCCGCTTCTCCTGTCGCTGCCTGTCTCATCCCATCCGTCTCTTCAGCTCGCCTACCTTTCCGAACAGGAGGGGCTGGTCGCCCGCGACGAAGACCTCGAAATCGCTGATGTCGTCGAGAAGCGGACTGAGACGCTCTCTCCGAAGGATGTCCTGACCTTCCATGAGAAGATTGAACGAAGGGAGTACGATGAGGTTCTGTTTCTTGTATGTCCCTTTGAGGAAGCACTTGAAGGTCTCCTTCCTGCCGTTGTCTCTCAGCGTGAGTGCAGGATGTTCATGGCCGATGATGATGACCTTCTTCTTCGTGGGCAATGCCCGGTCTCCGTGCATGAAGCAATAGTTTCCCTGCTCGTATTTCTCGAACACCGGCACGTCGAACTTCTTCGCGATGGGCGGAAGGAACGTGTCGTGGTTCCCTTTGATGAGGATAAGATTGTTCACTTTCGTGTCTAGGAATTCGAACAGTCTCTTGAGATCTCTCCATTCAGAATCTGTTATTTCGCTGAAATCGTCCTTGATGTCGCCGTCGATGATGATGGTCTCGACCGTCCCTGCATGGGCGAGGATGTTCTCCAGACGTGCGAGGGTGAGCTGCATCTGCTGGCCCGGGACCATGATGCCCTGCTTCTGGAGCGACGCCTCATAGCCGATGTGGGTGTCGGCTATGACGAGGATATGCTCCTTCTCGATGTAGAGGGCGAGGTCGATGATGCGGAGGCCGGGAAGGATATCCATGTCGTGATGATGGGAACGCTGCTCTTTTATATCTTCTGCCCGGTCTCTTCTGCTTGCTTCTTTCTACTTCCTTCTTTTCATCTTCTGTTTTCCTTTCTCCAGTGATATCTTGGCCTGGATCATGCTGTGCATGCGCCGGAGGAAGTCCATGCGGTCCTCCATGCGGAGCAGGTCGGTGTGGCCCTGGAGGATCAGGTGGAAGGCGAAGGGCGACGGGATGGTCGTGCTGATCTCCCTGGTCTGTATCTTCCTGTCGTCGATGGCCTGGATGATCTCTCTGGTGTGGTCGATGTCCATGAGGTCCTCAAGGACCTCCCGTCGGGCCTCCTTGAGGATGGAGAAGTCCTTGCTGATGCGCTTCAGAGCGTTGATGAGGATCTGGGACGATATCTGCTGTCTGCCGACCCTCTTGGTCCTTCCTTTGTAGTTCCGCAGGATCATCAGGGAGCGGGTTGCACAATGACGGAACCGTCGTCTCAGCACCTCGCTGCGGTCGATGGCGAACTCCATGAGCAGGTCGAGCTTCTCTGCCTTGAGGACCTTCATGGCACCCTTCACCGAGACGGATTTCGGGCTTGCGAGGTAGAACCCGTTGTCCGATATGCCGACCTCCACGTCACGATGCTCAAGGCGGGAGAACGCATAGGCCACCGCCCTGCTGAGGCAGTCGTTGACCCGTCTGCCGTAGAGGCTGTGGAAGATGCAGTAGTATCTGCCCTCGTCCCGGTAATGCTCGATGATGATCCTCCGGTGGTTGGGTATCTTCGCGTAGTCGTACTGTTCCCTGAAATAGCCGTGGATGGCCTTTGCTCCATTGTCGTCCACCCGGAGATACGAGTGGATGAACCGGACGATCTCCTCTTCCGGCTCCTCTGCCTTCAGTTTCGCGTCCATGAGCTTCCGGAACTTTCCGATGTCCTGGGCCAGGTCGAAGGAGAGAGGGAGCATCTCTGAGAACCAGGCAGGGATGGTGGGAGGCCTTCCTGCGCTGGCGACGACCTGGATGGTCATCCCTCTGGAGAACCTGAACTCGTAGCTTGCCCCTCCGAGCACGAAGACGTCTCCCCGATGCAGCCGTTCCAGGAATCCCTCGTCCAGGGTGCCGATGAGCCGGTCCCCTATCTTCACCCGGACCCTGGTCTCGTCGGGGATGGTGCCGATGTTGGTCATGTAGATGACCCTGGCCATCTTCCCTCTCCTGCCGATCATCCCGGTCTCCTCGTCCACCCAGATCTTGGCGTAGATATGCCTCGATTCGAGGGAGGCGTACTCCCCTGACAGGTAGCGGAGCACCTCAAGGAAATCGTGGTAGGGCAGGTCGGCATAGCAGTGGCTGCTCGTGACCAGTCGGAAGAGGTCGTCCCGGTGGATGGGAGCGGCTATGGCGATCCCATAGATCTGCTGGGCCAGGACGTCCAGGGCATTCTTCGGGATGTGGATGCGGTCGATCTTCTTCTCGACGGCGTTCTTCTGGAGGATGGCACATTCCACCAGGTCGTCCTGGTTGGTCACGATGATCCTCGCCTTGACCGTCTCATGGAGACGGTGGCCGGCCCTGCCTGCACGCTGGAGGAACCGGGCGACGGATTTGGGAGAGCCGATGCAGATGACCAGGTCGATGTAGCCGATGTCGATGCCCAGCTCCAAAGAGGTGGAGGTGACGACGGCTTTGAGCTTTCCCTGGCGCAACCCTTCTTCGATGCGGAAGCGGTGTTCCTTGGACAAGGATCCATGATGGGCGCCGATGGCCCTGGTCTTACCTGCCGGGGCAGGGTCTGGTTCATCTTCGATGTCCACCGGCTCGGTGTAGTTTTTGGGGAAATGGTTCCGCAGATAGTCCACCACCCGTTCTGTGGCTGCCCTGGTGTTGGTGAAGATGAGCGTCGTCCGGTGCTGCTGGATCAGGTCGTCGATGATCTCATAGCGTTTCCGGTAGGCTTCCTCATAGGGCGTGTTGATGAGGTCAGGGACAGGGCATATGACCTGGAGGTCCATGTCCTTGATGAACTGGACGTCGATGATGCTGCAGTCTCTCGGCTGTCCATCCTCGTGGCCGACGAGGAACTTGGCGATCTCTTCGAGCGGCGCGACCGTGGCAGAGAGTCCTACCCTGGTCAGGTGAGGGCAGAGGCGGTGGAGCCGTTCCACGCTCAGGGACAGGTGGACCCCTCTCTTGTTCTCCGCCAGTGCGTGGATCTCGTCGATGATGAGCCAGTCTGCCTCCTTGAGATGGTCGATGAACTTGATGGAAGAGAGTACGATGGCGAGGCTTTCAGGGGTGGTGATGAGGATGTGCGGGGGCTTCTTGAGCATCCGGGTCTTCTCTGCAGGGGTGGTGTCCCCTGTCCTCACCCCCACCCTGATGCCGAGCTTCTTCCCGGCGATGGCTTCCATCTCCCTGAGCGGCTCCACCAGGTTCTTCTCGATGTCGTTGGATAACGCCCGCAGCGGGCTCACATAGATGCAGTAGGTCCGGTCCTGGAGGATGCCCTTGTCGGCAGAGTCGATGAGCTCGTTGAGGATGGAGAGGAAGGCTGTCAGGGTCTTGGTGGCCCCGGTGGGCGCAGAGACCAGGATGTTCTTCCTGCTGTGTATCTCCATGACCCCGAAGCGCTGGGGGAGCGAGAACTCCTTGAATCGGGAGAAGAACCACTTCTTCACGATGGGGTGCAGGATCCGCTCGATCTCTTCTGGCTTGTTGGGCGTCTCTTTGTAGGTTATTCCGGTATTGATCACCCTGGCCTGCTCTGTAACTTATAACGCTTTAAAAGCCTTATGCACGCCATGTCCAGTGGGGTGTGCCGGGTTTTGCTCTGTGTTCAAAGAAATAGCTATCTGCCTGCTCTTGATGAGGTGGGAGATAAGATGAACTTTTTTTCATTTTGCTGGAACTTGATGTTGAATTTATCGAAGAATACTTCCCTTCCGAGAAGCGGATTATTGTTGAAGTCATCCAGCACCCAGACGGGCATCTGGAAGACGACACGATCATGGCCTTTCTCAATCTTTACAGACACTTTTGATAAGGTCCCTTTGACTGTTCCTCCAATACCTGCAACATCCTGCTTTTTTCCACGAAGATCAAGTTCTAGAAGTTCAGCAAAATCTCTTGAGATGACAGGGGTGTCTGCTCCTGAGTCGATAAGGGCAACTGAAGTGAGTTTCTGTTTACCCGAGAAGGTGAGAGGTATGCATGGTGCATAGACGTTCCCATGATTCTTACGTTCCTGTAGCTTATATCGAAAGTGCATTGTCATCTTAACAGCTAGAATAGCATCGCTTCATTACCTCGTACTTTGGTAATGAACGGGGTGGTCTTGGGTTGCTGTTTTTTTGCTTTGTTGAAAACTTCTTTTGCTGTCTTTCCAGAGGCAATGACTTTGTTTTGAGATATTGCTACCCATTCGTCTTTGTACTGGCTAAAATCCTCTTTCATGAAGAACTTGAATTCTTGTTCCATCTTTTCTCTTTTCAAGAAGAGTCTTTTCACGTATATATGGTTTTTCGTTGAAAACCCGGAAGAAATCCACTCAATATGTAACCATTCCATTGTTTATAAAGCCTTATGCACGCAGTGTCCAGTGGGTGTTTTGTTTCTGTATAAACTATCGAGTAGTCAACTGCGAAATCTTTATAAATGTAAGATATACTCTCTGTATATATGTCTGAGCGAATTTTTCAAGCAATGGATGAAGTTGCTTCACAAGGACTAGACGCCATGTTAAAAGAAATTGTGCGGACAGGCTCTGATGAACACGATTATTCTAAAGTGTGCCAAGCAAAATATCATCTAAAAAGATTAGAATTGGGTTTGCCTGAGATTGTTGATTCAGGAAAAGATATTGAAGACAGAAAAGATTCTCTGCAACCGTTGAATGACGTAATGAGGCAGTGTAGGGCAGAGGTAGCAGCGCATTACAAAGCAGATGGAATTTTTTTAGAGGCAGCTCTTAATTTTATTGAAGCTGGAAGACCTAAAGATGCAATTGATATGTTTATTAAGGAAGGTTCTGAGAGATCTTTAGCTGATGCTGCGTTTTGGGCAGTCGAATCCGGTGTTGATTATAAATTTGGTTTTGACTATAGAATACAAAAAGGAGAAATACGGACAGCTTTTGATGAGTTACATAGAGTAAGCGACTCTCATGGTATCGGAACAGAAGAAAAACAGCGATGGGGAGAATACCTAACAAGAGCTGCTTACCATGCAGTTGTAGATGGAATAAAAGCTGAAATAGAAGAACAGGAAGGTCAAAAACCTAAAGGCGAAACAATCTCCCAATTACTTGATGGGAGAGATGCTAAGCTTATTTTTGTATCTGATGGCCATATTGATAAGAATTTTGTAAACTCGTTAAGGTATGTGAGCGAATCAAGTGACCCTGAAATAATTCAATTGGGAATTGAACTATATGCGTTTCTGGTAAGACATGAAGAAGAAAAACACATGAAAGAATATTATGAAATAACGGAAATGTATCTGAAAGGAAAATTAACAGGCAGTGATGAATATATTCAATATTTAATTAAAAAAACTGAAGAAAATCAAACAAATGATGAACTTGATTTTGGTAAGTTTATTGCTGAAAGAGCAGTTGACGTTTTACAATTTCATAAGAAATATGATGCTGCTTTAAAGGTTGCAGAAAGATTCTTGTCTCCGGAACATAAGACGAGGTTTGCATTGCTTGAAAAATTGGGAGATACTCAAAAGTTGGCCCTTGCCTATAGAGACATTGATGACCCCATCAGCTATGCTATGGTGGTGTCTGGAAGAACGGGCCAATAAGAACATCCTGCCTTTCTACGTTCAAGGCCTTTTTCTCGATTGAAACGAATCCCTGTTGAATTTCATGGATGTGTAAACGCTTTATCTTGGAGAGACTAAAGCTTTCGAGTAAACGTTCAGGTCTCGCGTTTAGTATCTTTTAAATATTCTTCTTGATTTGCTTCTTTCATGAAAGTATGGTATAGGTTACAAGTGTATAAAATGAAAAAAGAATTTGAATATCTTTCTAATGTTTATGCTGCGTTGGATGAGACGATTTTAAAACGAGCTCATAAGAAGGAATTAAATCGAATATTTGAGCGATTATCTACAGATTTTCCTGTATTAGAAGAATTGGTTAAAGAGAATACCCGTGAAGGATATTTCACTCTTTCAGCAGGTGGAACTGTTTATGACCTTGAAAGCGCCAAAAAACTCTTATCCAGATATCTTGTTCTTGCGGCCTAAACATGTATTGCACATATTATGCACGCCATGTCCAGTGGGATCTGCTATGTGCATTACCGCAACACTTATAAACGCTCCCCTGTTCTCAGGATGTAAAGCTACGATTCATGTAGCTGGTCTAGCGCCGAGAGGCGTGACACGATAGATACAACTCACATTCAAAGACCTATTCAAGGTGAAACAATGGCATCAATCTATGACGTGCCCACTGACCGACTCATACAGCAGACTGCAGAGGAATTGAAGAAGGTCGAGTCCATACGGCCTCCGGTGTGGTCTCCCTATGTCAAGACCGGTGCGCATAAGGAACGGCCGCCGGTCCAGAAGGACTGGTGGTATGTCCGGGCAGCGTCGGTCCTGCGGAAGGTGTCTATCCTGGGTCCCATCGGCACGTCAAAGCTCAAGGCGAAATATGGCGGCAAGAAGAACCGGGGCATGAAGAAGGAGCGTCACTATGACGGTTCGGGTTCCATCACGCGAAAGATCCTCCAGCAGCTGGAAGCGGCAGGTTTCCTTGCGAAGGAGGAGAAACAGGTCCATCGGGGAAGGAAACTCTCTCCCAAAGGCCATTCTTTCATCGACAAGGTCGCATCATCATTATATGTTCCTCCTGTCAAGAAGAAGAAGCAGGTCAAGACGCCTGCAAAATCAGAGGCTCCGAAGGAGGATGTTCCTAAGGATGTTCCTAAGGATGTTCCTAAGGATGTTCCAGGGGCCACAGACAAGGCTGCTGCTGGAGCAGATGGTGCTTCAGAGAGCAAGCCGGTGAATGATAAGAAAGCGTAAGATGGATGAGCTTGAGGCATTGCGGCAGAAGAAGCTGGCAGAGATGCAGCAACAGGCAGAGATGCAGTCCCAGGCCCAGCAGGAGGCTTCCCAGCTCCAGGCGCAGATAGAACAGCTGGAGCAGTTGGCCCGGACGGTCCTGTCCCCTGAGGCCATGCAGCGCTATGCTGCCCTGAAGCTTGCCCATCCAGAGACTGCTGTCCAATCGTTGCTGGTCATCGCCCAGCTCGTCCAGGCAAAACGGCTGAAGCATCTCGACGATGCAGGGTTCAAGGACATCCTCCGGACCCTCGGCACCAGCAAGAAGGACATCACCATAACCAGGAGATAAGGACCGAAGAAGTAATCCGAGGAAATAATAAGATGGCACGATTCATCCACCTGTCGAGGAAACTGAGGCTCGCCAAGAAAGGGCGGCAGACACGCTGGGCCCCTTTCTGGACAGTCCCGAAGATCTATGGCACCAACAGGAAGGTGCATCCAGGCAGGCATACTGTTGTTAAGCGGAGCTGGAGACGCTCCAAGACCAAGGCATGATCATGGCAGATGACAAGGATGTCGATGTTTCGTACAATGTCCCTCTGAGGAAATCCTTCCTCAGGACCCCGAAGTACAAGCGGGCGAAGAAGGCCATAGCCGCACTTAAAGAATTCATCCGACGCCACCAGAAGGTGGAAGAGGTCAAGATCGGGAAGCATGCCAACGAGAAGATCTGGGCCAACGGCATCAAGAATCCTCCTCATCATATCAAGGTCCACGCGGTCAAGGAAGACAATATCGCTCTGGTGGAGCTTGAAGGCAAGGTCTATGCGAAGCCCAAGGTGAAGGAAGAGAAGAAAGAGGGCGGCCTGAAAGGGAAGATCCAGGATATGGTCGGCGGCGGAAAGAAGAAGTCGCCCCGGAAGAAGGAAGAGGCAAAGCCAGAGGAGAAGAAATCCGAACCTGTGTCTGAAGAGAAGAAGACGTCCGGAGCTGCTCCTGCTCAGACAAAGGATGCTGCCGTCGCTCCTGTCAAGCCTGCTCCTGTGGAGCCGAAGAAAGAGGATGTCCCTGCTGCTGAACCTTCTGAGAAGGCTGCTCCTGTCAAGCCTGCTCCTGTGGAGCCGAAGAAAGAGGATGTCCCTGCGAAGCCCGCCGTGCCTGCCGGGAAGAAGCCAGAAGCAAAGCCTGCTGATAAACCTTCTGCATAATCTTGTTTCCTTCTATGTCTTTTCTGTTATGGCATATCTCTGTCCTGTTCCGAAGACGTGCAATGTCCTCTTGCCCGGCAGAAGCCTGCTCTCAAGTTCCTTCCGTTCTTTCCAATACTGTTCCGGCGCGATGGGATACCTGATGACGACCCTGTCCCCTTTCATCCTGCTGAGCACCTTTTGGAGCTCCTCTCTGTCCTTTGCGGTCTTCAGCACCCGATAACAGCAGAGGAACGGGCTTGCCTGCCGCTTCTCCGACGTCAGCAATGTCCTGTTGGTTCTGTCGAGCTTCTCTGCATCGACAGGCAACGAATCGATAAGTCCGGCTTTCTCCACAGCCGCATCAATCTCATACAGGTATTTCTTTGCCTGCTTTCCTTCAGCCAATCGTTTGCCCTTCTGTTCGGCCAGAACTTCACCTTCCGGAAGGAGCACGACGCCTGTCGTGCCTTTGCTGGCCGAACCAGGAGTGTGGTATAGTTGCAGTCTGTTGAGCTTATGATGCAGTGAGATGTATTCCCTGTCATACTCCTTGGGGATGTTCTGGAGCTGAGGCGGCACCTCGAAGCAGAACTTTCTGGCAGCTTCTTTGTAGGCATCCCTGATCTGTCTTGGCGAGGGCCGTAGCCTGTCAAGTGAGCGTTCCTTTTCTTCAGGCAGCCGTTCCGGATCGCAGAACAGCCACTCTGCCTTGTCGATCGATGCTATGACCTCATCGGCAAGCGCATCCCCCTGGATGACCCGGACATTGGTGATGCCTGTCTTCTCCAGGTTCTTCCTGAGCATGTCGCATCGTTTCCTGTCCAGCTCGATGGCTGTCACCCTTTTGCAGGTCCTGGCGAAGGCGATGGTCTGGAAGCCGATGCCTGCGCCTATCTCGATGAGGTGATTGCAGGCGAGCCGCTCTGCCCTGTATCTTGCGACCTGTTCGTTGGTGGCGAAGCGCAGGTTTTCAGGGTCTGATACCAGTCCTGCATACTCCGGCGAAGAGAACTTCTTTGATGCCATCTTCTTCAGCTCTGTGGTTTGTGATAGTATTAATGTGCTCTGTTTGGACTCCTTATTTTCCATATAGAAAATTTATAGAAACTTTATAGGAAACTCGAATACGGTAATTTAATCACTCATTGGTAGTCATAATGGGAAAGCTTTTAAACTCTTCATCAATCACATAAGGACTCTGGTCAAGAGCATGTTTCCGGATGTCAATGATCCAAAGGCGATCAAGGCCTTCCCGGACCCATGGTCAAATGACAAGTTTTATAAGACGACGATCCTACTGACGAAAAAATGTTAAACGTCCAGACACTCAACAAAGACGGTTCCTTCGCGGCTGTGCTGGGGCAGGAGACTGCCAAGCAGGGCCTCAGGTCAGCGCTCCTGTCGCAGAGGAACGTCCTGATCATCGGCCCTCCGGGGATAGGCAAGACCACCCTCGCGAAGGAGGTGGCCCTTCTTCTGCCGCCCATCGAGAAAGACGGAAAGAAGCAGAGCGGCGCGAGCCGTTTCATCCGTGTCCAGGGAAGTCCTGACCTGACAGTCGAGGACCTCATCGGCGATATCGACCCCATCAAGGCCTTGAAATTCGGTCCCCAGAGCATCGAGGCCTTCACCCCGGGGAAGATCTTCCGCGCCGACAAGGGCGTGCTGTTCTTCGACGAGATCAACCGATGTCCTGAGAAGGTGCAGAACGCCCTGCTCCAGGTCCTGGAAGAGAAGAAGGCCACCATCGGATCCTATAAGCTCGACTTCGACGCCGACTTCATCCTCATAGCGACCATGAACCCTGAGGATTCCTCCACCGAGAAGCTCTCCGACGTCTTCCTCGACCGCTTCGACTGCATCTACATGGGCTATCCGGAAAGCCTGGACATCGAGAAGGCCATCGTCCTCTCCAAACACCATCATGATGACATCGCCATGCCCGGAAAGCTCCTCGACCTGGCCATCGGGTTCGTGCGGCTGCTGCGGGAAAGTCCGAAGCTCGAGAAGAGACCCTCGGTTCGGGCATCCCTCGGTCTTGTGGAACGGGCAAAGGCCAACGCCCTGCTCAGAGGATCCTCTGCCGCTGATTTTGACGATCTCAAGTCAGTGGTGGTGTCGGTCATCGCCCATCGCATACGGCTCAAGCCGAGCCACCGTTTCACCACGTCCCTCGCTGATTTCATCGAGAAAGAATTCTCTCAGCATGCAGAAGACTATGCTGATGAAGAGGAGAAAGGTGATGGCCTTTGACACAAGCATCCCGGTCTCCAGGCTCAGGTCCATCGAAGAGCTCCAGGGGAAACTCTCCATCTCTGACGAAGACGACAAGCTGATGCACTCGGTCATGGAGAACGACCAGCAGGCGGTGGACGACGGCAACCTCATCGAAGAGTCCATCAACCAGGGACTCGGAGGATTCACCCCAAACATGTTCTATGAGCAGCTGGTCAAGAACTACCGGAATGCTGAACACCTCTATGGGAAACGGCTGCTCCAGATAGTCACCGGCTATGATCCCCGTTACCTGAAGAAGAACCTGAAGATCCCTGAGTTCCAGCGCCAGGTCAGACAGGTCATGGAGGACCGGTTTCGCCAGTTGAAGAACGACGGCCTGCTCAACAAGGACGGCGCCATAACAGACAAGGGATTCGCCCACACTTCCTGGATCGTGGTGCTCCAGGAGCTCGACAACCTGCTTCCCCGGGGCTATTTCGGCGAGAAGATCAGGAAACGGCCATTCGCCTATGGCCTGCGGGATGAGATCCATGACTATAGGAAAGGCGACCTGTACAAGGACCTCGATGTCCGCAGGAGCGTCAGGAAGGCCTTGCTTCGCCATCACGGTTCTCTGGTTCCCGAAGACCTCCAGATGTATCGGCGCAAGGCCAAGGGCAAGGTCACCATCATCTTCGCCCTGGACGCTTCTTCCTCGATGCGGGGCGCGAAGCTTCGGACATGCAAACGTGCAGGCATCTCCCTGGCCTTCAATGCGACCCAGAACAAGGATGAGGTGGGCATCATCGTGTTCGGCTCGGACGTGAAGACATCGCTTGAGCCCACCGATGATTTCTCCCGTCTGCTCCATGAGATCATCAGGATACGGGCGACGACCCAGACCAACATCAGGGCGACCATAGACAAGGCGATCACCCTGTTCCCCCATGAGAACACCACCAAGCATCTCGTGCTGCTGACCGACACCCAGCCGACCACCGGCAACAAGCCCCGGGACGACACCCTCCAGGCCATCGGACAGGCACGGGCTGCAGGCATCACGGTCTCCCTCGTCGGCATCTCCCTGGACAAGGAGGCAGAGGAGCTGGCGCAGAAGATGGTGGAACTGGGCCAGGGACGGCTCTACTCGGTATCAAATCTCGATGATGTCGGCCAGGTGGTGCTCGAGGATTACTATGCCGAGAGCTGATATGCCCCGAGCTGATCAGGTGGGCTGTCCGTCGCGTCGGCGATGTTTAACAAGCTGCGATGTTTAACAAGCTTTTTATAGCGGTTCTGGCTGCTCTCTCCCATGCGTATCCTGGCCTTCACCGACACCCATGCGAGCCTGCGTGCCCATGAGACCCTCAAGAAAAAGGCGAAGAACGTCGATATCATCATCTGCGCAGGGGACATCTCCATCTTTGAGAACGAGATAGAGAGCATCATGTCCTTCCTCGATTCTTTAGGGAAGAAGGTCTACATCATCCACGGCAACCACGAGGAGCCAGGCGTCCTCAGGCTCCTTGCAAAGGAATCGAAGAACATCATCTTCATCCACCGGAAGATCGTCCAGCTTCCGGGCCTGCAGATCATCGGTTATGGCGGTGATGGATTCTCGAGGACCAACAAGGACTTCACAGCCTTTGCCAAAGGGCTGAAGAAGCGCCTGCGGAAGACCAAACCGGCCATCATGGTGACCCATCAGCCACCCTACGACACCATATGCGATCGGATCATGGGTGAGAAGACCGGCAACCGTTCCTACACCGCCCTTCTCAGGAAAGGGCTCTTCACCCATTGGATCTGCGGCCACATCCATGAGAACAACAACAAGAGCGAGACGCTCAAAGGGACACTGCTCCTCAATCCAGGCCCCAGAGGAAGGGTGCTCAGGATCTGACCGAGATATCCAAGATATGGTCTGTGCCGGGGGGTCATCTTCCCTATCGGTCTTCCCTGTTGGGAACGCTTCTTCCTGCGCAGAGGGCCGGAGTAAGATTTATATATGAACAGGGTTTTTTCAACTTCCATGCCGGGCATGAACAGCAACTCGACCGTTCCCAAGCATATCGCCGTCATATTAGATGGGAACCGGCGGTTCTCGAGACGTCTCATGATGAAACCCTTCAAGGGCCATGAATGGGGTGCCCGTAAGATCCACGACCTCTTCGACTGGTGCAAGGAATATGCCATCAGGGAACTGACCCTCTATAGCTTCTCGGTGGAGAACTTCAACCGGCCGAAGAAGGAGTTCGATTACCTCATGGACCTCTTCAGGAAAGAGTTCGACGCGTTGAAGGACGACCCAAAGCTTGCTGCAGAAGGCATCCGCATCAATGTCATCGGCCGCCTGTGGATGTTCCCTCAGGATATCCAGGACCGGCTTCATGCCATCATGGAGCAGACCAGGATGAACAGGAACTACATCGTCAATTTTGCCATGGCCTACGGAGGCCGCACCGAGGTCGTGGATGCGACCCGGAAGATTGCTGAACAGGTGAAGGCAGGGACCCTTGATATCAGTCAGATCAATGAGGAGACCTTCTCCAGAAATCTTTACACCGAGGATGAACCCGACCTCATCATACGCACCGGCGGTGAGAAAAGGACCTCGAATTTCCTGCCTTTCCAGGGAGCCTATGCAGAATGGATATTCCTCGAGAAGATGTGGCCTGAGTTCGGGAAGGATGATTTTGTCGCCTGTCTCAATGAATACGCCTTCAGGCATCGTCGTTTCGGCAGATAGCTTGCAGACAGTCAGATGCTCTTCCTGCCTGTTTCTTTCCGCTTCTTTCTTTTCTTCGTCGCCTTCTTCGCTACCTTTAAATAATTCTTGTTTTTCATCTTTGACATGAAAGCAACCGCACGCGCTTCATCGAACATCGCCTTCCTCAAGTACTGGGGAAAGAAGGATGCCCATCTGAACCTTCCGCTCAACCCTTCCATCTCCATGACCCTTGATGAGACCGTCTCCACCCTGACGACCGTGGAGTTCGGCCTGGACATCAACCATGATGTGTTTATCCTCAATGAAGAAGAGCAGACCGGAGAGAAGCTGATGCGTGTATCCGGGTTCCTTGACATCCTGCGGAAGCAGGCGAACACGATGATGAAGGCCATGGTGGTGTCTTTGAACACCTTTCCCACGGGGTCAGGCATGGCTTCATCTGCATCGGGGTTTGCCGCCCTGGCAGGCGCCGGCGCGAAGGCGTTGGACCTCTCCCTCGACCTTGATCAGCTCTCTTCATTGGCGCGGCTGGGGTCGGGTTCTGCATGCAGGTCGATCCATGGCGGCTTTGTGGAATGGCGGGATGACCATGCGGTCCAGCTCCATGACGAGCACCACTGGGACCATCTGCGCGACCTCATCATCATCACTTCAGAGGAAGAGAAGGCCATCAGCTCACGGGAGGCCATGAGCCTGACCGTCGCGACATCGGCCCGTTTCCAGGACCGCATGACAAGGATCCTCCAACGTGCCGAGGCGATGAAAGAGGCCATCAGGAAGCGGGATTTCCAGCGTCTCGCGCCTCTCATCATGGAGGATTCCGATGATCTGCAGGCCTGCCTGAAGGATACCACGCCTTCCATCGACTATCTCAACAAGACCTCTGAACAGGTCAAGGGGCTCGTCCGAAGCCTCAATCAGGACGGCTTTGTGGCTGCCTACAGCTTCGATGCCGGACCCAATGCCCACATCATCTGCGACAGCCATGACCTCAAAGCGGTCCAGGAGGCGCTTCTGCCTCTGCAGGGAGTGAAGCGGGTCGTTGCAGGGGTCGGTCCAGGCATGCGCTATACCCGACATCATCTGATGTGACAAGAGTATCGATGCGGGCATCCTCTTTGAAGGATGAACACCTTTCTGCAATGGACAGAGAGCAGGAACAAGGGCAGTCAAGGGCAGTCAAGGGCAGTCAAGGGCAGTCAAGGGCAGTCAAGGGCAGTCAAGGGCAGTCAAGGGCAGTAAGGACAATCAATGGCAATCAGTGGCAAGGTGAATACGATGGACAGCCAGGGACAGGTGCAGGTGAAAGCGTTCGGCAAGGTGCTGGTCTTCGGAGGCTATGCCATCCTCGAGGAGGGCAACATCGGCCTGGTCGTCAACGTGGACAAAGGCACCGAAGTGACGGTCAGGGACAATCCCGAGGGCCGGTTCTCAGCAGCGATCCCTCAATATGACCTTCACACATCCGGTTCTTTTGAGGAAGGAAAACTCGTCCTGGACCAGGGTGACACGCGTCTCTCTTTCCTGGTCAATGCCGTGACCTATGCCCGGCAGTACCTTGAGGCCCAGCACGTCCCTTTCAGGGATGTCGGCATCATCACCCGGAACGATGCAGAGCTCATAGGCAGCAAGGGAAAGAAGACCGGTCTTGGAAGCTCTGCCTCATCGACCGTCGCCATCGTCGCAGCGATCCTGAAGTTCCACGGCGTGGATGACCGTGACGTGGTCTACAAGATCTCCTGCTACAGCCATCACCTTACCCAGGACCGCTTCGGCAGCAACTATGATGTCTATGCCGCCTGCTACGGTTCCCATTTCTTCACCGGCTCGAAGATGAAACTTGATGAGCATTTCATGCGCTGCATCTCAGCGGGATGGAACATCAGCCGGGACAGCTATACCTGGCCCGAGGAGCTGCTGCCGGTGCTGGTCTTCACCGGCCATGTCGCGTCTACCCGGCATCTGGTGGAGAAGGTCCTTCAGTATCGGAAGAAGCATCGGAAAGACTATGAAGCGTTGATGTCAGAGTACAACGGCATCGACATCAAGCTCAGAGAGGCTTTCATAGGCCATGATCTCGATCTCATTCCAGGGCTTCTGGAACGTTCCTGGGAGAAAAGAAGAGAGCTCGGTGAGCGTTCCGGGGCCAACATCGAGCCGCAATCATTTACCGAGTTGATGCAGGAGATGAAAGCGCATGGAGCGTTGGCCGCAGGGCTTGTGGGCGCGGGCGGCGGAGATTCCATCCTCGCCCTCTGCAGGGACAAGCAGGAGCAGGACAAGCTCATCGCATTCGCCAAGAGAAAAAGGTATCTTGTCCTGGAGAACCTCAACGTCATCGATTCAGGGTATGTGTTCTTAGAGTGACGAGTAACATAAGCTTTAAAAAGACGCCTGGACCCTTGATTTTTCAGGGGGATTTGTGATTGCATCATGGCAGGTATCATCAGCTGGGGGAGCTATGTGCCCCGTTACCGTATCAAGGTCGAAGAGATCGCATCAGTCTGGGGAATGGATCCCGAGAAGGTCAAGGCAGGACTCAGGATACAGGAGAAGGCTGTCCCTGATATCGATGAGGATGCGGCGACCATTGCCGTGGAATGCGCAAGGAACGCCCTGGCAGTGGATGTTCCCTCTGACCCTGCTTCAGCCGATTCTTCTTCCTCTTCTTTCCCATCTTCCTCTGTCTCTTCTTCGTCTTCTTCATCTCTCCCTTCTCCTCTGGCAGAGCACATCCACGCTATCTATATCGGCAGCGAGAGCCATCCCTATGCTGTGAAGCCGACAGGCACCATCGTCGGCGAGGCCATCGGTGTGGGAAACGACTACACGACAGCAGACTTCGAGTTCGCCTGCAAGGCAGGCACCGCAGCCATGCAGGCAGCGTTGGCCATGGTGAGATCGGGCATGGCGACCTTTGCTCTCGCAGGCGGCGCAGACACTGCCCAGGCAGCCCCTGGCGATCCTCTTGAATACACTGCTGCGGCAGGCGGCGCTGTATTCATCATCGGCAAAGACCATGCAGTCGCAGAGATCAACCACACGCTCTCCTTCACCTCTGACACGCCGGATTTCTGGAGACGGGCCCACGAGCGTTACCCTTCCCACGGCGGGCCGTTCACCGGTGAGCCGGCCTATTTCCGGCATGTGATCGCATCAACCAAGAAGCTTATGCATGTGGCCGGAACAACACCCTCTGACTATGACCATGTCGTCCTGCACCAGCCCAACGGCAAGTTCCCTGCGCGGGCTGCAGCACGGTTGGGCTTCACCAGGGAACAGATGGCCCTGGGCATGCTCGTCCCGCTCATCGGCAACACCTACTCAGGAGCAGCCATCCTTGGCCTTGCCAACGTGCTTGATAATGCAAGACCCGGCCAGCGTGTGTTGTTGACCTCCTATGGATCCGGAGCCGGCAGCGACAGCTTCGACATCACCATCACCGACAGGATCGTTCCTGTCCAGAAACAGATACGTCCTCTGCAGTCCTACATCGGCAGGAAGACCTATCTCGACTACCCTGCATACCTCCAGAAGGTGCGGGCCATCCAGCATACCTGAGCTGCCTGAGTTGCCTGAGTTGCCTGAGTTGCCTGAGTTGCCTGAGCTGCCTGAGATACCGGAGAACAACGAGGTTATCAAGATGAGAAAAGTTGCCATCATCGGAGTGGGCATGACCCCGTTCGGTCAGCTCTGGGACCGTTCCCTGATATCCCTGGCTGTGGAAGCAGGGGCAAAGGCAATCCACGATGCTGGGATCACCCACAAAGACGTCGGAGTGCTCTACGGCGGCACCATGTCTTCCGGCCTGTTTTCCGGCCAGGAACACCTGGCAAGCATGTTCGCTGACCATTCAGGCTTTGACCACATCCCCAGCGTCCGGGTCGAGGCTGCCTGCGCATCCGGCGGTCTGGCGCTGCGCCAGGCGTATATTGACGTGGCCTCTGGTGCCCATGATATCGCCGTTGTCGGCGGGGTGGAGAAGATGACCGACCTCGGGATCTACCCGGTGACCAAAGTCCTATCGACGGCTGCCGATGCTGAGCGGGAATCTTCCCTCGGCGTCACCTTCCCGGGAATCTATGCCATGATGGCACGCCTCCACATGCACAAGTATCATACCACCGAAGAGCAGCTTGCGATGGTCGCGGTGAAGAACCATGCCCATGCCATCCATAATCCCCACGCCCAGTTCCGCCGGGCCATCACTGTCGACCAGGTCATGGGGTCGGTGAA
This sequence comes from Nanobdellati archaeon, assembly GCA_013152815.1. Taxonomy (GTDB): domain Archaea; phylum Nanobdellota; class Nanobdellia; order Woesearchaeales; family JAADFO01; genus JAADFO01. The sequence continues at coordinate 17,241 of JAADFO010000005.1, forward strand.
GATAGCCGACCCGCTCAAGCTCCTGGATGCCTCTCCGGTCTCTGACGGCGGCGCTGCCCTGGTCCTTGCCGACGAGAAGACCGCTCGCAGCCAAAGTGACACTCCTGTCTGGATAGCAGGCAGCGGCCATGCCACCGATACCATCGCGCTCCATGACCGGGAAGACATGCTGAGCATGAGATCGACGGTCTATGCCGCAAGAGACGCCTTCAGGCAGGCAGGCCTCTCTCCAAAGGACATCGGCATGGCCGAGCTTCACGACTGTTTTACCATCGCCGAACTCCTGGCCCTCGAAGACCTCGGGTTTGTCGACAGGGGGGCATCAGGCAGCTTCATCGAACAGGGCCAGGCTCATATCGGCGGAAGCCTCCCCATCAACCCTTCGGGCGGGCTCAAGGCTAAAGGACATCCGGTCGGCGCCTCAGGCATCGCCCAGGCCATCGAGTCGGTCCTGCAGCTGCGGGGGGATGCAGGGTTGCGCAACACCGGGGCTGAGATCGCCCTGACCCAGAACGTCGGCGGTTCAGGAGGGACCGCAGTGGTCCACATATTCAGGAGATGAACACACGATGGCTGTACCGAAATTCTGGCGGCAGATACCGGCGCTCTACAATCTCGAGGGCAGCGTCTGCGGATGTGGTGCGTTGGCCTTCCCTCCCCGGGAGGTCTGTCCGAAATGTCATGCTGTCGGCCTGAAGCCCCATCGCTTCAGGGGGAAAGGGACGGTCGAGACGTTCACCATCATCCGCACTCCGACAACAGATCCTGAGGGAGAGAATATAGAGGTTCCGGCACGAAGCATACCCTATGTCATGGGCATCATCCGTCTTGAGGAAGGCCCTCGTCTCACAGCGCAGATTGTCGATGCCCGACCTGAGGATGTGAGGATCGGTGACCGGGTCGAGCTGGTCTTCCGCAAGCTATTGGAGAAAGGACCGAAGGGGGTTATCCAATATGGATACAAGTTCCGGCCTGTCTGACAGAGACGCCCTTGAACGCTTTGTCGCAGATGTCAGAGAAGGGAAGCGGTCGCTGCGTGACCTTGACCAGGAAGGGAAGCCTGCTGCGGTCTCCCTGAGGAGGCATGTCCTGGGCACGCTCACCCATACTGATCTCACCCCGCTCACCGCAACCCATGTGGATGCAGAACATACCCTGTCAAACATCGAGAACATGTTCGGTTCCATAGAGATCCCTCTCGGCGCAGCAGGTCCGCTCCTGGTGAAAGGCCAGCATGCTCGCGGCCTGTTCTTCTTGCCTCTGGCGACCACCGAGGGCGCGTTGGTGGCTTCGGTCAACCGGGGCTGCAGGGCGCTCACCGCTGCAGGAGGCGCCATCACCGAGACGCTGCAGGATGCCCAGGCACGCTCGTTGCTCTTCGAGACAGCGGACGCGGAAAGCGCCCGTTCCTTCGTCTCCTGGCTGGAGCAGGAAGAGAACCGCCAGGTCATCTTCACCGTCGGACAGAAAGGGAGCAGGCATCTGCAGCTCGTCGGTCTGGAACCCTTTGTCCGGGAGAACCATGTCTGGCTCAGGATCACCGCGAAGACCGGCGATGCCATGGGCATGAACATGATCACCATCGCAGGGAAGCAGATCGGCGACTATCTGGAGAAGAAGCATCCTGCGGTCACGTTCCTCTCAGAATCAGGCAATCTCTGCGTCGACAAGAAAGCGTCCTCCCTGAACCAGGAGAAAGGACGGGGGAAACGGGTCAGGGCCTGGGCAGTGTTGTCGTCATCCATCGTCGAGGAGGTCCTGAAGACCACTCCCGAAGCCATGGTCCGTCTCAACCGTCTCAAGAACCAGGAGGGCAGCAGGCTTTCCGGCTCGCTGGGAGAGAATGCGCATCATGCCAACATGGTGGCAGCACTCTTCATCGCGCTGGGCCAGGATGTCGCCCACACGGTGGACGGCAGCGTCGGCTGGACCAGGATGACGCAGGAAAAAGACAGCCTCAGGGTCGAGGTGGAGCTTCCTGCCTTGCAGGTCGGCACGGTCGGCGGGGGGACCGGGCTTCCAGGACAGCATGCCTGTCTGGAGATGCTCGGTGTCGCAGGAGGCGGCCATCCTGAGGGCAGCAACGGCCGCAAGCTCGGCGAGATCATAGCTGCAGGCGTCCTGGCAGGTGAGATATCCCTGATGGCAGCCCTTTCAACCCGGATGCTCGCAGCGGCCCATCAGAGGCTCAACAGAAACCCTGTGCAGCCGGCACCTTGAGGAATCATCACTTGAGGAATCATCAGGATCGTCCAGGGCATCATCACAGAGGTCATTGAAGGCTCATCGCGATGATTGCGATGGGAAGTGGAGCGATGCAGACCATGGGGTATGGAACGGCAGGAACGGCAGGAACAGCCAAGGTACAGCAATCCATCGTGGCAGAGGCATGTGCAAAGGTCATCCTCTTCGGCGAGCATGGCGTGGTCTATGGAACAGAAGGCATCGCTGCCCCTGTCCGGTCGCTCAAGACCCGGATCATGATAGAGCCGGGTCAAGGACTTCAGGTGTTCTTCGATGGCGCTCCCGATTCCTCTGCCGATGAGCGGCATGAGCGACCTGGGCAGCAGGAGAAGGACCGCAGCATCATCGTCGAACTGGTCCTCTTCGCAGCCAGGAAACTGCGTATTGATGCTCTTGACGCCAGGGTCCATGTCTCTTCCACCATCCCCTTCAGTGCAGGACTCGGTTCCAGCGCTTCCCTTTCCGTGGCCATCCTTCGGGCACTGGCGGCCTTCGGCGGAAAAGACATATCCGACGACATGATGGATGCGTTGGCCTTCTCCTGCGAGAGTCGCTTCCATGCGAAGCCGAGCGGCATCGACAATACGGTCATTGTGAGAGAGCAGGTCATCTCCTTCCAGGACAAGGCTTCTGTTCCCCTGTCTCTGGGGAAGCCCCTGACCCTGCTGATCGCGGATTCAGGCATCAGGGCAGATACCAAAGCTGTCCAGAAGACGCTTTCCCGGCAGTATCGGCAGCACAGCGCAGAGATGGAGGGCATCTTCAAGGTCATGGACGAGGTGGTGCAGAATGCGAAAGTCGCCCTCGTCGCCGGCGACCTCAAAGAGGTGGGGAGTCTCATGAACCAGAACCATGGTCTTCTGCAGGACCTGGGCGTCTCGTCAGAGCCACTGGACACCCTGGTAAAGATAGCACGCGAGGAGGGGGCATCGGGGGCAAAGCTGTCCGGCGCAGGCAAAGGCGGCATCATCATAGCGTCGGTCCCGGATGACGCACAACAGAGTGACCGGATCAAAGGGGCGCTGGAAAAGCAGGGCGCCAAGGTCCATCGGGTGGTGATCGCATGAGCAGGCAGACCATCCCGTCGCTCAGACGCAGGATAGACGATGCTCTGGCCACGTTCCTCGACGAGCAGATTGAGCAGATTGTCCGTGTCCAGGATGATCCCCTCGCTTCCTCTGTCATGCCCTCTGTCAGGGAATGCTATGATATCATCAGAGCATACACCCTTCGCGGAGGAAAGCGATTGCGTCCTCTTGCCTTGCTCCTTTCTTACAGGGCGGCAGGAGGGACCGACATCGAGAAGGCATTGCTGCCTGCAGTGGGCATCGAACTCCTGCATACCTATTCGCTCATCCTCGACGACCTCATGGATGAGGACGACCTTAGAAGGTCTCATCCCTCGGTGCATGCTGTCCTGCTGCGCCTGTTCGACGGGCGTCCTGTCAAGAAAGATATCCATCCTGCCGATCCTCCCTTGCTTCATGGGCCGGCGGGTACCTCGCCGGGTATCCGGCTCTTCGCAGGGCAACCTGAACGCTTCGCAGCATCGTTCTCCATCATGATGGCCAATGTCACCATGCTGCTCTCTCGCAAGGCCTTCCTGGTCTCTTCCTCTTCGCCAGGGCAGCGGCTTGCCATGCTCCAGCTGGTCAACAGGGCAGATGAGCTGCTCTATCATGGCCAGATGATGGACATGGCTGGCGAGCAGGAAGCGTCCCTCAGCAGGGAATGGTATCTTAAGATGATACAGAACAAGACAGGGACCCTGTTCGGGCTGGCGTTCCAGCTGGGAAGCCTCCTTGCAGGGAACGATCAGGGCACCCAAGGAACCTATTGGCAGACCGGCATGGAACTGGCCCGCGGCTTCCAGATAAGAGACGACCTCAAGGATGTCAAAGGAACCAAGGGACGGAAGAAAGGGACCGACATCATCAAGAGGAAAAAGACGCTGCTCTTCATCGAGGCCATGGACAGGGCAGATAAGGGGCAACAGCAGGTTCTGAAGTCCATATTCTCCAAGCCCGCCGTGACTGACAGGCAGGTGAAAGAAGTCATTGCCATCATGGAGCAGACCGGCGCGGTCGAGGCGTGCAGAAGCATGGTCCGACGTTCTTTGACGGAGGCCCGTTCCCTGGTCGAAGATATCGCCTTCTCCCATGATGATCTCCTGAAATCATTTCTCTCACAGATGGTCGAGGATGCGTCATGAACGGCAGAGGAGACACCATGAGCAGGATACACCAGCGCAAGCAGAGCCATGTGGACGTGGCCCTGAACAAGGACATCTCTTATCATAGGTCTTCCGGGCTGGAGCGTTACGCCTTCATCCATAATGCGTTGCCTGACCTGGACTTTAAGGAGATCGATACCTCTGCTGTCTTCCTCGGGAAGAAGATACAGCTCCCGCTCATCATCTCTGGCATGACCGGCGGCCATGCTCTGGGCGCCCGCATCAACAGGAACCTGGCCATGGCAGCAGAGAAGACGGGCATCGCCATGGGCATCGGTTCCCAGCGCATCGCCCTTGAACATGAAGATATGCATGATATGGTGAGCAGCTCCTTCGATGTCCGAAAATACGCTCCCAGCATACCGCTGCTCGCCAATCTTGGTGCGGCTCAGCTCAACAAGGGCTATGGCCTGAAGGAATGCAGGCAGGTCGTCGAGCAGATAAATGCCGATGCTCTGGTCTTCCATCTCAACCCTCTGCAGGAGGTCATCCAGGGAGGGGATGTGGACTGGAAGGGCATCCTTCCGAAGATAGGACGGATAGTCAAGGCGCTCGATGTGCCGGTGATCGTCAAGGAGGTCGGCTTCGGCATCTCGGACGAGGTCGGCCGTAGGCTGGATTCTGTCGGTGTCCATGCCATCGATGTCTCTGGCTCTGGTGGCACGTCCTGGGCTGCCATCGAGAGCAGGCAGGGAAGCATGCGGCGACGCATGTTAGGCAGAAGGTTCTGGGACTGGGGCATTCCCACCGCAGAGGCATTGCAGATGAACAAGGGGCGTAGGACGAAGCTCATCGCAGGCGGCGGCATCCGGAGCGGCCAGGACATGGCGAAATCCATCGCGTTGGGTGCCGACTACTGCACCATGGCCTCCCCTTTTCTCAAGGCAGCTGCCGATTCTCCGCGAAAGGTCATGGAACTCATCCTGTTCCTGGAGCTCGAGCTCAGGACAGCCATGTTCGGCATAGGAGTAAAAGACCTGAAGATGCTGAAAGGAACACCTTCCCTCCGCAGGCTCACTCCCTGAGAAGAAGGGTCATGGTCTCTCTATGGTTCTTCCTGGTCTCCCTGGTCATCCGCTCCCAGGCAGGATTCCAGCCATGACCGGTATGTCCTGTCCATCTCTTCTATCCTGACCGACTCTATGAGCGGGGTGGTGTAGCTGTGCAGCCTCTTTATGGCTGCTGCTATCCTGTCGTACTGTGCGGAGATGCTCTTGAGGATGAGCATGACCTCATCCTCGTCTTCCACCTTGCCCTCCCAGCGGTAGAGGCTTCTGATGGGCAGCAGGTTGGCGCAGCCGATGAGCCTATGGTCGAGGAGCGTCCTTGCCATGCGCTCTGCTTCCTGCTCGTCCTTGCAGGTCGTGATGATCATCACCGGCGTGTCCTTCTTCCTGTTCCCTTGTCCTGCGTCTCTTTCTATCGTGTCCTTCATTGGCGATCACCGACGAAGACGGTCTTTCCCTTCAGGGGAGCGATGCCGTCCTTCTTGGAGATGCTCAGGAGCTGGCTGAGCAGCCGTTCCAGCAGGGCAGGGGTCTCCTCCTTCACCCGGGCAGGGTCGAAGGGTGTATCAGGATGGTGAAGATACCCGATGCAGCTGATCCCTTTCTCGAACAGTCTCTCATAGCCTTCTCCTATGGTTCCTGCGATGGCGATGACCGGTTTTCCTCCTGCTGACTTTCCGAGGCCAGCGATGGCCTTGCCCATGGCCGACTGTCCATCGATCCTGCCTTCGCCGGTCAGGATAAGGTCTGCCTGCCCTATCTTCTCCTGCAGGTGGATAAGTTTTGCGACCACGCCGAATCCTGGCTCGACCGTCGCATGGCAAAGGGCGAGCAGTCCGAAACCGACCCCTCCTGCAGCTCCTGCTCCTGGAACATTCCTGTACTCTTCTTGGCAGTGTCGCTCCACGATGGTCGCGCAGTGTTCCAGCCAGCGCTCTAGGCGGTGCAGTGTCTCTTCATCCCCTCCTTTCTGCGGGCCATAGATGGCTGTCGCGCCGTTCTGGCCAAGAAGCGGATTGTCAACATCGCTCGCGATGATGATCTTTCTTCCCTCCAGTAGCCTGTCCGATGTCGTCGTATCGATGCTTCTCACTCTGGGAAGGTCTTCTGCAGCGAGGAAGCCGCCGTCGGGCGGCATGATGTCTTTCCCATCATCGTCCAGGAACCGCACTCCTAACGCTTGAGCCATGCCTATGCCGCAATCATTGGTGGCAGAACCGCCGACACCGACATAGATCCTTTCCAGGCCCAGGTCTATTGCCGCCTTGATGAGCTGGCCAAGGCCGTAGGAGGTGGCTTCCCTGAGGTTGCGCTCGTTCTCTTCGGTGAGCGCAAGTCCAGAGGAGAGGGCCATCTCGACAAGACCGCTGGTCGCGTCAAGTCTGAGGAAGTGGGATGCGATCACCTTGCGATAGGGGCCGATGACCTTGCAGGGGATGAGTTCTCCGTCTGCTCCCTGATGGACCGCTTCAATGGTCGAATCCCCCCCGTCTGCGATGGGGCTGATCATGCAGGTTGTCTCAGGAAGGACATTCCTGACCGACGATGCCATGAGCTGTCCGATCTCTCCGGCAGAGAAGGTCTCCTTGAAAGCGTTCGGAGCGATGAGGATGTGACGAAGTTCCATGCTGTTACAGGAAACCACAGGATATATATGCTTTTCTTCAGCCATGAGTTCAGCCATGAGTAACTTTAAATAGGATGTGGGCCCTCGAAGGTGCTATGACAACCATACAGTACCAGAACTGTCTCGGTACCTTCATCTTCACGAAGGACCTCAAGCTCATCAAGCATGATGCGGAAGGAAGGGACCTTGCTTCAGAGTATGGCGCTGTCCCTCCTGATAAGACGCTCATCCCCCCGATCCTTGAATTCTTCAGGGATCCTCAGTGGCTTCGTGCCTTCCACGCCAAAGGCATCGCTCTTGCCAAGGCATCTATCCTCGCCGATTTCTCACGCGACCAGCTCATCATCACGACCATCGCCTACCTCGATGACCTCAGCAAGGTCTCCAACATGCTCACCAAACGGCTTCGCGACGCCTACTATGAGGTCTTTCCTGAACCGGCCATGCGCATCCGGGACAACGGGAAGTTCGTCGAACTGGTCGCGACCAAGTCCCCTGCAGAACTGCGGGACGATCTCAGGCTTTCGAAGGACGAGGTGATGGAGGCTCCGCTGAGGAAAGGAGATTGGGAACGGCTCCACGGGCTCGCCGTCCGGGTCCACGGCCTCTACGCAGAGAAAGAGGCGAGCGAACGCTACCTTGATGCGCTCATGACCGAGCTCTGTCCGAACATGCTCGCCTTGACCGGTTCCACGATAGGTGCGAGATTGCTCCAGCTTGCGGGTTCCCTGAAGAAGCTCTCGATCATGCCTGCGACGACTGTCCAGGTTCTTGGTGCCGAGACCGCCATGTTCCGGCACATGCGGAACAAGCGCTACCTTCCGCCGAAATACGGAATCCTCCATGAGCATCCTGCCTTCGCATCGACGCCCAGATACATCCATGGCAAGATCGCCCGTGCCCTGGCCGACAGGATAGCCATCGCCGCTAAGGTGGATTACTTCAAAGGGAAGCCTGTCGGAGAAGAGCTGAAAGAGCAGTTCGAGAAGAGGCTGGCCATGATCATCCGCCAGAAGAGAGCGCGGCCGATGCCTGTTCGCTCGTCTGCTGAGGCAGGCAGGAAAGACGACAGGGATGGCCGTCCCCGAAGACAACACCATCCTTCCCAGAATCCTCCCCGGACGTCCCAGAAGGAGAAGGGGCAGCGGTGGAAGCCCTCGCGTCAGATGAAGCCCAGGAGGTACCGATGATGGAGCCGGCGAGGTTCGACAACATCTTCTTCGCAAGGGGAAAGCGTGAGCTCTTCACCCGTTCCAAAGGGGACGCGCTCTTCGATGAGAAGATTGTCGTCATGGACGGCGTCTCCTGCCGCTCCTGGGACCCGAAACGCAGCAAGTTGGGCGCAGCCATCATGAAGGGAGCTTCTCAGATAGGCATAAGGGAAGGGTCCATCGTCCTCTATCTGGGCGCTGCCCACGGCTATACCCCTTCCTTCGTCTCTGACATCATCGGAGAGGCAGGGATGGTGTTTGCGCTGGACTTCGCTCCCCGGGTGGTCAAGGACCTCATCCATGTCTGCGAACAGCGGCAGAACATGGTCCCGCTCCTGGGAGATGCATCGAATCCCCGCTCCTATCTGGACAGGCTCTGTCTCGTCGATGTGGTCTATCAGGACATCGCCCAGCGGCTGCAGACACGTATCTTCCTGGACAACTGCAGGCTGTTCCTGAAACCCGACGGCTACGGCCTGTTCGCGGTCAAGGCGCGGTCCATCGACGTGGCCAGGAATCCTGATGCCATCTTCAAGGAAGTTGCCCTGGAACTTGCGAAAGAACTGGTCATCGTCGACCAGCGAAGGCTTGATCCCTTCGAGAAGGACCACATCATGTTCATCTGCAAGAAGAGATAAGAGCTGAAAGAACAGGTTTTCTTGCCTCGCTGTCGACTACGTGTCGAAGACCATGACCACCATGTTGACGACCTCTCCGTTGAGGAGCACGACCTTTCTCGTCGTCACGACGTTCTTCGCGTCCACATTGATCCTTGCCCTGATGCCCGGAGCGGTGATGTAGGGCCCTGATTCTCCGCAGCAGGTGATGACATGGGTGCTGTTGTAGGGGATGGTGAACCCGGGAAGTCGTCCTTCGCACTCGTCCCTGGCCTGTTCGTTGTAGTAATAGCAGCCGAACTGGCCGTCGCAGGAAGGTTCGCAGATGCCGCCGAGGGTGCAGTCGCTCTGGCAGACGCTCCCGGAGACCGCGAGGGTGAAGTTGACGTTCACGGTCGCCAACGATTCCAGGTACTGGTCGAACACGGTCTTGGGCGTGTAATCGGTGGAGGATGCCACCAGGTCATAGGTGATCTTTGACTTGGCGAAGGAGCCGTACCAGCCGGTCCCGTCGGTATAGGTGTCTGTCGTCCTGTAGCCGATGAACTCGACCTTGGCTCCTGCTATGGGCGTTCCCATGCTGTCGAAGACATAGCCTGTGAAGTAGCCGTCGCAGTCCGGGTCGTCTGCGTCGATGAGCAGGTCCCCGTCATCGTCGATGCCGTTGAAGCAGTTTTCCACCGTCTCGTTCCAGGCGTCGCAGTATTCGGTGATGCTGTCATCGTCGGCGTTGCCGTGGTATCCCTGGATATAGCAGACTCCCTGGTCGACGCAGTCGTCGGGACGGGTGCAGTAGGCGATGTCAGAGGTGTTGGTCTGGCAGGCATAGAACTGGCCGTTGTCGTAGGAGTCGTCCCACTCGGTCGCAGAGATGTTGACCGTCTCTCCGTCGTGGGTGTAGCAGTCATCGCATACTTCTGGCGACGCTCCATCGTCAGGCGGTCCGCTGTCTTCATGCATGTAACAGTCGGGGTCATCGTTGTCGATGAGATGGTCTCCGTCATCGTCCTGCTGGTTGTTGCAGATCTCCTGTTCCTGGCCTTCCCTGTGCTTGCCGTAGCAGTCCGGGTCCTGCATGTCCTTTGCCCCGTCATTGTCGTCGTCCAATCCGTTGTCGCACTCGGTCTCCCATTGGTCGCTCTGGTTGGACTCCGTGTCGGTGTGGGGCTCTGCAGCAGGATCGTTCTTGATATCTTCCCATTCGTCGTCGTGGTTGGCGAACCAGACATCGTCGGGGATGACCTCGCACTCTTTATAACGCTTGTAGAGGCAGACTTCCTCTCCTGGCTGGCCGCAGACCGATGAGCCGACGCAGGAATCGGTATTGTCGAGGCAGTCCGAACATTCACATCCTTCTCCCGGGTCGCAGGTGCCGTTGTAATCGCAGAGGAAATGGCTGTCGCAGGTCTCTTTGCAGCTTCCGTCATCGCAGAGGGTCAGTCCGATGTCGCAGAGGGTCGTGTTGGTGCACTGGCCTCCTCCCGCAGGATCGCAGATGAGACCGTCAAGGCAGGTGTCCGGCTCTCCGTAGCAGTCAGCGCAGAGGCAGCTCTCTCCTGTGTTGCATGTGCCGTCGTTGTCGCAGGAGGTCTCGTTGGTACACACTGCCAGGCATTGTCCGTCATCGCAGAGGTGGGTTCCATCTGGGCAGCCTTCATAGCCGCACAGCCCGGTGTCAGAGAGACAGATCTCGCCTGTGTCGCAGTGGTCTGTCTGGTTGAAGCAGTCTGCGCAGTTGCAGGTCTCTCCGAGGAACCAGTCGCATTTTGAGTTGTTGTTGCATTCCGGCTCGGGGTTGCAGTTCGCCCTGCAGACGCCGTCCGGGCAGAGATAGGTATCTGCCGGGCATCTTGGATAGGTGCAGTTTCCTGCTCCGTCGGGGTCGCAGATGAGGCCGACGTCGCAGCTGTCGTGCCAGCCGTAGCAGTCTGAGCATTCGCAGTTCTCTCCTGGTTCGCAGCTGTTGTCATTGTCGCAGAGCGGCTCGCCGCAGGGAGGTGTCTTGCAGACATTGCCAGGACAGAGGGTTGTCCCTTCCGGGCAGCCGATGAGTTCGCATTTCTCGGTGTCTGCATCGCAGAGGTGTCCTGCTGCGCAGGTGTCCTGCTTGCCGTAGCAGTCTGAGCATTCGCAGTTCTCTCCCGGGTCGCAGACCGCATCGTTGTTGCAGAGTCCGCAGGAGCTTGAGCTGAAACAGTCTGAGCATTCGCAGTTCTCGTTGGCATCACAGGTACTGTCATAGTTGCAGGTGCCGCAGGAGGTGAAGCAGTCGTCGCAGGCACAGGTCTCCCCTGCGTCGCAGACGCTGTCATAGTTGCATCCTGGTGCTGGCTTCACGCAGTCAGAGCCGTTGAACAGTTCTCCGTCGCCGCAGCCGGGCCAGAACATGACCGAACCGGTGGGCGTGGTGAAGTAGAGGGCCTCTGCGCCTGCATCTCCTGGATAGCCGTCCTTGTAGAGTCCTGCATAGGTCGCGTCGGCGGTCTCGCCGAGGCAGTCTGAGGAGATGTCAGGGACTGTCCATGCCTGGCAGTTGCCTGGTGCAGAGCAGGTCCCGTAGATGCCGGACATCTCGTTGTTGTTATGGGTGATGGCGCATTTCGCGCTTGCAGCGTCCACCTGCACATAGGCGGTCGCAGGGCAGTTCCCATGATAGACGGCGTTGATGGAGACCGTATCCCCTTTCCTGCATCCGTCGGGTCCGCAGTTGGGGCTGATGCTGACCGAGTCAAGATAACAGCAGGGCGTGTTGTCCCAGCCGGATGCTGTGCAGACCGATTGGGCGCAGTTCTGGTTGTAGTCGATGGTGGCGTTGACATAGCCTCCTGCTGAGCAGCTCTCGCCGTAGTAGCAGGCGCCGTCCATTCCATTGTTGTAGCCGTCGTCGAAGCAGGAATCGGTCCCGGTCGCGCAGGAGGTCGTCTGTTGGTATGTGCAGGAGGCAGCCTCAGAGCTGGCATCGCATCCTGCGTTGCACACGCCTCCGGTGGCGGTGAAGTCGTTCTCTGTGAGACAGGTCTGGCCGCATTCTCCGCTTGTGCACTGCTGGTTGCACGTCCCCTGCAGGACGCAGAAGGTTGTGCCTGTTGAGTATAATCCTCCTTCGCAGGTCGGGCACCAGTCGCATCCGGTGCTTGCGCCGCAGCTGGGTTCGTCCTGGAATGCCATGCATTCAGGGCAGAGGGTGTTGTCCCAGCCAGAGGTGGTGCAGATGGCAGCATCGCATTTTCGGTCGGTGTCGACCGAGCCAGCGACATAACCTGATGAGGAACAGGACTCGCCGAAGTAGCAGTTGTCGCCCTCTGCATAGGGGTTGTCGAAGCAGCTGGGGCTTCCCTGGGCGCTGCAGTCGACTGAATTCTGGTACTGGCAGTTGTTCCCTGCATCACAGCTTGAGACGCAGGACGTTCCTTCCACCTTCCAGTCTGACGGATTCTCGCAGGTGGCGCCGCAGGATTGGTCGGTGCATTGGTAGAGGCTGCTGCACGTCCCCTTTGCTGTGCACCGGTCAGGGCCCTGCGAATAGCTGTTGTTGACATCGCAGGATGTGCACCATTCGCAGTTGTTGTCTGCTCCGCAGGTTCCTGCATCGCCATAGGAGTCGCATCCGTTGCTGCAGGCTCCGTTGTCCCATCCCATGTTGGTGCAGATGGATGCGCTGCATTGCTTTGCTGTCGTGTCTCTGACGCAGTTCTGCTGGCTCCAGCCGGTCGTGGTGCAGCTGACATCGCAGCTGTACCAGCAGTCCTGGCCGCTCTCGTAGAAGGTCTCTGGCCGGGGTGTCGATTCAGAGGCAGGGGACAGTCCTGTCTGGCTGCAGCTCTCGCCGTAGTAGCAGGAGTCCACGCCGACGATGGCGCCGTTGTCGTAGCAGCTTGAGGTGCCGGCAGCACAGCTCTCGTTGGTGGCGAACTGGCAGGTGGGATCGCAGTTGGCGAGGCACGACCCACCGTTCTCGATATAGGACAGGGAACTGTCGCACTCGGCCAGGCACTCGCCGGCGACACATTGGTAATTGCAGTTTCCGGCAGCTACGCACCTGTTCAGGCCGCCGGAATACCTGTTGTTGGAGCAGGCCTGGCACCAGTCGCACTGGTTGTCGCCTTCACAGGTGGAAGAGCTGCTGTATACTGAGCAGGCGCAGTCCTGGTTGTCCCATCCTGAGCTGGTGCAGACCGAAGAACCACACTGCTTGCTGAAGTCGGTGCTGCATCCGCTCTCGGTCCAGCCAGCGGAAGTGCACTGGACGTTGCAGCCGTAGTAGCAGGCGTTGCCCTCGTCATGGTATGCCCTGGGCCTGGACGCGTTCGCGGTGGGCGGCGTGTACCCTGCAGCGGTGCAGTCCTCGCCGGTGTAGCAGATGTTCGCGACCTCCACCCCGTCATCATGACAGCTTGCGGTGCCCTGGGAACAGGAGACCGTGCCGAGATACTCGCAGATGCCGCCGTCGCAGTTGGACTGGCAGACCCCTCCGGTGTCGTCGAAGTCGCTCGCCTGGTCGCAGCTCGCGCCGCAGGCAGGGGTGGAACAGGTTGCTGCGGCGCAGGATCCTGCGTTGACGCAGGATGAGACATCGCCTGAATATTTGTGGTTGGCGTCGCACTGTTCGCACCATTCGCAGTTCGTGTCGGTGCCGCAGGAATAGGAGTTGGTGTAGCTGGTGCAGACAGGGCAGGAGGAGGCGTCCCAGCCGGTGGAGGTGCAGGTCGCGGTGGGGCAGGGCTTGACCGAGGCGTCCTGGGATGAGGGTGCGTGATAGCCGGTGGCGTCGCAGCTCTCTCCGAAGTAGCAGACATCATTGACCGTATCTTCATAGCCGTCGTCGAAGCAGTCGCCGCTTCCCTGGGAGCAGCTTGCTGTTTGGGTGTAGGAGCAGCTGGTGGTGTCATCGCAGCTCCAGCTGCAGGTGTCGGCAGGGCTTCCTGCAATGACATCGAAGCCTCCTGGCGTGTCACAGGTGGCGCCGCAGTTGCCAGCGACGCAGCTGTAGCAGTTGCCGGCGAGGACGCAGCTGTTGGGGGTGGCTGACTGGCGGTTGCCGCTGACCTCGCAGTTCTGGCACCAGTCGCACAGGCTGTCATTCTCGCAGGTTAGCTCGTCTCCATGGGGTGCGCAGGGGTTGGAAGGGTCGATGCAATTGCCGTTGCCATCACATTGACAGTCTGAGCCGCTGCAGCCGGTGGAGCCGAAGCAGGACTCGTCGGTCTGTCCGGACGGGACGTTCTCAAGTCCGCAGTTTCCGTCGCAGGTGGGTTCCTGGCAGACAGGATCGTTGCAGGGTGTCAGGTCGACCTGCGCGCAGTAGCCGCTGTTGCAGACATAGCATTCTGAACATGCTGCGCCTTCATTCGCCGTCTGGTAGGACCAGCCATCGGCAGTGTCGCAGCTCGGCCCGGAACGGCAGGTATCGTCGTAGAAGGAATTCGCAGGTGGTGGCGCGTCACAGGCGCTGTTGCAGCAGTTGCCTGACCCTGCGCAGGTGGCGCCGTCTCCGCAGGACGCGGTATCCTGGCAGTCGACGAGGTTGTTGGCGTTGTCGTCTATCTCGTTGGTGCAGATCTCTCCGCAGAACGATGAGCAGTCCGGGTCGGTGCAGTCGGCGTTCCCGTCGCAGTCGTTGTCATAGCCGTCCTGGCATCGTGCCTGGGTGTTCTCAGCGACCGATGATTGGGTGGTGGATACCTGATGGCCTCCGTCATAGATGCAGTAATAGGGTGTGCCTTCGATGGAGAAGCTTCCGCCGCAGCCGTTGTTCGTCACATAGAAGTTGTCGCTGGTCAGGGTGTCGCAGGTCTTGGTGTCGACCTGGCAGCAGTCCTGTCCTGAGCAGCTGCTGGAACAGGTGGATGCGGTCGGCTCTGATTCGCTGATGGTCGGGCCGGTCGTGTCATCATAGCTGTCGCAGGCTATCCTGGTCGCCGGGGTGTATCCCGTTGCCTGGCAGTCCTCGTTGATCAGGCAGTCCGAGCCCGAGAGATAGCCGTCGTCGAAGCAGGAGCTGCTCGTCCCGTCGGCGGTGCAGTCTGACGCGTCTTCCCACTGGCAGGTGTCGGCAGTGTCGCAGGAGTTCCGGCAATATCCTCCCGAGGCATCGACGTTTGTTGTCGTGTCGCAGACAGCGCCGCATTGTCCCTCGGCGCATTGGTAATCGTTCGGGCAGCTGCCTGTATCGTAGCAGCCGTCGATGGCGGTCTGGTACTTGTTTCCTGAACAGGTGGATGCGGTGCAGTATTCGCAGCTGGAATCGGCGTTGCATGATGTGGTGTCCGTGCCGTAGACCGAGCAGGGACACGCGCTGTTGTCCCATCCCGATGTCGTGCAGCTGGCGCTTGCGCAGGCCTTGTTCGAGTCGGCGACGCAGTTGTTGCGGTCCCATCCCGTTGCCGTGCAGGTGACATCGCAGGAGAAGAGGCAATCGTTGCCGCTTGCGTAATAGGTGGTGGGCTTTGCCGTGTCTACGCTGGCCGGCGTGTAGCCCGTCGCATCGCAGCCCTCGCCGTAGTAGCAGGTGTTGCCGTTCTCAAAGCCGTTGTCATAGCAGGAGGAGGAGCTTCCGTCGGCAGCGCAGTCGTCCACCTGGGTGTAGGAGCAGGCGTTGGCCGCATCGCAATTGCTGCTGCAGCTTCCGCCGGTGGCGTCATAGTCTGCCGGGCTGTCACAGGTGGCTCCGCATTGTCCTTCTGTGCACTGATAGTTTGCTGTGCAGCTTTCTGTTCCGTCGATGCACCATTCCTGCGGAGTCGTGTATTGGGCGCCGCTGCACTGTGCAGTGGTGCAGTAGTTGCATTGGCTGTCGGCCTGGCACTCGCTGGAGCCGAGGCCCGGGCACGTCCCTGAGCAGGCGCTGTTGTCCCATCCCGATGCGGTGCAGGTGGCCTGGGCGCATCCCTGGTCCGTGTCTTCGGTGCAGCTGCTCTGCTGCCATCCTGCTGTCGTGCACTGGGTCGTGCAGCCGTAGAAGCAGCTGCTTCCCTGCCCATAGTAGTCCGCAGGCCGCGGTCCGTCGTCCGAAGGGGGAGTATATCCTGATGTGCTGCAGCTCTCGCCGTAGTAGCAGACGTTGCCTACCTCTGCGGGGTCGTCGAAGCAGCTTGATGATCCGCTGGCGCAGCTTGCGCTGTTCTGGTAGCTGCAGGTCGACGCGCTGTCGCAGCCCCAGGAGCAGGTCCCGCCGCTGGAGGAGAAGTCGTTCCCGTTGCACTCGGCGCCGCACTGCGGTTCCTGGCATTGGTATAATGATGAGCACGTCCCTGCATTGACACACCTGTTCACATCTCCTGAATATTTGTTGCCGTCGCAGTCGTTGCACCATTCGCAGGAAGATTGTGCATCGCAGCTCCCCGGTTCAACGTAGGCAGAGCATTGGCAGGGAGAATTGTCCCAGCCGGTCGTGGTGCAGGTGGAGGAGCCGCACATCTTGTTGGTGTCGAAGGAGCATCCGTTCCTCTGCCATCCTGATGAGGTGCATTGGATGTTGCATCCGTAGTAGCAGGTGTCTCCTGAACTGTAGCCGGTCGATGGTTTTGAGGTGTCTTCGGTCGGAGGGATGTATCCTGATGAGGCTGTGCAGCTTTCTCCGTAGAAGCAGCTGTTCCCTATCTCCAGGGCGTCATCTGAGCAGCTGGATGTCCCTGCAGAACAGCTGGCGAGCGAGTTGGTGCATCCTGATGCTGAGCATGATCCTTCGTTGTTGGCGCACTGGGTCCCGCCGATGATGTCTCCGCGGTCGTAGCAGGCGCTCGATGAGAGCTGCCATCCTGATCCTGTGCAGGCGTCGCTTTCCTTGTGATAACAGGTGTCGCTGCTGTCGTCGTAGCAGTAGGCGTTGGTATCGGTCGCAGAATAGCCTCCTTCGCAGCTGCTCCAGGCGATGGAATCCGGTCCGTCATCGCTGTCTGAATAGTATCCTGTCCCTGTGCATTGCTCGTTGTAGTAGCAGAGCTCTCCGCTCACCTGGCCGCCGGAGCCGGTGGTGCAGCCAGAGCTGACGCAGGAACTGTAGGTGAGCGGTAAGATGTAGCCGGAGGATGAGCTGCAGTCCTCGTTCCAGTAGCAGACATGGCTGTTCGCATAACCATCGTCAGTGCAGATGCTGCTTCCGCTGGAGCAGCTCACCAGGTTGTCGGAGCATCCTGATGTGCCGCAGCTTGAGTCGCTGTCAGCGCATTGGTCGTTGTTGACGATGGTCCCTGTGGACAACAATGTGCAGGTCGTGGGGCTGCTGTAG
This sequence comes from Nanobdellati archaeon, assembly GCA_013152815.1. Lineage (GTDB taxonomy): Archaea > Nanobdellota > Nanobdellia > Woesearchaeales > JAADFO01 > JAADFO01. The sequence goes on from JAADFO010000005.1 coordinate 34,407, forward strand.
CCAGAGGATGGGCTGCAGGATTCGTCGTAGTAGCAGGTGGTTCCCGTGGCATAGCCGTCGTCGGTGCATCTGTCTGATCCCTGCTGGCAGCTCACCAGGTGATTGTTGCATCCTGTCGAGGCGCAGCCGGAATCGCTGTCTGCGCAGTTGTCTGGTTGTCCCTGGCTGCTCCTGTCCTGGACATCTCCTGTGCTGTAGAGATGGCATGTATCCGGCGCTTTGTATCCTGATGATGAGCTGCAGACCTCGTTGTAGTAGCAGGTGCTGCCGAGGGTTGCGCCGCTGTCGGTGCAGCTTGCTGTTCCCCTGTCCGGATTTTGGCAGTCCTCCAGATGGTTGGTGCATCCGCTCCCTGAACAGCCGGTCGTCTGGTTCACGCAGCGGTTGGGGCCGGTGAGCTGTTCTCCTGTGCTGTAGATATGGCAGCTCTGGACGCTATATTCTGCTGAGGAGGAGCAGATCTCATTATAATAGCAGGTCGAGCCGGATGTCTGGCCGTCATAGTTGCAGTTGGTGGATCCCGGCGCGCAATCTGTGATGTTGCTGCTTCCGTCGCAGCATTGTGCAGCATGTGCAGTCCCCTTGCCGTCGCACTGGTCAGTGTTGGTGAACCAGCAGTCAGGTACTCTGCAGCAGTCGATGTCATCCGGTGAACAGGTCCCGGTGCTGTAGTCCTGGGGGCATCGTCCGTCAGAGACCGGTGAGCAGTCGTAGGGGATCTCGCAGATATCCACTCCGCCGATGCCCTCTGCGGTCTCCGCATGCTGGGAAAGGTAGAATAAGAACAGGATACCTAGCAGCAGGATGATGTTCACAGCGGTTCGTGCAGATTTGTTCATCTTGGGATCTTGGAAGTCGCTGATGTTCTGTTCTTATTACGCTCTTTTTAGTATTCAGCTCAGGAAGCGCTCTTTGCAGAGCCCCCTGAGAGTCTCCTCTGTTATGTGGTCGCAGAGTCCGGGTTCTTTCTCGTTGACAGCCCTGTTGGCATAGACGTTGTTCCTGCAGCTTTCGACCCGTGCCGGGATAGAGATGGCTTCGCAGGTCTTGACATCGCCTTCCTGGATGGCATTGTTCTGGTAGACATTGTCCTTGCAGCTGGTCTTCATGGCCTCATCCCTGATCTGGTCGCAGAGGAGCGCATCTCCCTGGTCCAAAGCCTTTGTCTTGGTGGAGA
>JAADFO010000006.1 GCA_013152815.1 Nanobdellati archaeon
ACCGTCACGCTCTTTGCGAGGTTCCTGGGCTTGTCGATGGGCAGCCCGTTCTCCTTTGCGATGTAATAGGCCAGCAGATGGCCGACGATGCAGGCATAGATGGAGAATTCAGCATCATCTGACCAGGGGACGACAAGGTCTGCGTCGTCCTGGTCTTCCCTGTTGGCGATGATCAGGACACGGGCTCCTCTTGCCTTGACCTCCTGGGTGTTGGCCCTCATCTCGCTGTTGTTGTCTGGTATCAGGGAGATGACCGGGGTTCCTTTCTCGATGAGTGCGATGGTGCCGTGCTTCAGCTCGCCGCCCATCATGCCTTCTGCATGGATATAGGGGATCTCCTTGAGCTTCAGGGCGATCTCCCTCGCGATGGGATAGCTCAATCCTCTGCCCAGGACAAAGATGTCCTTCTCTGCCTTGAGCTGCTTCGCGATGCGTCTGACCTTGCTCTCATTCATGCTGATGGTCTTCCTGATCTTGTCTGGCACGCTCCTGAGGTCCAGTCTATATCCCATCGCATCTCCGATGGCAAGCATGGTGATGACCTGGTTGGTGAAGGATTTGGTGGCAGCGACGCAGATCTCCTGGCCGGCGCAGACCTCAAGAGATACTGTCGACATCCGCTGGACCGTGGAATAAGGGACGTTGACGATGGACGCTATGGCGCAGCCCTTCTGCTTCACGTCCTTGAGGACCGTGAGGACATCCATGGTCTCGCCGGACTGGGTGACCGCTATCACCAGGGTCTTCTTGTCCACCCAGAGGAAGTTCTCGAACTCCGACGCGATGACCGTGTGTGCCTTGATGCCCTGTTTCTTGAGGAGATAGACCCCCACCAGGGTCGCATGGTAGGATGTTCCGCAGGCGACGAACACCACCCGCCCGGCCTTCCTGATGAGGTCGATGAGCTTCATGAAATGAGGCCTTTGCACGGTCCGCAGGCTCGTCAGCAGCCGTTTTGCAGCCACCGGCTGTTCCTTGACCTCTTTGATCATGTAATGCGGATAGTTCTCCTTGCTCTCCTCTGCTTCGGTCTGGGGGATGGTTACTGCCTTCTTCCTCTTTCCCTTGCCGTCCGCAGTGAAGAATCGGGCACGGTCTGCCGAGATGATGGCTCCCTCATCGTCTTCGAAGAAGATGGCCTGATCGGTGCTGTCAGAGAAGGCATAGATGTCTGAGGCGACGATGCGCCGTCCTTGAAGGATGCCCATGACCAGGGGAGAGTCCCGCTTCATGGCATAGATGCGCTCATCATCCTTGCGGAGGATCAGGATGGCGAAGGTGCCCTTCGCTTCCTTCATGAACTTCTGCATCACCTCCTTCATCGGCAGCTTCCCGAGCCAATGGTCGAAATAATGGGGGATGATCTCAGAATCGGTCTCGGTGATGAACCGGTACCCTCTCTTCGTGAGCTTTTCCTTCATCTCTTTGAAATTCTCGATGATGCCGTTATGGATGGCAAAGAGCGTCTTGTCTTTGTTGCTGTGGGGGTGAGCATTCTTCCGGGTGACTCCGCCATGGGTGGCCCAGCGGGTGTGCGCGATGGCTGTCCGCGTCTTGATGTTTCCGGTCGCGGCGATGAGCCGGTCGATATAGCCCACCTTCTTGTCGCTCTTCATGCTGCTGGTGGCCCAGCCTGCCGAGTCGTAGCCTCGGTATTCCAGGCGCTTGAGAAGGCTCAGCAGGTCTTTCTTCACCGAGAACGGCTCAGCAGATGCCATGCCTATGATGCCGCACATCTTCAGACCACATCCTTGTCGACGACTTCACCCGGCCGGGTTCCCTTGCCAGGCCAGATCTTCCTTCCCGGAAGGATCGACGTATGGATTCCGGTATGGACATGGTCGCCGATGATCGCTCCGAGCTTCCTCCGGTGGGTATCGGCGAGCTTTCCCCTGACCATGCTCCTGATGCCCTGGTCATCATGGCGGAGGTTGGCGGTTATCGTGCCTGCGCCCAGGTTGGTGTGTGCTCCGATGACAGAATCGCCCACATAGGAGAGATGGCCGGCCGATACATGGTCGAAGAATATCGAGTTCTTGATCTCGGTGGCGTTGCCGACCTTGCAATGGTCCCCTATGGTGGTGCCTGCCCGGAGATAGCAGTTCGGCCCGATGCTGCAATGCTCTCCGATGACGACAGGCCCTTCGATGTGGACGCCCCCCCTGATGATGCTTCCCTTTCCGATGTGGACCGGTCCCTTGATGACCGCGTGCTTCTCCACCTTTCCCCTGATTTCCGACTGCTTCATCCTCCTGATGAGAAGTTCGTTGATCGTGAGCAGGTCCCAGGGATGGCTGATATGCTGCACCTCCTTGGCTTCCACAACCTCGACCGGCGTCTCCTTCGCATAGGCTGTTATGGCGTCGGTGAACTCGTATTCTCCGCGGGGTGATCGTCTCACTTTCTTAAGATGGTCGAATATGCCCTGCTGGAACACATAGGCGCCGGCGTTGATGAGCCTGCCTTTCGGCCGCTTGGGTTTTTCCTGGATGCCTTTCAGCAGCCGTTTCCCTTTCGTCATCCTCGTCAGCAGGACCCCGAAGTTTTCAGGATGCTCCACCTTCTGGGAAAGGATGGCATCTTTCTTCTTCAGCAGCCGGGAGAGATCCTGTCTCGTGTAGATGTTGTCCCCCATGAGCAGGAGGAACCCCTCTTTGGCCTTGGCTTTCCTGGAGAAGGCAGCTACTGCGTCTCCTGTGCCTTTTGCCTGTTTCTGTTCGACCGTGCTGATGCGCATTCCTCTGTTCTTTGCCCGATAGTCCCTTGCTGCCCTGCGGATGAGCTCTTTCCTGAAGCCCACGACGAGCACGACCTCTTTCACGAGGTCCTGCAGCGCATCCAGGTTGCGCTCGAGGATGGTCTTGTTCATGACCTTCAGCAACGGTTTCGGCAGGTCGACAGTAAGGGGATGGGTCCGGGTGGACTTGCCTGCGCAGAGCATGAAAGCTTTCATTCTTGTTCACCTCCTGAGGAGCCTGAGGAAGGTCCTGTGGAGCTGCGGGTTCGCCGCGAGGATGCTGGTCTTCCTCGGCTGCACCTGTTCTCCGTCGATGGTCGTGACGATGCCGCCTGCTTCCTTGACGATGACCTGTCCTGCCATGTAATCCCATGGGCTGATCCAGTATTCATAGTAGCTGTCCAGCCAGCCTGCCGCGACAAAGCAGAGGTCGAGGGCAGCCGAGCCGGTCCTGCGGAGACCCATGACCTGATCATACATGGTGGCGAAGGCGCTGAGGATGTTCTTTCGGTAGGGCTTTCGGTGGTAGGGCAGTCCTGTCGTCACGAGGCTTCCTTTCACGCTCTTGGTGGAGGACACCTTTATCTTAGTTTTGTTCCTGAAGGCCCCTTTCCCTTTCAATGCCCAGAAGGTGGTCCTGTTCAGTGGAGAGTAGACGACACCCAGGATGGGCTCTTTCCCTTTGCAGAGACCGATGGACACGCAGAAGTGGGGATAGTTGTGGGCATAGTTGTTCGTGCCGTCAAGCGGGTCGACATACCATGTGTAGGGCGCTTTCCCTTTCGTCCTCTTCATCTCTTCTGAGACGATGCTGTGGTCCGGGAAGGCGTCGTGGATCCTCCTGCGGATCAGCCGGTCTGCCTCGAGGTCGGCGTTGGTGACCAGGTCGTTCTTCGTGCCCTTCGTCATGATCTTCTTGTTGTGATAGTACTTGATATGGATGTCTCCTGCCTCTTTCGCTGCCCGCTTCGCGACCTTGAGCAGTTCTTCGGCCCTGATCATCTGATCGCCTCCTTGACTTTCGCTTCCCAGATGGCTTGCTGTTCCTTGAGGATGGCCTTGTCTTTCGATTCCACGTTGAGCCGGAGATAGCTTTCTGTCCCCGAGGGTCTGATGAGCAGCGAGAAATCATCGAAGGTCGCCCGCAGGCCGTCCACGCTTGAGATCTCTGCGCTTTCAGGAATCTTGTCCTTCAGTAAGGTCATGGCTTTCGGTTTCTGGTCTTCCGGGCAGAAGAATTTCATGCGTGCATGATGATAGGTCGGGTACTGCGCAAGGATGTTGCTCAACGCCATGTTCTCTGCCTCAAGGAACTGGAGTGTCTGGAACACCGCATAGATGCCGTCGGGCCACAGGCCGAACGAGGGAAAGATGTAGCTTCCTGACGGTTCACCGCCGAAGGCTGCCTTCTGCTTCGCCAGTTCCTGGGCGACGAACGTATCGCCCACCCTGGTCCGTATGACTCTGGCATCAAGTTCGTCGAGGAGCATGGACGCATCGACCGTCGTGACGATCTTTCTGATGCCGGTCTTCTCGATCATCTTCTGGGCGAGGAAGAAGAGGAAACGGTCGAAGTCGACGATATGGCCTTTCTCGTCGATGGCCATCATCCGGTCAGCATCGCCATCATGGGCGAATCCTATCGCGGCTCCTGTCGTCCTGACCGCGTCCATGGTCCCTTGCAGGTTGTCTGCGTTGGGTTCGGGAAGCCGGGCAGGGAAGCTTCCATCCGGGCGGTCATTGATGGCCCTTACCCTGAATCCATATCTCTTGAGAAGTGTGGGTGTTGCAGCGCAGGCGGCTCCGTTTCCCGGGTCGATAAGGACGCTGCTGTCGCCGGCCAGGGAGACAGCATCCTTGACAGCATCAAAATAAGCAGGATAGATGTCCTGCGCAGTGACTTTTGCTCCCGCATCTCCCTCGTCTGTCCTTTCTCCTCTCTTCTTCGCCTTTTTTGCCTTTTCCAGCAGCTCTCTCTTCTGGCTGTTGAGGAGGATCTCTATCTCCTGTTCCTCATGGCTTCCGATGGCCATGCCTTCCCTGTCCCATACCTTGAAACCGTTGTATTGCGAAGGGTTATGGGATGCTGTGATCATGATCCCTCTCTCTGCCCTCACTTTTTGTGTGCCGAAGCAGAGAAGCGGCGTTGCGGCAACACCGAAATCGATGAGTTCCCTGTCTTTTCCCCGTCCCTGTCCTCCTGCAGCCGTCCTGGAGAATCCGTCGATGATCGCCTCTTGCAGGTTCGGGCCAGAAATCCTCGTATCTCGGGCAAGGGTCAGCCTGTCGATGCCTCTTTGTGTGAGAGCCTGTCCAAGCATCTCTGCGATGCCTTCAGTGATGTCCTTGCCGTAGACGCCTCTGATGCCGCTGGTGCCGAAATGAACCATGTTCCAACCACTCCTCCTTTTTGAAGGCCTTTTCTGAACTACGAACCATTCAAATGAACTATGCCCTTCAAATGAACTATTTAAGGAATCTTAAATCAGCGGGGGTAAGCTCCCAGGTTTTTTAATGCTTCCTTTTTAAAGTCTTTTTAAACCATTGATCATCTGGCTGCTGCTGTGCCTTTCGGCACTCACTTTTGCCCCATGATTTAAATATCCCTTCGCTCTCTCACCTCTTTGGTGGTTCCCATCGTACTCAGTTACCTCAAAAAGAAGGTCCTCGCCGATACCGAGAAACGGCTCGTCTCTGCCTTCGGCAAGGTGGATAGTGACATCTCACATCTGCGGAGCTGGGTATCCCATATCCATGGCCAGCAGGCCGATCTTCTCCATGCCCATGCATCCCATGTTTCCCTGAGCCGCAAAGATATCGACAATGTCACCAGATGGCTCCAATACCTCGATGCCCACAACAAGGATGTGCGGCTTCATGTGCTGGAGCTGACCCGGACCATGGGCGAGTTCGTCAAGCAGCATGGCAGGATACATGATCGCGTCGCGCTCCTGGAGAAAAACCTCACCCTGCTCTCCAAAAAAACGCTGTCCGACGGCGGCGCTCTCTCTGGTTCGCTCCGTTCGGGTAGTTCAGTTCGGACTGAACCTCGGACTGAACCCCGAACCGGACTGAAACGATTGCCTGCTTTCGAGGAACGGATCGTCGCCAGGGCCCGTACGAACCGCAAGCAGTACACCCAGGCGCTCATCCTCGAACTTGCTGCCGAGAAGAAACACACGACCGTCGAGGTGGAAAAATTAATCGTCGAGGAAAAGCGGCTATGTGGCCGCACGACCTTCTATGCGTACCTGCGTGAACTGCGCGCAAAGGATCTGATAGGGGATGTGCGTGTCGGTTCGATGACCGTCCTCGGCAGGGTACGCTAAAATCCCGCCGGTCATCGGTTCGGTTCCGAACTGAACCTGAACGAGGTTCGGAACTGAACCTGGACTGAACCTAATCCGGACGGGAAATGAACCTCTTTCTGAACGGATTTGAACGAATTTTCGGATGGTTTTCGAGAGCTTCTGATAAGATTGAAAACTCGAGTTTCAGACTGCTTTCGAAAGAAATCCGCAGCTCATTTGAGGTGCTTCATGTATTTCTTGATGGCTCTCAGAAGGGACGGGTATGCGGTCTTCAAAGGACCGGCGGAGTCGTAGTCGATGACTTTTTCAGGGCCATATCGCTTCTCTGCATCGGTCCTGCAGACCTCAAATATCTCTGCATCCAGGTTCTCCCTGATCTTCTTTTGCGGGTATCTGCGTGCCTTCAGACGCCGGAAAAGGGTCTTCAGGCGGCATCCTGTGATGATGACCAGCACTGGCTTGCTCGGCCCCAGGATAGCCGTCAGATGCGTGTCTATGATGATCCTTCGATGGTCTTGCTGGTTCCCTGGGGCGTTTCCACGTAGGAAAAGTGAGAGTTGCTTGCGTAATTTTGCTTCATCAACGATGAAAGAGTGTGCTGAACGGTCATAGCCCTCATGCCACCCATGGATCTTGATGAGCCTGCTCAGCTCAATGTGTTCGTAGTCCAGATCCTTTGCAAGCTTTTGGGCGATGGTGGTCTTGCCTGTTCCCGGCGTTCCGGTGATGAGGATGAGCTGCCGATCTTTCATCTTGAGGAGAAAGGGGTATTCACTTATAAATATTTATAAATGAACCCGCAGAAATGCGCAGAAGTATCGGGAATGCGTGTTTTCGTGCCCATTTCCCAGGGGCCTTTTCACCCTTTTGTCAGCCCTTCACTTATTTATATGTTGCTGCATATAAATGATGACGTCGTCAAAATTGATCAGGTCTTCGTAGGACACCCCTATCATCGAGGGATAGACATTGATGATCTTCGGCCGTTCTTTGCCGTTCGGGACATATGCTGACGGAACGTCATAGGTCAGTGTAAAAAGAGGGGTGCTGCTCTCGTCGGGGTCATAGGCACTGCCTGGTCGCTGTTCAGAGACGACGGCACAGATCGTTATGTCGGTGTCGGTTCTCGATGATGCATATGCATAAGCGTCCTGGTCGTCGGCTGATCTGAACTGCATCTGCTTTTTCGTTTCCGGACTCCTCTTGAGCAGCTCGAACATGGCTTCGGCTATCTCGCCGATGTTTTTCTTCTGCTGGATGTTCAGGATGATGAACGGAGTTGTCATGATGCTCTTCTGCTTGTCTCCTGTGTCCTATGGCCTGCCTTGGTCGATATATCCTATCCTGCTCGGGTCCCTTTCACAGGGATGCTGCAGATAGTCAGAGAGTTCTTTGCCGATGGTTTCAGCATGGGCAGGAAGAATATTCTTTCCCAGGGCGAGGACAAAATTCTCCGGGGCGGTACCGCTATGGTCTTTAGGCGACTTGCGCAGGGCATAGGTGATGGAGGCCACTGGGGTTTCGTCCTGGTCGGCAATATCACATCGATAGGTCCAGATCTCGGAAGATATCTTCTCTTCGTGGGTCCTGACATGTCCTGTGATGGGCGCTCCTTGTTCGGCGATGGTCTGGTTGATGATCGCCACAAGCTGTGTTCTTATCCTGGATACGGGGTGATTGTTCGGATTCTCTATTCTGAACATTTTATTTGCATTCATGGTGATGTCCTCTTTGTCATCTTTTTTTAGTCTTCGTGCTTTACGGTATGCTCTTGGGTAACGACCCCATCGTCAGCCCAAAATCAGCCAAAAAAATATTCAGAGCCTTTCTCTGTTCCGTCTTCTTCATTTCTCAGGCCGAGATAGTTTCGGATCTTATCCTCGAAGTCCTGTCTGTTTATCCAGTCAGTCGTCGTTTCTTTCGTGTTCCATTCAAGGATATACTTTCCCGGTGTATTCTGCTGCGAAGCTTCGGGGTCTGTACGACCGGCATAGATGAAAGAAAGGATGTCTTTGTCTTCCCCGATCACCTGAAAGGCGCCCTGTTGCTTTCTGACGTCGAGACGCTCACGACCACGGGGATCAAGCGTACTCATGGTCATACCTATCAGTTCTCCGATGGTCCGGTTGTTGGCGTTCGTGAAGGTTATCTTGTCCTGCAGAGCATCCATGGTATCACGATGGAAGAAAATGACTTCTCCTTTATAAAACTTCTTAAAATATACTACTTGATGATAGCGAATCAGCAGATGCTGCTGTCTCTTGCTCTCCGAAAGATCCTACTTGGTCGCTGTGAGTTCCTTTACCCTGCTCATGATGCCGGCAGCATCCAATCCCTGGTACGGGATGTGTTCTGACAATCCTCCTTCTCCCGGTTTGGTGGTCCCCAGATGAGCATATCTTCCTTTGAAGCCTCTTTCTGCAAGCCAGGTCCCGAAGCGTATGCCCAGTCCTGTATCCCTGTTCTGGGTCTCCACGACCAGCACGAAAGGAGCATCTTTGAGCTTTTCCATCATCTCCGCATCCATCATGTTCAGGGTCGGCTTGTTGATGAGCCCCACACTGATGCCCTCTTCCTTCAGTTGCTCGACAGCGTCCAACGCCCGATAGAGCATCTCTCCATAGGTGACGATATACCCCTGGCGTCCTTCTCTGTCCCCTGGTTCCCCTTCCCTGATGAGCTCATCCTTGTCTTTCTTGAAGATGTAGTCATCATCATAAAAGGGTTTTCCGTCTTCATCCAATATCTGTGGGGTGGCTGATCTGGTCGAAAACACGAATCTCAGCCCCTCATCCTTGAATATCTCCTTGAGGAGGGCTTTCATCTGTCCTGCATCCGCAGGGAAGTAGAGCCTTGTCGTCTTGGTCTTCCTGTCGGGCTCAAGGCCGTTGTCTCCGAAGAAGATGTTGATGCCGTAGTGGCAGGTGTTGTCTGCCATCTCATCGATGCCTGCATGGGAGAAGTGCGCCAGGACATTGGCATCATTCAGCCGTGCCATGGTGATCTCTGAGACCACCATCTCAAGAAATGCAGAGAATGTCGAGAATATGCCCTGCCTTCCCTTGCCAGAGCCGAAGCCGGCCGCGACCGAGTAGTTGTTACGCTCCATGATGCCGCCCTTGATGTACCTTGCCGGTACCCGTTCCCTGATGGTCTTGAGGCCGGTGCTTCCCTCCAGGTCGTTGTCGATGACCAGGACCTTCTCCTGTTCTTCTGGAGAGAGGCCTTCAAGGATGTCCGCGATGATGCTGCCGAATTCAGCCCGGTTCTTCTTCAATACGTCTGAGCTTCCTCGGTGTCTGGTCACGACCGCTATCTTCTGGACCTCTTCGATCATCTTTGCAGCTTCTTCATGCCCTTTTTCCCGGAGGTACGCCATGCCGAGATCGGGAGAGATCGCATCATGTCCCTTGCACATGCCTTCGACGCCCTTGATGCCGGGAGCCATCTTCCGTCGGTTGATGAGCGCGATCGGTCCATCGGTGAGGAGCGCTTTTCGCATCCGTCGATATAGTACATCAAGATCCTCGGGGTCTCCTGTGTCTGTCCTGAGTCCGTGGCCTTCAAGTGTCTTCTTCAGATCATACCCTTCCATGTAT
>JAADFO010000007.1 GCA_013152815.1 Nanobdellati archaeon
ACTTTGGCATAACCAAAATTGTTACACGAGATAAGAAACACTTCTCCAGGATACCAGGCATCAGGGTCGTATCGTACTAGAGCATCTTCGTCAACAACAAGGTGTATGCTGACCAGATGGCACAGCAGAGACTGAAGGATGTGAAGGATAAGAAGAAGGAAGAGAAGCAACCGGAAATCTATGGGCTGCCTGAAGGAGAGCAGCCGTATGGACTGCGACAGGGATATCGGCAGGCTGTCTAGACAACCTCTCCGGTGACGCTCCTGAGCATGTGTTTCAGCATGGCTGCACTGTTTCTCATCTGTTTCTCAAGGTTCTCCAGAAAGCTTTAAAACAGCAACTATTTAAAGATAAATGACTCCATCCAGCCCATGGGAAAAGGGTATGTTCTTGAGGGCGACGAGATAGTTCTGCAACGAGAACTCACATCTTTGGACCTGTTTGTGAAAGACTTCATCGAGATACTCCAGAAACATACCGGTTACCTCATCGTGAGCGGATATATCAGCATCAGCACAGGACGGCCCCGGGGGACTGAGGATGTGGATGTCCTGGTTCCTCTCTTGGGCGAGAAGACGTTCAATGCACTTTTCAAAGAACTGCGGGAAAGGGGCTTCTGGTGCTACCAGGGAGATCATGCAAAGGGACTTCTTGAACAATCCAGACAGCTCACCCCTCTTCGCTTCGCCAGGGAGAAGGAGGTGTTTCCTAATATCGAGTTCATCCCTTTTGATGAGACGAAAAAAGCCAAGCTCTTCGAATTCAACCACCCTCAGAACATGCGTGTCGGTGATTTTCTCTTCAAGACAGCACCGCTTGAGTTTGAAATACTGTATAAGGAACTCGTACTCGCCGGAAAGAAAGACAAAGAAGACGCCCTCCATCTGCGGAACATGTTTCAGGACATTCTCGATGAGACCAAGCTGAAGGAGTATGCAGCGATAGTGAGGGAAGAGCTGCGATGACGCCGACAACAGATGGGGAGTATGTCCGGCTCTACGCTGAAAGACTGAGGAACGATTCCTCCTTGTTCAGGCAGCAGAAAGAGTTCTTGGAAAGCCAGTATGCCGCAAGCAGGAGCATATTCCGCGACCGGTTCGGAGACGATGAAAAGATCTTCAGGAAGAAGGCAAGACAGTATCTGAAGAAAAGAGCATTGCTCTAGACAGCCTCTCCGGTGACGCTCCTGAGCATGTGTTTCGTGACCCTGATGTTATGATAGCTCCCTAAAGGAAGCCTTCCTTTCACGCCGACGATCAGGGGATAGGTGCCCCACTGCCTGCCGAAGGTCGTCTTGCCGTCGTATATCTCCATGCGGACATCCTTCATGACAGAACCCAGGGGCAGGAGCCTGTCAAGCATGGGCAGGTCGATCTTCTGCCGTATCTCATTGCGCCATTTCCAATAATGCTTCCTGTTCTTCTTGACAAACTTCGTGCCGCCATGCTCATGGAGATAGGTTCCTTCAAATGATGCCACCTGTCGGATGTTGATCCGCCGGAGCAATAGACCTTCATCCAGGATCTGCTGCAGATACTTCATGTTCTCTGCATGGGTCTCTTTGCGTTCTCCCAACAGTCCGAAGATGATGTTGATGCCCGGCAACAGCCTGGGCATGCCGTTCTCCCCTCTCTCGGCTCCTATGCTGTTGATGATCCGTATGGCTTTGAGCGCTCTCTCCGGCGTGGTGTTGAGCCGGTTCTTCCTGATGACTTCACTGTCGAACGATTCGACACCGAAGGCAGCGATATTTCCCGGAGTACAATGCCTGACGATAATCTTGGTGAGTTCCTCAGTCACGTTGTTAGGGTTAGCATTATCTATATGCAGGGTCTTGGGCTTCAGCTTCGCGATGCTTCCCAGCAGCCTGTCCATCCTCTTCGGATCCTTCCTGCCGTACGCGTAGAAGCACGTCGCTTTTCCAAAACGGAAATGCTCTGCACCGTTCTTCATCAATGCCTTCACTTCGCTGATGATGGGTTCAGGTTTCCTGTCCTCGATCTGATACTTCAGCGGTTCAAGACAGAAAGAGCATCTCATGGGACACCCACGTCCTGCCTCCAGCTCCACCATGACATCGTAGGGGATCTCTTTGAGGAGTTCTGCGCCCAGCACGGCATGCTCATCGACCTTGTCATAGTCGTCTATGCCCAGGTAGTTCCTCTCGACGGCATCGAACGTATCCGGGGGTGTGCCTTCCCCGCTCTTGCCGCCTTCCAGCCTGTTCGCAAACGCCGCAGGTCCGACCAGCACTTTCTTCTGAGGAAGGTCCCTTGTCAGCCTTCTTATCTCATGGAACGTGGCAGGGACGGCAGACAGGTATTTTCCCGGCACATGGATGCCTCCGCTGACCAGAAGGGTGTCTGCTTCTTCGAGGATACGTCTGGTCTCCTGGGCAGGCCTGGTCAGGTTGTACCGCCTGATGTCTGTCTTCATGTCCTTCTCCTGATCAGGCGGTCTCTTGCCCCCCAGCACAAGACGGAGATCATCGATGGTGAGATATCTCGGAAAGAACCCTTCTTTCTTCAGGGCCCCATAGAGATACCTCGGATAGGTCCCCAGATAAGGTGGAACCCCTAAGCCTGATGCCTCGTCGCTGTAGGCGTCGATGATGACCGGTCTCATGTCTCTGCAGAGGGGACGACGCTATAAAAGCCTTGCGGAGCAAAACCTTTATTAATGGTCTTGGTGTCGATGGCTGCATGGGCATCCTCCTGCTCCTCATCCTTTTCCTCCTGGTCTTGACCATGGGGATGTGGCTGTTCTATAGGTATGTATTCCTCAGGAACCCTGTCAGGACAATCCCCCCTGGTGACAGCATAGTCTCACCTGCGGACGGCATCATCTCATCGGTCATCAGGACCGGTGCGAAGGATCTTTCCATACCGAAAGGCCACCTCGGAAGGATCAGGACCTATGCCCGGGATGTTGCTGCCGAGACCATCCTGGTGCTCATCGTCATGAACCTCTGGCATGTTCATTACCAACGGGCACCTATCCATGGAAAGATCATCAAGCAGCGACACCGCAGAGGAAAGTTCCGCAACGCGGTCATGGGCAACAGGCTCCGATGCCTGTTCGAGAACGAGAAGAACGAATTCCTCATCACCAACAGGGCATTCAAGGTGAAGGTCATCCAGATTGCGGGCATCCTGGCGAGAAGGATAGTGCCCATGGCAAAGGTAAACGAAAAGGTCATGAAAGGTCAGGTGATAGGCCTGATCCGGCTCGGAAGCCAGGTCGCTCTCATCATGCCTTCCACCGTCAGGCTCAGGGTGGAAGAAGGCCAGCCTGTCAAGGCAGGAGAGACCATCATCGGGGTCTATTGAGGAGGGTGATGATGGACAGACTGCGAACAGCATTGGACAGTTGCCTTCGGGTGAACCTGGGCGTGAAGAGGACCGAGACCGTCCTTGTGGTGACCGACACAGCAAAGGCATCCATCGGTCAGGGATTCCATGCGGCTGCGACGAAGCTCGCGAAGGAAGCCCTCCTTCTCATCATGGATCCGCGGGCGGTCAACGGCGAGGAGCCTCCTGCTCTTGTGGCGGAAGCGATGAGGGCATGCGATGTCCTCCTGATGCCCACCCTCCGGTCGCTTTCCCATACCAGGGCGAGGAAGGCAGCATCTTTAGCAGGTGTCCGCATCGCGTCCATGCCGGGCATCACTGAGGAGATGATAAAGCGGACCTTCCGGGCAGATGCGAAGGTCATCAGGAAACGGTGCAGGAAGCTCTGCGACCTTCTTGATAAAGGAAACAAGGTCAGGGTGGTGGCACCCTCTGGTACCGACATCACCTTCCGCATCGAGGGCCGCAAGGGCCTCGGCCGCGCAGGCGGCATCTATACTGCTCCCGGAGCATGGGGCAACCTTCCTGCAGGCGAGAGTTACATCCCTCCTCTGGAAGGCAAGACGAACGGGACCTATGTCATCGATACGGCATCTCCTCTTGGCGGCATGCTCGACAGGCCGATACAGGTCGAGGTCAGGGATGGCATGGCAGTCAGGATATCCGGCGGAAGACAGGCAAAAGCATTCGACGCAGCTCTCCGGAAGGTCGGCGGGCTCGCCTACAACATCGCCGAGCTTGGCATAGGCACCAACCCCGCAGCGAAGATAACCGGCAACATCCTTGAGGACGAGAAGGTCTATGGGACAGCCCACATCGCTCTGGGCAATTCAAGATCCTTCGGCGGCAGGGTGGACGTCCCGATCCACCTGGACGGCGTCTTCAGGAGACCGACCATCTGGATCGACGACAGGAAGATCATGGAGAAGGGGACGCTTCTCTGAGAGGTGAGAACGATGATAGAACATGTGACCTACTACGGACATGATGCATTCAGGCTGAAAGGGACCAAAATCATCTATATCGACCCGTTCCATCTTCCGGAAGGTGTAGAACCGGCAGATCTCATCCTCATCACCCATGACCACTTCGACCATTTCTCGGTCAAGGACGTGATGATGATCAGCAACGAGGGGACCACCCTGGTCTGCACCCCTGACGGGCAGAGCAAGCTCTCTGACTTCCCCGGCGACGTGGTCCTCGTGGAGCCGAACAGACGCTACGAGGTGGACGGCATCCCCGTCGAGACCGTGCCTGCCTACAACGCCGATGAACGCTTCCATCCCAAGGACAACGACTGGGTGGGATATATCATCTCTCTGGACGGCAGACGCTATTATCATGCCGGTGACACCGACCACATCCCTGAGATGGAGACCATCGAGGACATCGACGTGGCCTTCCTCCCGGTCTCCGGCACCTCTGTCATGGACGTTCAGCAGGCAGTCAAGGCTGCCGAGGAGATCAAGCCGAAGATAGCCGTGCCGATGCATTACGGCGACATCGTCGGCAACAGGGACCAGGCAGAACAGTTCAAGGAAAGATATTCCGGCAGGACAGAGATCCTGGAGCCGTCACGATGAGATCCAAGAAGACCGCCTACGGCCATCTCCTCTCGCTCGACGAAGGGGAAGAGCTGGTCAAGAGCTTCCAGGCGTTCTGCAGGGAGCAGGCCATAGGGTCTGCCACCTTCACCGGTCTCGGCGGGTTCAGGGCATGCACGCTCGCGTTCTATGACATCGCTTCAGGAACCTATATGCAGAAGGGGTTCGACAGCCAGTCCGAGGTCCTGAACATCACCGGCAACGTGGCGCTCTTCGAGGGAACTCCCATCATCCATGTCCATGCGGTCCTCGGCCGGCAGGATTTCTCTGTCATCGGCGGCCATCTGGTCGAAGGGACCGTCCGCCCGATGTTCGAGATCCATCTGTTCACCGACGACGGGAAGACACTGAGAGAAGCGGTCGAAGGGACCTCACTCAAGAGACTCTCGTTCTGATGCTCCTGTCTTTCGGGTGTTCCCTCACCGTATCGTCCTGGACTGCTGGGCTGCATCAGGAAACGCTTTCTGTCTGGGAGAGATGATGGGCGATGGTGTTGGCCTGATAGACCATGAGCGGCATGTTCTTGATGACGAGCTGTTCCCCCTTGACCTTCAGTGCGCCATAGGATGTATAGAACGATAGTGCCTTCTGGAACTCCTGATCCGCCGGTTGCTCATAGGCTCTCCTGGCGACATTTTTGTCTCCTGCTCTTTCATGATAGTCGACAAAGGCCTCCCAGACATCCCTCAGCCCCGGTCTCTTCTCATCCCTTCCTCTCCTGTGCTTTCCTGTCTTCGCTGAAGCGGACACGACAGCGGTCGCCAAAAGCTTCTCCGGCAGTATCCGGTATCCCTTCTTGATGGTCGACTGGACAAGGTCTGTGAGCTCCTTGATACTCTTGTCAAACCCTTCTTTGCTGGTGGAGCGGTACTCTTTGAGGTCAACTTCCTCATGGATGTCGATGAAGATATCTGATTGGGGATAGTGGAATATGCTGCCCAGCTCTTTCCGGATGAACATGTTGACCAGGATGGTGCCGTAGTCTGCGATCTGATAAGCAGTGGTGTTCAGTCTCTTCAGCGCAGGGAGATGATGGAGGACAGGCTGTTCAGGGACGGTCACCTGGGTCAGAGAGACCGGATAGACCAGGATGTCCCATCTCTCATGCCGTCCCTGTATCCTCAGGAGCTTCTCCAGATTCCGTCTTATCTTTATGAGCTGGTGATCCCTTCCCCATGAAGGAGGGTATTTCTCATCTATCTTGCCGAAATAGGACCTTCCGTTGGACGCAAATAGCGTAGGCTGGCCCCAGTGCGGCGATTCTTTGTCCTGTGCGGACCTGTTGGCTTCTTCGAGGATCTTCTGTTCGAGAAGGTCTTCTATCTCTTCCTGTGCTGCCTTTACGAGTGTATAGGGCATCTTTTCGAAGAACGAGATGGCAAATGCACCGAGTTCTCTCAGCTGGTCGCCCTTTCCCATGAACATGTTGGTGCGCGCACCTATGCTCAGATCGCCTATGCCGCAGGCATACAATGCCAGATAGAGCGAGACATCGTCCAGGTGGCTGTTGTGAGGGCCGGCCATCAGCACGATCTTCTTGCCTTCCTTTCCCTGATAAGGCATGATCCTCTCTGCGCCGGTGACGATGTTCGAGAAATCTCCCTGGGGAATGTTGAAATAGGCCCGGAGCCAGGGTTCTGCGAACCTGCGTACCTTCTGCAGCTTCTCATAGGAGAAGTCGGGCTCCATGTGAAGACGGATGTCCTTCTTGAACTGGGTGATCATCTGCTGCTCTTCTGGTCGATTATCCTGCTGCCGGCCGGTCTGTCTTAGCTGTTCCAGCCTTTTCCTGTAATCTCCTATGATCTTTCCCAGGTCTCCCATGTTTTTCCGGGAGAAGCGGTGCTTTATAAAAGTTTATCTGTAGCCACTTCTTGATGATAAAAATAGAAACGTTTATAAATGTCCATCGCTTTCCTCACTAAATAGTGACTAAATTACACCTTAGACATGCAGGGTCATGGCTGCAGGTGCAAAGGTCATAGGAGGTTCCACAATGAAATATGAGAATGCAGCAATAACGTTCATCATCGTCATGTTGGCTGACCTGTTCCTCTATTGGTTTGCACGGGAATCGGCCAACAATTTCTTCAACACCTTCGGAAAGCTCCTGTTCATGGCCGTCGTGGTCCTGGCCCTCCTCAGGTTCCTCATGACCTCGATCCAGTTCCAGAAGCAGACCTCGTCCCTCTTCTATTTCGGTCTGCTGGTGATCACGCTCCTGCTCATGCTTGCCCAGCTCATCGCCTCTGCGGCAGTCGTCCCGGTGATAGATTACTTCTTCATCTTCGCCGTCATGATAGCGGTCTTCCTGGCCATCATAGAGCTCGGCAGGCACTTCTACGACCTGCATCTCATCATACGAAAAGAGCAGGATGCCCGCATGAGGGCTGAGAAGGCGTTCAACCGTCAGATCAGCGCAGAAGAGCGGGCCCGCAAAAGGCTTCTCGGTGAACAAGCGAACCTGCTTGCCCAGAACAAAAAGTACCGTTCCTATCTCCAGCGGAGACAGGAGAACATCACAGAACTATCCCGGGAGGCAGCCACGGCGAAGACCGAACTGCGAAAGGCCCAGAGGAACATCAAAGAGATGGGCAGGCAGGAAGAGCTCAAGAAGAAATATGCAAAATCCCTCTACAACCTGCGCAGGAAGATACATGAAGAGGAAGAGCTCCTGGTGGTCTCGCCTGACGGAAAATCAGTCCATGATCCCGGCTGCATCGTCGTCCGGAACATCAAGAAGGAGAACCGTAAGCTCATCAAGAACTGGGCCACTGCCAAGAAGGAAGGCTACAAGGGATGCGGGATGTGCAATCCCCACAAGAAGGACAAGGCCCTCATCAGGAACGGCAGGAAATACCGGTTCGTGGGCTCGAAGGTATCGGACAAGCTCCATAAGGTTTCCTGTAATGTTGTCGAGCGCATCCCTCCCAAGGACCGTGAGCTCTTCACCTCCTACAAGAAAGGCCTCGCGAAAGGGTACACTGCCTGCAGGGTCTGCAATCCTGGCCAGTGATTTCTTCTTTTTTTCTTTATGTTTTCAACTTCCTTTATAAACCTCTAAGTTCATATATAAATAAATATGTGATTCGTTCTCAACAAAATATATAAATGCGTATGTTAGTATACCTTTCTATAATACTCAATATGTGCTTGATATGATGCTTGAGTAAAAAGGAGGCTGAAAATGCACGCAAAACACAGCATGTACATCCTGATAGCTTTCGTATTTGTTGTTGGAGCGATAGGCTCTTACAACTTCGTTACCATGACTTCTGAAGAAAATGTTGCGGGGCAGGCGCAACGATCTGCTTCCACCAACGGTATTCCTCAAGGGGTAGAATGTGACTTCACTGCAGGCACGGTGCCGTTCAACCAGGGGCTCCTGGACTACAAGATCTACTCAGATGCGAGCAATCCTGACACGGACAACAAGGTCACCATGAGCAGACGATTCTCCATGGTGGACAAGGGCCTTGCATCACAGTATCTCCTACTCAACGATTTTGGAGATAAAAAACTGAATCAGGTCGTTTTTTCCATGTTCGAATATTACGCCTGTATGCTGCCTGACTGGTTATATGAAAAGCTCGAGGGGCTGTATCTTGCTAAATATTTAGACATTACGACCGATGACGGCGGAGTTACCAGAGCGAGCGTCATGGTCCTTAAGACCAGAGAGGATGCAATCTATGTTGCTCAGCTCTTGCTAGCTCTCTCAACCGATGATTTAGAATTCAAATGGGTCGATGGTAACTATGTTGCGTATACTGCACAAAAAGCCTATTGGTGGACACATGACAATATGATCATCAGGATAGCTCATCATGATGTTCGCGGTCCTGATACCACCGATGCACAGCGTCAACAACAGCTGGAAGACTTTGCGATCTGTGAAACACTCGATGTGGTGGGTGAAATGATCCCGGCTAAGTGTATCAAAGATCAGTTCTGGGAAGAAGTTCCCACCGATATCCTCAACGCATACTTAGCAAAGCTTCCCAGCGATGGAGATGAGGTACCGTGGCCTGAACAAGGACAACTGGGAGAAGTCGCCTCAGAGATTGAGTGGCCAAGCGAGAATGAGGTGGAAGAACATCAATGGGGTTGCGATCCAGAGAGAAGTGCAGAGATCAACAAAGCGTTTGCTTCAATGAACGATGCATTCAGCGGAGACAAGGATGCCCAAAGGGCAAAGACTTTGTCTCGGCTAGACGATAAGGTGAAGATCTCTGCAGCATCCACAGACAAGCGCTGGTATTATCTCGGAGAACCTGTCACGTTCTCCGCGAGCACGGTCTCTCTTGATGAGGATGTTGGCACGGTCTGGGTTGATGTAAATGATAATATCTTCCCTCACCCTGAGATTACCACCCTACGCATGGAAAAATTGCGTTGTGGACCTCGTGAAACCTATCAGGAGAAACTCACCGGCATGAAACAACCAGAAAAACCGCAGGCACCTGAGGTGCCAGATACCTCTGGCTTGCCCCAAAGAGGAGGACGACATAGATAGCTGCTCTCTGAAAAAGCAGGCATTCTTGCCTGCACTTTATCTTTTTTTATCTTTTTTCTTAATTCCCTGAGGCATTTATATCCTCTGCAAGGGATGCAAACTTCCTGAAGCCTGCAAAGAAATGAATGCCCTGTCCGGG
>JAADFO010000008.1:0-9500 GCA_013152815.1 Nanobdellati archaeon
TGTCATGCAGATACTGCGTGACCTTGTAGATGCCCTCGTCGGGGATGTCTGGCTCCATATAAAAAGTGAAGCTGCACTGGCTTTTAAGCTTTTTTGAGTAGAAATCTTTATATACTTTCAATCCTGGAAACGATACCAGAGGTGATATCATGTCTTCAAAGTCAAACCTTGAGCTTTCTTGGGTGGGAATCTTTGCCATCTTCGCCATCTTCGGGATTGTCTATGTGGTCGCATCCAGTGCCGTATCTTCTCCGTCAGCGAATCTTGCAGGAGAGGCAGGCCGTCAGCGATCTGGCGAAGCCTGTGAGCAATACACCTACAGCACCTGCCCTGATGGCTGTACCAAGACCTGCACTTCCTCCAATTGCCCTCCAGGAGTGTACTGCACAGAGGATTGTGACGGTCCTGGAAGCTGCCTGACCCCCGGCAGGACTGTTCCGCCAAGAAGAGAGCCTGTCTGCGGAAACCATATCTGTGAATATGGAGAGGCCATCGAGTGTCCTGTCTGCAACCCCGGCGATCCCTGCGACTGTCGGGAAGGGAGCTGTCCTCAGGACTGTCAGCAACCTAAACGGCTGAGAGAGCCTGTCTGCGGCAACAACATCTGCGAGCAGGGAGAAGCTTCTGACTGCCCGGTCTGCATTCCAGGAGAGCCCTGTTCAGAAAGACCCTGCAAGCCGGGGAGTTGTGAGCAGGATTGCCAGCCGCGAAGGATGAGGTGATGATAGATGCAGGCACCGGACCTGGCGAGGGTCCGGCACCTGCGCACTTCCTTGAACGTCAGTGTTGGTAAGCCTCTGGTGTCGTATATCGTCGCATCTTCTGATAGATTGAATCATAGGTCCTTCCTATTTTCTTGCCCATGCTCTTTCCTGCGCCATAGAGTGCTTTCCATATGTTCTCTGCTTGCACCTTCTTCCCTGAGATAAGGATCCTGTAAAGGACATCGTTGATGTTGCCGATGACAAGCCTAGCTGCAGGATTCTTCATCCAGTTGAGCGTATACATCCAGACGGGTGAGAAATTGAGGAATGCCGTCTTCAGACCAGGTCTCAGGTTGGGCATGCCTTCCTTGCGATGCGCTTCTCGGAAATAGCTGAAGATCTTTCCGTTGTAAAGACTCTTTATGCTCTTTCCCAGTCCTATCTTGTCCCTGAAATAGAGAAGATTGCGGTTGAGATAAATATAGGTAGCAGCTAAGGGACCTGAAAAGAATGCGACCCGGCCGAGCTTGCCAAGGAGTGAAGCGTTTGGTATCAGGTCGATGGCAGAATAGATGCCCAATCCCAGAGGCGAGAGCAATGCTCCTGTGGAAAGCTCTTTGAAGAAGTCTTTCAGCCTGAACTTCTCTTTTTCCCTGAATTTCTCGATGAGATAGCCCAGCCCGAAGGCGCCTGCCATGTAGACTGCCGATAGAGGTGCGCCGAAGATGCCTGCTGACATGGCGATACCTGTCCCCACCCCTATGCTGTTTGCGAGGAAGCTCTTGAAAAGGCCATTCTTCTCTTTTTTCCGGTCATCACCAAACTGCATCTCTGATGTTTCAGTGACTTTGTCGTCGATGGATTCTGAAGGGGATCTTTTGGCAAGGGCATCATCGATCGTCCCTTGGTTCGGTTGCTCCTGTACACGCTGCTGTCGTGCTTCCGCTGTAGCCTTTCGTCGCTCTTCGAGATCCTTCTCTCGTTTCTCGATGCTGGCAGAACGTCCGTCAAGCTCCTTCTGCTGATTCTGGAGCCTCTTCTCGAGATCATCGGGGCTTTCAGCCAAGGAAGATCACCCCAAGAAAAAGGATCAACATGATACGCAGAGGCACGGCTATGATGAGCTGTGTTTCTGGAATTCCAGGGCAAATGATAGTGCTGCCACGTATCCTGCTCTTCTTAGGACCTTTCGGTCTGCATCCAAGGAAGTGTGTCATTGCTTTCTGTGCTGCTTTCTCGTCGGGGGAGCCACCCTCAACATAGCACATTGGCTTTAGTCACAAAGAAGTGGTGAATACAGATATATAAATATTGTCATTATAACGTAGTAACTATTCTGTTTAAATACTCTTTATAAGCTATATAAGGACTAGTCCATCTGCCTGCGTTTCTTCTCTAGTATCCCTGCCATCTTCTCCCACTTCTTGACACGGGGCTTGAGGGTCTCCAGGCGCGACTTCAGGGCTTCAGAAAGATCGATATCATAGGCATTAGCAAGCTCAAGGAGCGATATCAGGACGTCGGCAGCTTCGCCTTCTATATTCTTCTTGTCTTTTGTCTCCTCGTATATCTCTTTCTCGAGCACTTCCTTAGCAAGTTCTCCGACCTCTTCAGAAAGCGCGAGCATCGCCCCTATCCGGGGATGCTGTATCCTCTGCATGAGTTCCTTCACCTTGGTCTGGGCTTCCTGCATATCCATCCTAATACCTGTGGAGGTTGAGGAAACCCTTGACCATCCCATGGAGAAGATTGACCTCCTCGACGAGTCCTGCCTCGAAACGTTCTGTATTGACCTTGTAGACGAACTGGTCGAGCACAGCCCGCAGGAAGTAGAACATCGGCTTCTCCTGCCACCTTCCCTCATAGTCCAGTTCGAGGAATCCGGTGATGACCATCTTCAGCCCTCCCTCCTGCAGCTTTATCTTCCTGCCGTTCCGGTCAAGGGTCACGTCTTTGATATGATGTCCATCGATGGTGATGTCCAGGACGTACTTGGCGTAATCTGTTATCTTCTTGTAGGGCTGCTTCTCGACATGGACCTGCATCCCGTCCTTGTAGACGTCCTCGCTGACCTCGAGCTCATGCTTGGTATAGGCCTTCTCCCGTATCCAATGGTCGATGAGCTTGTAGAGCTCCTCGAGGTCGAAATACCCCTTGTACTTCAGGGTCAGTCCGTCGACGATGATCCTTCGTTCAGCCATCTTCACCACATGTCCTGGAACTGGTCTCCCTTGTTGTGCATGGAGAGCAGTTGTTTGAACTTCTCATGGAACCCGTGCAGCTCATACTCTATCTTGTCTCCGTAGACCTGGATCCTCTTCAGATAAATAGTTTTCCAATAGAACTCCCTCAGGGTCTCCATGAACTTCGATGTCTCATACTTGTTCTTGTAGTCGATCTCGATGAAGCCCTGGAACTGCACCTTCATCCTGCCGCGCATCATGGTCTTCTTCTTCTTGTCCTTCACCACATCCACCTGTTCCAGGTCCCAGAAATGGAAATAGAGATGTACCCATACCCGCAGGAACTCAGTGTCGTTACGGAACCCTGTCCAGTAGAAATATGCCTCTCCGCCCTGCTGCAGGTCCTGTGCCTTGAACTTATGCTCATGGAAGTGGAACCCTCTTTGGTGATACCACTCCTGGGCCATCTCGAGCATCTCGTCGAGGTCGAAGATGCCCTTGTATTTGAGCAGCAGCTTCTCGTCAGGGCTCAGGATGTTCAGCTTGATTCCCATGGGTTTCTCAGTCCTCTCTGGGAGAAGTGGGTATAAAAAGGTTTCGTAGAACTGCCGAAAGAGCTATCGGTCGAACGGCTTCTCCTGCGCCTCCCTGATCTCGAAGCGTTCCACCAGGATCTCGAAGAGCGCCGGCTGTATCTTCAGGATGTCCTTCAACGTCACGAGGCCGACGATCTCATCGTTGTTGATGACCGGAAGATGCCGGATGTTCTCATCTCTCATGATCTTGATGGCGTCGAAGATGTCGACGTCCGGATGGACCGTGAACAGGTTCTTGGCCATGTGGTCGGCCACCCTGGTCTCGGCGGTCCTCAGGTTCTCTGCGACCACCCTGCGGACGATGTCCTGCTCGGTGATGATGCCCTGCGCTTTCTTCCCCTGCTGGATGATCAACGCCCCCACATGGTTGGCTTCCATGATCTTTGCGCATCGCTGTATGGTCGTGTCGCCGGTGACCGCGATGGGCCTCTTGGTCATCACGTCGCCGACCTTATAGCCTGTATCCATGACAAGAGGGAGAGAAACAGCATACTTAAGGGTTTCGGCCTTCAGTAGTTGATGAGGATCTCGATGTCCTTGCCGAAGAAATCCCTGAGGTTCTCGAAGATAGGCTCCTTGATGAAGACTTTGGGAAGGATCTGTTTCGATGCCAGGTCCTTCTCCATCTCCTGAAGCGTGGTCCGCACCGGGGTTCCCAGAGAACCGTCCTTGTTGATGGGCGCCCTGGAGACCGACTTCTCTTCGTCGTCGATATCGTGGATGATGTAGGCGACCGTGTCAAGGAGCAGCACCTCTCCGTATTTCTTGCCGTGCTTGACCCGGATCTTTGCCCGCTCCAGCTCCCGTCCACGCTTGCGCTGCATATACTCCACGAGGAACTTGATGAACTGGGCCGACTCTTTCTTGACCTGCTCGACCTCCTGTTTGGTGAGCTTGCCGGCATCGTAGTCCTTCTTCGCCTTGATGAGATTGTTGAGCATCCTGAGATATTTTGAGGGGATCTTGCCCAGGGAAACGAGCTCGTTCTCGAAGACCTTGATGATGTCCTTGTCGTCGACCTTGTTGACCCCTTCCATCTTCATGACGTCGCGGATGATGGTGACCACGTTGTCGTAGATGTGGGCGACATCCTCCTCTGACTTGATCTTCTCTATCTGGGTGAACAGGCGCTTGATGCGCTTGAGGTACTTGTCAGCCTCCCTGAGGATATCATCGATATCCTTTCCGCTGACCTCTTTCCTCGTCCCGTGCTCCAGGTCTTTCCGGAGGGTGATGACCTTCTCGAGGGTCTTTACGAACTTCTCTTCGAGGAGATGATGTTTTGTCACGAAGATGTCCCGCATGAGCTTCGGTGTCTCCCGTGGAGCAGGAGGTGCGATGCCCTGCATCATCAGTGCAGCCTGTGAAGGTGTCAGCAGCGCATAGAAGACGTCTTCCATGCCGATGTCGCGGAGCTTGAACTTCACCCTCTGGAGAAGCTGCTCCCCTGATCCCATGAACATGTCGATGGCCTCTGCAGACGGCTTGATCTTGCCCATCTTCAGCAGCTGCTTCCAGGGCATGAACATGCCGCGGTCGAAGAACGGCACACCGTCCCTGAGCAGGGTGAAGATGATGGGGTTGGCCTCCTTGAGCGAGTCCCAGAAGTCGGTGAGGATGTAGATCTGGATGTTGAGCTTGTTCCTGATGCCGGTCATCTCGCCGGCTTCGATGCCCATGCCGATGATGATCGCCCTGAGCTTGTCCTTGAGCTCTGCCCGGGTCATCTTCTTCACGTCGGTATCGTCGATGACGATCCAGACGTCGATGTCAGATTCCTTGGTGGCCCGTCCCTGGACCAATGATCCTGCAAGCACATAGGAGACGATGTACTTCTCGAACTTCTTGAGCACCATGGTCTTATGGGTCTCGGCTATCTTGATCGCCGCAAGCATGCCCTTGTCGTAGATGGGCGCAGAGAGCGCCACGAGCTGCAACAGCTCATGCTTGGCGTCGTAGCAGGACTGCCAGAGCTCTGAGAGGATGACCACCTGGGGCTTGAGGTTCTTGTCGACCCCTTTTGCTTCTGTCTCGATGATGCTGATGAGCTTCGACTTGAGGGCTTCCTTGGAGAGACGCGTAGAATCTGAATCATCGATGAGGACGAGGACGTTGATCTTCTCCCTGTCCACCTCTTCGGTGCCTTCCTTCTTCTGCGGCGGGAGGAGGGACACGCCCATGATGTAGTTGTCGAACTTGCCGACGATCTTCTTCTGGAACTTCTCTATCTTGTCCTTGATGGCCTTGAGCTTGTCTTGCACTTCCTTGGGAAGTGCCTCTTTGACCTGCTCGGGTGTCGCATTGGGCGGCAGCTTTGGGAGCGGGGAATCCTTCTTTGGGCTGTTCTTCTTGGGCATCGCAGGACCTCGAATCGTGATGGCTTTCGAGACGGCTGGTTACTATTTAAAGGTTTGGGTGGCCATGCCCGGGGTCTGTCTCTGTCTGGACACAGATGATGCCGCAGGTCAGGGAGATAAGTTATCACTGGGTAGTGAAATTATTATTTATAAATGAATGACGATATGTCGGTCAAAATCCGTTCTGCTTTATGAATGACGAGGGAAAAATATATAAAAGAGTAATCACAGGGAAATAGTAAAGAAACCTTCATCCAAACAAAACATCCAAGGTGATATGCTATGAGCAATATCGATGATACTATCGAGGCGATACTCCCTCCCAAGAGCAAGGCGGCAATGGAACGTCTCACCGGCGATCCTGATGCGTTCGCCAATAAGGTCAAGACCGTCGCAGATATCGTCCATCCGGTCTATCATTCCCTGCAGGAAGAGATGGGACCAGATTCTCTCTACTTCAAGCGCGACGAGAAAGGACAATACAGGCGGCTTGAAGGTGCGGAAGGGGCCGGCATACAAAAGAAAGTGAGGGATAAGGTCATCGACCTTCTCTACGATAAATTTGTCTCCCAGAAAGGCTATGCTGAGATAGACAAAGACACCTTTGTCAAGAATTTTATGGCACAGGAATATGGCATCACCGAAGCCGACCTTGGGCAGATGTCACGGCAGCTTAACTCGCTGGAAGAGGAGCATTTCAGGAACACCATCAGCAACCAGGTCGGCCAAAGAGCCCTCCAGGCAGAGATCAGCCAGCTCATCCAGGACCTTGCAGCCATCAAGGACGATGCCGAAGCGAAAGGGACCTATGTAGACGGTCTCAAGTTCCTGGGCGACCAGATCAATCGCTATGCCAGCAAGGTCAACTATCAGGGTCCTCTGGAGAACGACTTCAAGGATCTTACCGACGCTTCACAGGCCTTCAACCAGGTCGTCAATACAGCCATCACCGAGGCGACCCAGAGAAAACAGCAGGCAGGCTATGCTGCACCGAGGGAGTACAAGAAGGCAGTATAGGCATATCTCAGCTGTTCCTTTCTTTTTTTCTTAGTCTATCTTAAGAACTAGTCTTTGCCCTTGACGATGAACCCTCTGCAATTGGCCGAGCCGCACCTGCAGACATGATGTTCCTTCTCTTCTTCGTCAAAGCAATAGTCATAGGTCAGCTCTTCTCCTGTTTTGATATCTCTCATGGCCTCGATCCATATCTCCCGGCCATACTGGACCGATTCACAGTTGGGCGTGCAGGAATGGTTGATGAGCCGCGCGGTATTCTCAGGGATGTTGCCGTCGATGTCATGCCGGCCGTCGAGCTCGAAGATGTAGACCGTCCCTGCCTTCTCTTCTTTCTCGGCAAGACGTTCTGCTTCCTTCTTGGTGATGAGCCTTCCGACATATCGGATGATGCGTGTCCCTTGAGGCGTGTCTCTTGCGGCATAGATTCCTGAGCCGTGTATATTCGAGTCCCTGATCTCGATCCATCGGTTTTTAGCCATGGCTCGGTCGCATTCCGGTCCTCATTAATAAAGATATCTTCTCTTCAGAGAAAAAGGAGAGAACATCGTTTCAGAGATGGTTGGTGATCTCTTTGAGATTGGAGATCTTGTCAGGATAGTTCCTTCTTCCCCGTCGGTCGATGAGCAAAGCTTTGATGCCTGCCCTTTTCGCCGATTCGATGTCGGACTCCAGGGAATCCCCTATCATGATGGCCTCTTCCTTGGAGATGCCCAATGTCTCGATGCCTTTCTCGAACAATGCAGGATCCGCCTTGAGCTTCCCCTCCTGGAACGAGAGAAGGATAACGTCGAAATATTTTGCCATATCATACTTCTCCATGATCTGCATCACCGAGAAGCAGTCGGTATTGGAGATGAGCACCAGCTTAAGGTCCTTTCCCAGCCGTTCGAGCATCAATTTGGTGTCTATATATGGTTTGGCGAAGAGCTTGTTCCTGTTCCAGAGTCCGACAAGCTCATCAAGCATCTTTTTCTCAGGAGCGATGTTGAACGCTTTGCAGACCGCCTCAAATGCAGCATAGAGGTCATCATAGGACTGTACCATGAAAATCTGCTCAAATTTCTGTATGTATTCAGAGAAGTCCATATCCAGGTCGAGAATCCGTTTCACCTGCCTGACCGGACTGGGAAAGACTCCGTTCTCTACTATGGTCCCCCAGAAATCAAAGAAGATGGCCTTTATTGTCATATGGTTACACCTGTCATCGCCTCGGAATATCTTTGCCCTTTATAAAGTTTACAGAATTTCCATGAATTCCAGCCTGTCGGTGGAAGGGTCAAGCAGAGCGACGGTCTTATGCTCGGTGGTGAAATAGTGGGCGCCTGGATTGATGATGCGGGTCTTTCCCATCTTCTCGTCTCGCTTGACATGAGTATGACCATGAAGGATGTAGTCGAACCTTTGTGAGTTGATGGCTCCTTCGAGAGCCCTTCCATCATCTCCGTGGGTCAGGAAGAATCTTTTCCCTTCTATCTCAAGCTCGGCAGCATCTCCAAGATATTTTCCTCCGATCTCCCCGGTTTTCTTCCGGAGCATGATGATATCCCCGTCGCAGTTCCCTCTGATGAAACGCATATTAAGACCATTGAAGAACGTGACGGTCGCAGGCGCCACCACATCACCCAGATGGAGGACCAGTGTGCATCCTCGCTCTGAGAAGAGCTGGACAGCCTTCAGGATATTTGCTACATTGTCGTGGGTGTCTGCTATGATGCCTATCATGGACCATCGGTCTTGCACTGAAGAATATATACTTTTCCTGTGAAACAATCATCGCTGATGCCAGGAAAGGTCTTTGAGGATGTCTGAGGCGACCAAAAGACCAAGTATCTCGCTGTCGTTCTCGACCGGAAGCATCCTCACCCCTGACTGCAGCATGCGTTCTCTTGCGTCGCTCATCGAAGCGTCATGGGGGATGGTTATCAAGGGCGTGCTCATGACCTCCTCGGCAGTTATCGTGTGGGGGCTCTTTCGGATCGAGATGAGCCCTCTGATGATGTCCTTCGCCGTGATGATGCCATCGGGGACCCCGCCCTTCCGTACGATGATGGCATTGGCATTGTTCCGGTAGAGAAGGTTCGCTATGTTCACCAGGCTGTCCTGTGCGTCCGCATTCAGATGCAGCCCGTTCATGAAAAGGCAGACGCCAAACGGATTGTCGGATTCCATAGCGGTTCGGTATCCTAGAGAGAACATCCTTTTTATGCTTTGTTGGTCTGTATGAGAAAAAGAGGGGGTTGATGGACCCGTCGGCTCTCAGCAACAAGTTGCTGGTGGCCACTCGTCCGTAATCGACCTGAAGGTCTCGATGGACCCGTCGGGATTCGAACCCGAGGCCTCCCGATTGCCAACCGGACGCTCTACCGGACTGAGCTACGGGCCCATGGTGCTAAGATAAGGGTGTGGCAAGTCCCATGGGGTTTATAACCTTTTTGCTGCCTTCGTACTGTTCACCCTGTGGATGTTAAGAAACAGATGTTCAAATAATGCTTTTTTGATTCTAACAGGCAAAAATCATTAATTTTGGAACTAACTCTCACTCTAACTTCCGTATTACTGAGTGGACATTTTGATTCTAACAGTGGGAAACTTGCGTCCGCAAAGTAAAATTTGAGTTCCATATAAATTCGAGCCAAAGGCGAG
>JAADFO010000008.1:9513-10305 GCA_013152815.1 Nanobdellati archaeon
GTAACTATCCGAAGGACTAGGGGGTTCCGTTCATTCTAATAAGCAAAGCGGTACATAAAGAACAAGAATAAAAGGTGAGAAAACTTATTATGCCATTCCTATTTTTATTAATATCCCAACAATATTATCATATAAAACAAATATGGCCATTAATAGCATTAACTTACCTAAAAAAGGTTGTTTAGAAAAAAATGGAATAAAATCTGCAAATAATGATATTATAATTAAAATCATAACTAAACCAAAAATCAATTTTACAACAAATGATGTAGATAATTCAATTGCACCAATTCTATTCATTTTAACAACCACAGATACATGATGGATTTTTTCCTCTTAGCATTGCTATTCTTCTACTATAAGATTGTTTTTGGTCGCAATAATCTCTACACATATCAGGACATGAAAGATTATCGCAAACATTCCATTCTTCATTTATGTATCTTTCATCTAAACCAAGTTGTTGTTTTTCTTCGACAGATAATATCTTCGTATTTTTACATAAAAATATTTTATATTCCATATCTTTTTCTACTGAAGAAGAACCAATTGTTGAAGAAATTACATTTTTATCAACAACAAAATTAGTGACAAAAATTCCACCAATTAATAATAAAATAAAAATAGTAGTCAGGACGTATAAGAATAGTTGATTATATTTCTCACTCTTAATGAAAGAGGAAATTACAAAAACAACAATCAACGGAAGTAAAAATAACAAATATGCAAGATTAAATACAAAGAATATTAAAATAGGTAAAACAATCAAAAAACCATTAATTATTAGTTTAT
>JAADFO010000009.1 GCA_013152815.1 Nanobdellati archaeon
ACCTGCTGATGGTGTCTCTTGTTCCGCCAGCGCCGTTCGTTCTGCCAGTCGATCTTTGGCCGTGCCTGTTCAACAGGCGGTCGGCGGGAATACTTGCTCACCTCTGCTTCGAGAGAGCGATCTTCTGCAGCTGAACAAAACAGACCATGTCCTTTTTGCTGTGCGGCGAGAGAAGGACGGTATTTCTGTCGCGTCCTTTTGCTGGCCCGCTTTGCGATGTTGCCGATGGAATGCCCTGACATGCGATTGGAATAGTTTCCTTGGATGATGAAGTGGTTTGAAAGGACGGCAGCATCGATTCCTGTTTCGGAAAGATAGTCATCGAGCAACCCCTGTTCTGCCAGAGGTTCCAGTGTCTTTTGGGTGACCTGAGGATTCCCTGAATCGTCCTTAGGGAGCTGTTCGTGGATCTGCTCGATCAAGCTAATCTGTTTTATCTGGTCGGCCTGTTCTGCCAGATCAGGGAATCTGCCGAACGATACGGAAGAAGCGTCATAAATCTGACGCAGCCGGAGATAAGCGAGCAGAAGGCGGGAGTTGTCCATTGCTTCCTGGATGAAGCGGATGTTTGCCTGAGCAGCATGTCTCGAGACTGAAGTGTTTCCTTTAGGAAGCTGTCTTTTGGGCGTGCCGGTAACCATGGTTGACCATAAACGCCCCCACCTATTTAAGGATTACTAAAATCACCACCATACGATAGATACACGAACAGGCCGAGGACCGGCAAGAAAAAGACCGAATGGCCCGCTAAGAAGCCCGAATCTCCACAGGAAACAAAGGAGGTTACCTGTTTTAAACATATAAAAAGCCATATTTATATCTTAAAAGCAAAGTATTTATAAATAAGCCTGACATCCTTTTATAAATTAGGGGGCCAGATGAAAAAGACCCCGAAGAGGATACTGCGTTATCAAGCGAGGAGGAGGATCCTATGGCAAAGAAAGTTACCAAGAAACCTGTCCAGGCAATCCCCAGAGACATCCAGGTCGTGAATATCGTGGTGAGCGCTTCTCTCGAACATGATATCCCGCTCGAGAAGATGGCCGCCACCTTGTCCAACACAGAATACAACCCCGAGCAGTTCCCTGGCCTGGTCATCAGGATCAAGGATCCCAAGACCTCTGCGCTCATCTTCAGTTCAGGAAAGATCGTCTGCACCGGCGCCCGCACCATGGAGAATGTCGAAGAGGCCGTCAAGAAGATCATCAAGTCGCTCGAGAAGATCAATGTCAACATCACCATCAAGCCTGTCATCAAGGTCCAGAACATCGTCGCGTCCGGAAGTGTCGGCATGGTGCTCAACCTCAATCAGTTGGCCATGAAGCTCGAGAACACAGAATATGAACCAGAACAGTTCCCGGGTCTGGTCTATAAGCTTCCACAGGCAAAGGCCACCTTCCTGCTCTTCTCGAACGGCAAGGTTGTCTGCACAGGCACCAAATCAAAAGAGGCGGTGGACCAGGCATTGGACATGCTCATAGAGAATCTGAAGAAGATCTCATAGAACGCTTTGAGGCATTATTGAAAGGGTGCCAAACTCCGCGCAGAATATGCGGACCCGAAGCAATAATTTTGGTACTAGCCAGAGCTATGTCCTTGAAGTTGAGCGAACACCCGGCCAAAAGAAATAAGACCATGCATAAGGAAAAAAGGACTGGCAAAAGAAGATGAATACGACCGCTGCAGGATCGGGCGACCCGTCCATCGGCTCGGAACAGCACATGGATGCGACCACACAGATCCAGAGGTTTCAGGAATTCTTCAAGGCAGAATACAATGATGCCGTTCTGGAGGCGTTCCGTCAGGGGCACCCCTATATCCATGTGGATTTCGGACGTCTTGCTATGTATGAACCTGCCCTCGCAGATCTTCTGCTGGAAGAGCCGGACGAGGTGTTCAAGGCTGCAGACATCGCACTGGAATACTTCGATATCCCGACATCCATCAAGAACATGAAGGCCCGGTTCTTCAACCTGCCGAAATCCCAGCAGACCATGATACGGGACATACGTTCAGAGCATATCAACAAGCTCTTCTTCACCGAAGGGCTGGTCCGGCAGAAATCAGATGTGCGCCCCCAGGTGACGTCGGCAAGGTTCGAATGCCCCAGCTGCGGAAACATCCTCACGGTCCTTCAGCTGGACCCTAAATTCAAGGAGCCGAACAAATGTGGCTGCGGCAGGAAAGGGAAGTTCAGGCTGCTCTCCAAGACCCTGGTGGATGCCCAGGGCATCGTCCTCGAAGAGGCCCCTGAACAGCTGGAAGGGGGGGAACAGCCGAAGAGGATGAACCTCTTCCTGCAGAACGACCTGGTGAGCCCCATGTCCGACAAGAAGACCAATCCAGGGACGAAGATACGGGTCATCGGGGTCATCAAGGAAGTGCCCATCACCCTGCGCGAGGGCGGCCAATCCACCCGGTTCGAGCTCATGATCGAGGCAAATTTCATCGAGATGATCGAAGAGGACTTTTCAGAGATAAGCATCAATGAAGAGGAAGAGAAGGAGATAAAGGACCTCTCGAAGGATCCGAAGCTGTTCAGGAAGATGGTCGAGTCCATCGCCCCGTCCATCTATGGGCATGACAAGATAAAAGAGGCGCTCCTGCTCATGATGACCGGCGGCATCCAGAAGAAACATGACGATGGGGTCATCACCAGGGGGGACATACATGTCCTGCTCATCGGCGATCCCGGCGCAGGGAAGAGCCAGCTCCTCAAAAGGATCAATGTGGTGGCGCCGAAAGCCCGGTTCATCGGAGGGAAGGGCGTCTCAGGAGCAGGACTCACAGCCACCGTGGTCAAGGACGAGTTCCTCAAGGGCTGGGCGCTGGAGGCAGGAGCGTTGGTCCTTGCGAACAAAGGGATCTGCTGCATCGATGAGCTGGACAAGATCAGCCCCGACGACCGCAATGCGATGCATGAGGCATTGGAGCAGCAGACCGTCACCATCTCCAAAGCGAACATCCAGGCGACGCTTCGGGCCGAGACCACTGTTCTGGCCGCAGCCAACCCGAAGTTCGGCCGCTTCGACCCCTATGAGACCATCGCGAAACAGATCGACCTTCCGGTCACGCTCATCAACCGTTTTGATCTCATCTTTCCCATCCGGGACCTTCCGAACAAGGAGACCGATGAGAAGATGGCCGCGTTCATACTCTCTCTCCATCAGAAAGGCAACAAGAAAGATCCCGATGTGCCGACCACCCTGCTGAAGAAATATATCTCCTATGCCAAGCAGATGATCTCCCCTAAACTCACCGACGCGGCAGTCAGTGAACTCAAGAAGTACTACATCCAGATGAGACATCCGGAATCCGGAGAGGGAGATAATCAGGCGATCCCCATCTCGGCACGGCAACTTGAAGCGCTGGTCCGGCTTGCAGAGGCATCGGCCCGCATCCGGCTGTCGGGTACGGTGCAGAAAAAGGATGCGCAACGGGCGATCGACCTGCTCCACTACTGCCTCAACCAGGTGGGCCTTGACCCGGAGACCGGCAAGATCGACATCGATCGCATCTCCACAGGGGTGCCTGCCTCCGAAAGGACCAAGATCTTCCAGGTGAGAGAGATCATCACCGAGCTGGAGAACACCCTCGGGAAGACCATCCCCATCGATGACATCACGAGAGAGGCCCAGGAGCAGAACATCCCTGCAGAGGTTGTCGAAGAGGCCATCGAGAAGCTGAAACGGTCAGGGGATATCTTTGAGCCTCGCGCAGGATTCATATCCAAGATCTAGGCTGACAAAGAAGCAGGTTGAGGGAACAGGGAAAGGAAGAAGGAAAAGACCCGGCCAGGACCATGGCCCGGAAAGACCATGCCACCCAACCAGAAAAGACAGACAGCCCACATCATCTCGATAAAAGCACTGCTCTCCGGAACATACAAGGTAGAGGAGGGATGGCAGCCGAACTATGTGCTTCTGCCGGATGGCCGACAGGTTTCCCGGGTGAATCTCGTGGGCATCGTCATCGCCCGCGAAGAAGGATCAGGGGAGTTCCTGCTGGACGATGGTTCATCAACCGTGGTCGTGCGTTCCTTTGAAGACACCGCCATCCCCGCAGAAGTGAAGGTAGGCGACCCTGTTCTGCTCGTCGGCCGGCCCAGGCTCTTCGGCAAGGACATCTATGTTTTCCCTGAGATCATACGCAGACTGGAGAATCCTGGCTGGATACGGTTCAGGAAACGTGAGCTGGAGATTCTGGAGAAGGACATGCCAGAGAAAGAAGCGGTTCCGCAGGGACCGGTCCCTGCATCACCCCTCGTATCGGCTGGAGAGACAACAACCGCTCCACAGGAATCCGGGGAAGAAGCTGACGAAGAGACCCCTGCCGAGAAGATTATGACGCTCGTGCGTGAGATGGATAAGGGAGAAGGAGCTGCAACCGAAGAGGTCATCAACAGGTACAACCAGGAACAAGGATCGACCGAAGGAGAAGCGTTGCTCAATGACCTGCTCAAGCGGGGCCAGCTCTTCGAGATAAAGGGGAAGCTCAAGGTGCTGGAGTGAATACAGAAAAAAAGGAGCGGACGTGATGCTCTGCTCGATAGACATTCTCAGAAAGACAGTCATGCAACGGTTTCGCGCACTAAAACAAGGGGTATGAAACCATCGCATGAATCAGATAGGTATCAGAGGCTCGCAGTGGTTTTCAAAAGAACAACGGCGTCACGAAGACTTCGAGGAATGCTGCCATAAGGATGAGCAGCACTGATATCAGGAGCAGATCGGTGGAATCGAGCAGGACCTTCTTGAAATGTTCCATATCGTGGCCGTGCTTCATGGCGGCGATGGAGATGATGGACGCTGCCAGCCCTGCCACGAAATAGCCGAGGATCTCGGGGATACCATGGATTGCGTACATGGCAAGTCCCACAGAGAAGGTGGAGAAATAGTTGCCCACCGCATCGAGACCGACTGCATTCGCCGCTGCAGAGAGCTCTTTCCGTATGAAGCTTCCTATCGCTGCACCGATGACCGAAGCGTTCCAGGTGAGGATGAAGATGGCTCCTGCCCCGAAGACGAAGGCGAAGAGCATGACATAGGCCAGCACCCAGAGGTTGTTGAAGAGGACCGTGAAAAAAGAGCCGATCTGACCTGTGGCATTGGCGGTCACCCCGCTGTTGATGTCATTGATGGTGCCTATCTGGACACCGAAAAGGTTTGCCGTGGCGTCCGAGGGAAGAGCCACATACCAGATGATGCAGGCGACGACGAAGCCGAAGAACAGGAAGATGAACATGCGCACTGCCCGGGCATGTTCCTTCAGGAGCAATGATTCCTGGGCGACAGAATCGTCTTTCGATTCCTCTTCCTTTATGGTGTTGTAGACGAGCGGAAGACATGCAAGGGTCGTCAGGAAGACCATCACCATGGAGGCCTGCCCCCAGAAGATCTTAAGCGAGATGATGATGCCGACAGAGAAGTAAAGGAGCCCGAAGAAGAACATCCTGCCAGGATGCCGTTCTGCGTTGGACGGATTCAGTATCGATTCAAAGACCATGGGGTCTTTCTTTGTGAATTTCCTTTAAAAAACTTTTGCTTGTGGCGCGAAGGGCATCACAAGCAGAGAATATGCATAAAAAGATGCATAAAGGAAGGTTCGGGCCATGACAGAAGCGACAGAAGCACAGGCACCGTGAGAGGCATGATGCCCTGAAGAATCCGTGTTACCATGCAGGAGTAAGACGGCATGTTTAAATAGGACCAAAGCCTGTGGCTTCTCCATGGCCGAGGAGGATCTCAAAGCGAAGATAAAGAAGCATCAGAAGACCATCGAACTGCTGAAGAAAGAGGTAGGCAAGGCAGTGGTCGGCCAACATGACATCATCAATGCATTCATCAGGGGCATCATCTCCAACGGCCACATCCTGGTGGAAGGCGTCCCAGGACTGGCAAAGACCCTCATCGTGCGCGCCCTTTCCATGGCCATGGGCTCTGAGTTCAAGCGTATCCAGTTCACACCAGACCTCCTGCCGTCTGATATCACAGGGATATCCACCTATGAAGAAAGCAGAGGATTCTATGTCCTCAAAGGGCCCATCTTCGGAAATTTCATACTGGCAGACGAGATAAACCGGGCACCTCCGAAGGTCCAGTCAGCTCTCCTGGAAGGCATGCAGGAGAAGCAGGTCACCATCGGAAAAGAGACCTTTGCCTTGCCGTATCCCTTTTTTGTGCTCGCTACCCAGAACCCGCTTGAGCAGCTGGGAACCTTTCCTCTGCCAGAGGCGCAGGTGGACAGATTCATGTTCAAGCTCAATATAGATTATCCCACCCCCGAGGAGGAGCAGATTGTGCTCAAGAAGAACATCACCCTGCAGAAGTTTGAATCGTTCAACATCCAGCCCATCATGAACCCGGACATGATCCTTGAAGTGTATGAGGATGTGAAGAAGATCTATGTCGACAGGAAGATAGAGACCTACATCGTCCGGCTGGTGGATGCCACGAGACACCCCACCAGATACAAGATCAAGACAGGGAAATACATCTCATGGGGCTGTTCGCCCAGAGCGTCGACCGCCTTGTATATCGCATCCAAGGCCGAGGCGCTCATGCGCGGAAAGACCTTCGTGACGCCCCAGCACGTGAAGACCATAACCCATGATGTCTTCAGGCACCGTCTCCTGCTGAACTATGAAGGGCAATCAGAAGGGATCTCTTCTGATGATATCATAAAGGACATCCTTGCCCATGTTCCTGTCCCGTGATGGAAGACGGGCACAGGAAAGGAAAGAAGAGGGTTGTTTTTCATGCATAAACTCAAGCTTGATTTCAAACCGAAATTGACAGACTTGATAATAACCTCGGCGAGCATCTCAGGCAGCGGCCCCGGACAGGGAGCCATAACCAGAACGGCGGGAGAGCGGAAAAGCCTGCTCTATCGGGGAAAGGGGCTGGAGTTCGACCGTTTCCGTGTGTTCACCCCGGACGATGACGCACGGATGATAGACTGGAAAGCGTCCCTGCGCGCCAACAAGATACTGGTGAAGGTCTATTCAGAAGAGCAGAACAAGGACATCATCATCTTCTTCGATGTGAGCTCCACCATGACCTATGCGTCCCATAAGAAGCTCAAGGCAGAATATGCTGCAGAACTCATCGCCGATCTCACCTACAACATCGCCCAGTCAGGAGACAATGCCGGCCTGGTCATGTTTACCGACAGGGTGGTGGGAGTGATTCCTCCGCAGTCCGGCATGACCCAGTACAATAAGATACTGAGGATGTTGGAGACAGCGAAGCTCTATGATGGACGCTTTGACCTCAACAAGGCCCTCGGATTCCTCAACAGCATCGTGAGGAGGCAAGCCATCGTCATCCTGGTCTCTGATTTCATAGGGCTGAAGGGATCGTGGAAACAGGCCATATCCGCCCTTTCATCACGGATGGCGCTCATAGGCATAATGATACGTGATCCGCTGGATGACCGTCTGCCGGACCAACAGGGCCAGCTCGTCATCTCTGATCCCTTCACCGAGGAGGAACAGCTCGTAGAACCGAGACGGATCGCCGAGGAATATGCCCGCATCAACCGCCAACACATCAACGAGATCAAGACCGTTTTCAGGAAGAAGCGATCAGATCTTCTGATCCTGCACACTGACCAGGATTATCGCAAGCCTGTCCGTAACTTTTTTATGTCCTGAGAAGGACCAGGCTCTGAGAGAAAGAAAGAAAAGGACAAGAAAAGAAGAGAGACAGAGCGATAAGAACGCGCAAGAGAAAGATAAAGAGGGCATTCCGTGGCCGACATCGTCTTCCAGAACCCCGGGTATCTTTGGCTCCTGATAGCCATCCCGCTCATCATCATCACCCATTTCTTCCTTCTGCGGCACCTGAAGACGCGGGCATGGAAGTTCTCCAACTTCGAGGCCATACGCCGTGTCACCGGAGCCAGCCCCTCGACCAAGAACAGTTTCCTGCTCTCGAAGAACTATCTGCTGCTGCTCATCAAGGTGTTCATCCTGCTGGCCATGATCCTCTCCATCGCAGGGCCTGTGCTGAACTATTTCGGGACAGCGACAGAACACAATTTCGTCCTTGCCATCGATGCCTCATCATCCATGCTGGCCGATGACTTCGACCCCAACCGCTTTGTGGTCGCGAAGAAGACGGCCATAGAGTTCATCGATTCTATCTCAGGAAGCACCCGTGTGGGCCTGGTGAGCTTTGCAGGGGTTGCCTATGCAGAGAAGCAGCTCACCGATGACAAAAGAGACATCGAGAAGACCATAGCGACCCTGAACATAAAGAAGGTGGGAGGGACAGACCTGGGTGCGGCCATCATCACCTCGGTGAACATCCTGATGACCGATGACAAGCCCAAGTCCATCATCCTGTTGACCGACGGCAGGAGCACCGTGGGGACGGACGTGATGGAAGGGATAGACTATGCGAGAGCCAACAGCGTCTCGGTCTTCACCATCGGGGTGGCCACCACAAAAGGAGGCAGTTTCCTCCGCCTGGATGCGTTGTCCACACTGGATGAGAAGACGCTCAAACAGATAGCAGACATGACCGGGGGGAAGTATTTCGCTGCGTCGGACGAAGCATCCCTCAGGAACGCCTTCCAAAACATCGCTGCAGTGACCCAACAGCCACTCTCGCTCAAGCTGCGTTTTCCGTTCATACTCCTTGCCCTGGCGCTGATCTTTGTGGAGTGGGGGCTCATCAACACAAGATATCGGACCCTGCCCTGATTGGTGTGGTTCTCCGATGAAAACAACAAAAAAGGGCCGGATTCTCCATGCCCCATCAAAAAAGAGACAGCACACAGAAGAATAACCACCCGGAAATAGAAAAATATATATAATAACAAGGGGATTAAAGAGAGAAGAAAGAGATGAGGCGTCTGAACGATGCTGAGAAGACGCTCAAACAAAGGGAAACCAGCCCCTATAAGAGGTGTATGATGAGAACAGACATATCCAAGACGACCATCCTTATTCTCTTGGTCTTCACGGTCGTGGTTTCGGTCATGGGGACATATACTGTACTGTTGAGCATGAGTGCTCCGCAGACTGTCCAACAGCAAGGAGAGACAGCCCCGCAAGGGAACGTGGAACTGTCCATAATCCCTCCTGCCGGAAGTCCGGTGACCGAAGGACAGGTGAGTCTTAATATAATAAAGGGAGGAGAATGACCATGGAGGAGATATCTAACCGTTCTTTAGCAGTCCTGCTCGTCGTAGCCATCGTGGTGTCCATCGGCGGCACGTTCATGAGCCTGAGCAAGCTCCAGCAGGCACCCACCACCATCTATGTGAACAAGGGCTCGCCGACCGGATATGCCATCTCACCCAACGGGACTGCATCAGTATCCATCACGACCACGGCAGAGTTGACCTT
>JAADFO010000010.1 GCA_013152815.1 Nanobdellati archaeon
CGCGTCAGAGATCTGGTCGCAGATCTTGTCCGGGTGTCCTTCGGTAACAGATTCGCTCGTCACATATTTGGTTGTCATTTTGTGTGCCTCTTCTTGTTTTGTCCTTGTAATCCTTCAGTCTGTATCCTCATGCATCTTGTTCTTCATAATTGATTCGCCTGCTCCGGTTCCAGGGAAATCCTGGGTGATGGAACAGGTCGCGATGCTCTGCTACCTTTTGATAGGTGGTGGGGTCGTCGAGCCTGTATCGCTTCGCCAGGTTCTTCAGGTTCAGGTCGATGTTGTCTTCGACCCAGCGGATGACTTCCTGCTGTGACATCTTCCCTGTGCCGTTGAGATTGATGTTGAAGACCTGTGCATCCGGCTGGCCGATGGTATATTCCAGACCGACATAGGCCACGTCAGCGAGTCCCTGTTCGATGATGGTCTTGGCGACTTTCCATGCCTGGAGATGTCCTGCGCCAGACGGTTTTCTCCAGTCTTCTCCCCAGAACGCGTCTTCCATCAGGCCTCTGTTGCCAAAATAATCTTCTTGAGGTTTTGCTTCGGAATTTCCCTGGTCGACCTTCCAGCCTCCTTCATACCATTCTCCTAAGGGATTGATGATGATGCTCGTCTTGTTGCCGCCATAGCCGCTGAAATAGTCGCTGAGTTCCTTGATGCGGTACTTGATGATCCTGGTGAGGTCTCTTCGGAGCCTGTCCAGCGGAAGGCTTGGTTCCTGCTGGACCGAAACGACGATGTCCCGGATGCCTGCGAGCTGTTCGTCGTCGAATTTAGCGATGGCTTGGATTTTCCCGTCGGCACCCAATCCTTTGACTTCGTCGATGCCAGTCGCAGAAGCGATGGTCGCGGGGACCTCTCCTTCTCTGCGGTAGATGCCGTCGATGAGTTTGCGTACCTCAACTGCCATGTACCGTTCCGGTGGAAGGGAAAGCGGGCTGTAGTTCACCGCTGCTACCATGGGTGTTCCGGAATCGCCGGCATTGTGGTTATCTTGGAGTTTCTCCGTCTGCCTGTTGAGTGTGTAGATGATCCTAAAATAGTCAGGGCCATAATCAGTGAGATGATGCTCATTATAGAATGCGATAATGCGATTATCGAGATGCTCATGGATGTGTGGATCATCAAGCAGGTATGCGCTGACCTCTCCTGATATATCAATCTCTGGCCTGTTCTGTTCTGTATCCCATTTTCCGTTGACTCGCACATTGAACCTGGCACGAGGTTCCTGCTCCAGGAAGTAGGCACCTATGATGTGTGCTATTCCTGCGTCGAGCCGGTCTGGCTTGGCAAGCCTGCCTGATTCGAACGGTCGGTAGATGACGTTTCCCATGCTCCTGTCCCTGTCTTTGGGGTTGCGAGATGAAGTCTATTAAATATCTTTCTGCAAGAAATATTCGTATAAGAATATTCTGTCGGAATCCTGGAAGGCATCAGGGCTTCATAAATCCGTCGGAAGGGTCTTCATTTCTGCCGAGCCACCGTATGGCCGCACTTGTCGCATCTCAGAATATAGTATGTCATGTCACCAAGCTTCTTCTCCGATACTTTGGTGAAGGATCCGCCGCAGATCTCGCATATGGCTCCCATGATGGCAAGAAAGGCATACTCCGATAAAAACCTTACGTTTTCCCTCTGCGCACGAGATGATAAGCATGGATCAGTTCGATGTAGGTGGCAGCGGTCCAACTCTGTGCGAGGCATCCCTGGTGGGTCTGTCTTGCGGCTGAACTGAGTTCAGAGCCATGCCCGATGGCCCCGCCCCAGAGCATATCCTGCGTCGAGGCCTCCAGGATCTTCCCGATCTGCTCTGCATATTTGTGCCGGTCCAGCCGGAGCATGACCATGGCTGCGAT
The DNA here is from genome assembly GCA_013152815.1 of Nanobdellati archaeon. GTDB lineage: Archaea > Nanobdellota > Nanobdellia > Woesearchaeales > JAADFO01 > JAADFO01. The sequence goes on from JAADFO010000010.1 coordinate 1,860, forward strand.
GTTATTGATGAAATACCAGGAATCTCCATGATGGTAGCTCCTGGGGTCCTCGCCGGTGTTCTGGTCGGTGTAGAGCGGGTGGCTTTTCGCTATGGATGAGAGGCCGCCCCAGGGCAGCCAGAGTTCGGTGAGCGCATGGTCGATGATGGTCTCCCATTCGCGAGGCTTGAACAGCCGGGGGAAGAAATAGGCTGCGAGGAAGATGTTCGGCCGTTGGGTGGGGTCGTTGGGCGCGTCGTAGAGCTTTCCCTTCCTGAAGAAGGCCTTTCTGACCCGTCGTTTCCCTTCCTGCACCATCTTCTCGTACTCAAGGTCTTTGGTGAGTCCATAGAGCACGTCATAGAGCCGCAGCCGCAGGGCCTGGATCTCGATGCGCATCCCGCTCCGGTCGTCCCCGTCATAGTCGGTGTCCATCCAGGTGGCCTTGGCGTCATTGACCGCGAGGCCGTCCCTGAGCCTGAACTTGCGCAGGAGGTAGGTGGCGTGCTGCAGCCTCTCGGTGAGATGGTCGAGTTCACTCTTCGTGAAGAGCACGTCGGTCTCCAGGAGCTTTCCCAGACGGTCGGCGAAGATGCCGACGGCATCCGCGCTCCCTGCCGTCGTCGCAGGGATGCGGTTGGGGATCTGTCCTTCATAGTCGATGCGGTCAAGATGCTCCCTGATGATGTGTTTGACCAGGTTCTTCTTGTCGAGTTCGAGGAGGGCCTGGAGGCAATAGCCTGTGTCCCTCGCCCAGTATTGGAAAAACCAGGGCAGGCCTGCGAAGATACTTTTGCCGTCGATGACGTTCCCGAGCAGGGACCGTCCGGCACGGTAGAGCGCGATCTTATGGGGGAAGGATCTGATGTCGTCATATTCACTGTGCATCGGCTTCCCGTCCCTGGTCGAGAGATGCTCCCGGTAGATCCTCCTGGCTTCCCGGTAACAGGCATCCTTGTCCCTGCCGGCATAGAAGACGCATTTCTTCACCCGGAGCCGCAGGGCATCCAGCACATAGCGTTCAGACGGCAAGGACACCCTTTCTGCGTCGAGGGAATAGCTGCGCCTGAACCAGTGGTTGGTGAATGAGAAATCGAGGTCCTCTGCATAGACGACCAGATAGAGCTCGAATTCCTCTTCCCCGTCGGTGGGATCCTCTCGGCGGTCGGTCCGTTTGATGAACCGGATGACCAGCGCATCCTTCTCTTTCGCTATCTCATAATGGCGTCCATATTCCCTGTTGTCGTAGGACCGTTTCACGTCCAGGGTCACCTTGATGTCGGTGTCCGCGGAGAGCTCGTAGATGAGTGCAGGATGGCCTCTGGGCATGGAGATGAGCTCACTGACCTTTCCATGGAACCGTTCCACATAGTCGCTGTGGTCGATGATCTCCTTCAGGTCGAACGCCGAGCCCAGCCGGATGTCCTCGATGACCCGGAACATCTCCTCCTTCTGCGGGTCGTAGTAGAAGAAGCCGTCATAGCGTGAGGTCGGGGTCTCTCCCAGAAGGGCGTAGCTGCCGGTGCCGTTGTTGAGGAGGATCCGGGGATCGTCCACCTCCTGCTGTATCTCTTTGAGGTTGAACGAATGGGAGACGAGCATGGTGATCAGGAGAAGACCTTGCCCATGGCCAGGTCATGGGCTTCGATGTAGTGGACGCTGAGGATGTTCCAGTCGGCGAGCATGGCCAGGTTCTTGGCCTGTATCTTGTTGCGGACCCGGCCTTCCTTGGAGAGGTCGGTGAAATGCTCCAGGACACCGGTGAGCTGCTCGACGATCTCTTCGGTCGTTTTTTGGTACCGGTCGAGGATGAAGATGCCCGGTTCTTCCTTCTGTTCCTTGTTCCTGATGAACCGTCCGAAGCCTGCCAGGTCAGTGGTGACCGAGGCGACGCCCAGTGCGCCTGCTTCAAGTGGTGTATATCCCCAGGGTTCATAGGCCGACGGGAAGACTCCCAGGTGCATGGCCTGGATGGTCTCGTAGTAGTCCAGGTCCAGGAGGCCGTCCGCTCCGGTGAGGTAGATGGGATAGAAGACGACCTTGACCTTCTGCTCTTCGCTGTTGTTCAGCCCGACCCTGTTCAGGTTGAGGGTGATGGCATCATGGTCCGGATCCACCAGGTCATGGGTGCAGATCGGAGGCAATCCCTGGCGGTGGAGGCGCAGGACCTTCTTCTTGAGCGAGTTCCTGGTCTCTTCGTTGAACAGGAGCTGTTCGTTGAGGTCTTCGCCCTGGATGATGCCTGCGGTGATCCTGTTCTCGATGGCCACCCGCTGGTCGACTATCTCGTCCCTGATGTCCTTCAGGGCCGCCTTTGACTCTATCAGCGATGTCTTGATGCCTCTCACCGCCGACGGTATGAAGAAGAACGCCACGATGGTCTTCTCTGACCCTTCCTTTTTCATCATGGCATTGAGACGGGCCAGGGATTCTATGAAGACGTCGATGCCCTTGTCACGGAACTCGTATCGGCCGAGGATGAAATAGAGCAGGGTATGGTCGAGGTCGAGGGGATAGTACGGGAAGAAATGGTCCATGAGGAACCGGTTGGCCTTGCGTTTCATGGCCTGGTGTCGTACCGACAGCTCTTCGAAGGTGGGGAACTGCTCCATGTTCAGGCCGTTGGGAAGGAGCACATCTGGTTTCCGGTGGAGCAGGGCTTCTGCTTCGATGCCCGTGATCTCAGAGACCGTGGTGAAGGCGTCGGCATGGTCGGCACAGGCCACTTCGACGAGATGTTTTGCCTGGATGCCGTACTCTTTTGCCTTCGCTTCTGCATCGATATGGTCCAGCTCTTTGTAGATGTCGATCCCTGCTGAGGTGAGCGTCCGTCCAAGGATGGTGGCATGGGTGGTGAAGACCGTCCCTATCTTGACCTGCCGGTCCTTCAGGTAGAGCAGGCCAGCGCCGGAGAGCCATTCATGGAACTGGGCCACGATGTCCCTGTCAGGATGGCTCCGGTGTATCTCCTCGAGGAGGATCCCGACGCACCAGCTCCAGATCACGGGCTCATCGAAATCATAGTAGGACGTTCCCCATGAATCGACGGCGAACTTTTCCCAGAGTTGGCGTTTGACGTCGTTCGTCTGGTGGTTGTACCCTGTGAAGTCGATGAGGATGGTCTTCGGCCTCGCGTTGATGAGCCAGGTCCCGAAATGGAGAAGTATCCCCTGTTCCTTGAGCGCGTAGGAGATGTCCTTGTACTCGTCCGGACAGGCCCCTTCCAGGAAATCGTTCTTGGCTTTCTCGTAGAAATAGGGGCCGATGAGATAGTAGTGTTCGCCGTAATGCTTCATCATGGGTGCTGCCTTCGACGAGACCACCGTATAGATGCCTCCTACCTTGTTGCACACTTCCCATGATGCCTCGAAAAGAAAATCCGCTTTTGGCATGGTCTCCCTCGTCATCTCCTGGTGTCCCCTCTTCTCCTGATGTTGTTCTATTACCTGTCGCTAGTCTCTCCGGGACTATTTAAAACTTTGATACTACTGGTGAGTTTGTCAACACTCCCGAAAGATATAAATAGTTCACTTCCCAAAAACGTATAGTGATATAGGATTTGATGTCGTTACTGACAGTGACAACATGGACTGTCTGTGGCATCTGCAGATGGATGACAAAAGAGGTGATACCTTGTACAGCAAGGTGAGTGGTGAAGATTTCCGCGACGACGTTGACCAATGGATAAAGGGGTTCAAACGGGACATCGACTGTTTCTCCAATGAGCTCGATGACCTGTCTGACGAGTTCTCCAAGCAGCGGGAAGAGCATCTGCTCTTCTATGAGAACCTTGACCGGGTCGAGCAGAAGGTCGATCATCTACAGGCATCGTTCGAGAAGATGGCCGTCCTTCTCGGAAGGCAGGCTGAATTGTCGGGCACGGTCCAGCCGCTGAAGGAACGCTATCCTGCTATTCCTAAATGAATAGGGTCTTCCTTTTTTTATTACCTGGTCTTTTATCCGGTCTTCCTTTTTCTATTGCCTCTTCTGCTCCTGCGCTGCCAGATATTGGAAAAGTTATATATACTAGCATATTCATAGGTTTCTCGCTGCATACAACATACCGGTTGCATACAACATACAGGTTGCATACAACCAGATGAGACTTTCAGCGATAGCTGTAGGTCAAAAAGGCAGGTGATGGATAGATGGCTCCTTATACCAGACGGCTTTATTTGCCTGTCCTCGCTCTCTCTCCTTCCTGCTCCCTTCCTCTGTCCCGGGTGGCACCATGAGCCTCCGTGTCCTCATGTTCGGATGGGAATTTCCTCCGTTCAGTTCAGGCGGCCTCGGGACCGCCTGCAAAGGGCTCACCGACGGGCTCTCACAGAAGGGCGTGAAGGTCACCTTCGTCATCCCGAAGGCCTCTGGCGGGACCTCTTCTGTCTCCTCTTCCGGCGCACCGGGCATCCAGCTTATCGGTGCAGACCAGGTGGGCGACATGAAGGTCATCGAGGTGGACTCGGTCCTCCGGGGATACGTCAATGCTGAACAGTATCATGAACACATGATGACCGTCCTGAACAGGCAGGGTCATCCCGCAACCTCTCTCTACGGCAAGGACCTGCATCAGGAGGTCCTCCGCTATGCAGAGATAGCCAAGCGGATCGCCCTGCTGGAAGACTTCGATGTCATCCACGCCCACGACTGGATGACCTATCAGGCAGGCATCAATGCGAAGGAAGCCTCGGGAAAGCCCCTGGTGGTCCATGTCCATGCGACCGAGTTCGACCGCTCTGGCGATAATCCGAACCAGGCGGTCTACGCGCTGGAGAAGATGGGCATGGAGCGTGCCGACCGGATCATCGCTGTCTCTTCCTATACCAAAGGCATCATCACTGACCGCTATGGCATCCCGCCGGACAAGGTTGCGGTGGTCCATAATGCCGTGGCCCATAATCATAATCAGGAACACCGTCCTCCTGCCAGCATCAATGATGGCATGAAGACGGTCTTATTCTTGGGGAGGATTACCATGCAGAAAGGACCCGACTATTTCTTGTATGCAGCAAAACGGGTCCTTGATTTTTTCCCCCATGTGCGTTTCGTCGTGGCCGGCTCCGGTGATATGGAACGCTTCATGATCGACAAGGCAGCTTCCCTCGGCATCGCCGACCGGGTGCTGTTCACCGGTTTCCTCAGTGCAGAACAGACAGAGCAGGCCTACCGGATGGCCGACCTCTATGTCCTCCCGTCTGTCTCTGAACCGTTCGGCATAACACCCCTCGAGTCTCTGACCAACGGCACCCCGGTCATCATCTCCAGGCAGTCCGGCGTCTCCGAGGTGCTGAAGAACTGCCTCAAGGTCGATTTCTGGGACATCGACGACATGGCTTCAAAGATGCTCTCTGTCCTGAAGTATCCTGCCCTGGAGAACCAGCTTGTCGACGACGGCAGGCAGGAAGTCTCCCGGATGAGCTGGGAAGATTCGGCCGAGAAGTGCCTTTCCATCTATCAGCAGGTCAGGGGGTTTCCCTAGATGGTCGACATCTCGCTCTATTTCCAGGTCCATCAGCCCTATCGGCTGCGTCGCTACTCGGTCTTTGACATCGGCAAGTCCCGGGACTATTTCGACAAGAAGAAGAACGAGGAGATCATCAGCCGGGTCGCGAAAAAATGTTATCTTCCCTCCAACAGGCTCATGCTCGATCTCATCAATGAGACCGACGGAGCTTTCAAGGTGGCCTACTCGATAACCGGGACTGCAATGGAACAGTTCGCTTCCTTCGAGCCGCGGGTCATCGATTCCTTCCAGGAGCTTGCTGACACCGGGAAGGTGGAGTTCCTCTCAGAGACCTATTACCATTCCCTTGCCTTTCTCCATTCCCAGGACGAGTTCAAGGAGCAGATCAGACAGCACCGGAAGATGATCCAGGCAAACTTCCACCAGACACCGTCGGTCTTCCGGAACACCGAGCTCATCTATAACAATGCCATCGCTTCCCTGATAGAGAAGATGGGCTACAAGGGAATGCTCGCCGAGGGAGCGGACCATGTCCTGGGCTGGCGGTCCCCCAACTTCGTCTACCGGCCTGCGCATGGCTCGATTCCGCTTCTCCTGAAGAACTACAAGCTCTCCGACGACATCGCCTTCCGTTTCTCCAACCATTCCTGGAAAGAGTTTCCGCTGACAGCAGAGAAGTATGCTTCCTGGATCAACGCCATCAACGGCAACGGCCGGGTCGTCAACCTGTTCATGGACTATGAGACCCTGGGCGAGCATCAGTGGGCCCAGACCGGGATCTTCAAGTTCTTCCGGGCATGGCCAAGGCTCGTCCTCAAGCATCCGGACAACAGTTTCCAGAATCCCGGCGAGGTCGCCACAAAGCACAGGCCCGAAGCAGGCCTCGATGTCCCTCAGCTCATCTCCTGGGCAGACCTGGAGCGTGACCTCTCTGCCTGGCAGGGCAACCAGATCCAGGATGCTGCCATGAAGGAGCTCTACGCTGTCGAGCGGCTGGTGAAAGCATCGAAGGACAAGGCCCTGCTGGACTCCTGGCGCAGGCTCCAGACCTCTGACCATTTCTACTATATGTGCACCAAGTATTTCGCCGACGGGGATGTGCACAAGTACTTCAATCCCTATGACTCTCCCTACGACTGTTTCATCGCGTTCATGAACGTGCTCAACGACCTCATCATCCGTCTCAAGACCGGCCGCGACGGCCAGATAAGCGACGGCCAGGTCACCTTCACCACCGAGGCCGATGCAGACACCCTGCCGGTCAACGGGTTCATGATATCCGGGGAGCCGAGCCGCGGGCTCGGGAGGTCACGATGACCTTCGACATCCATGATCTGAGACAGGTGCGGAGGAAGATAGGCATGACCCAGATTGCTCTCGCGAAGGAATCCGGGGTCTCCCAGTCGCTCATCGCCAAGATAGAATCAGGAAAGCTGGACCCCACCTATTCCAAGGCGAAGCAGATCATCCAGGCGGTGGAGTTCCTCTCGGGAAAGTCGGAGATGACCGCGAAGGAGCTGATGCAGAAGAGGATCATCTCGGTCGGCCCCGGGGCGACGGTCAAGGCGGTCATCCGCAAGCTCCAGCAGCACAACATCTCCCAGATGCCGGTCATCCATCAGAACAAGGCGGTCGGCCTCGTCTCCGAGGCCACACTCCTCGACGTGATGATGGAAGAGAAGCACCAGCTGCAGATACAGGATATCATGTCCGAGGCGCCGCCGACCATCTCGCTCTCGACCGGTTCGCGGGTCATCACCGAGCTGCTGAAATATTTCCCGCTTGTCCTGGTGACCGACAAGGGACGGATCCGGGGGCTCGTGACCAAATCAGACATCATCCAGAA
>JAADFO010000011.1 GCA_013152815.1 Nanobdellati archaeon
TATTACTAACTTAGTATGGGTAAGGAGTTTAAAGACAAGATAAAGTTTCATGGTGATTCAATCCTTGTTGAAACATATTTAAAAGGTGTTCTTAGTACCTCATGGGTATTGGAATTTAAAGGTAAAGTAGCTGAAAATGAAGTAAATAATAATAATATTTCTTCAACAAAAATTGAACTCTGGGAGCATAGTTATGATATTAATGGTTCACAAGCTAAAATGTTGCATGATGAAGTTCTAAGGATGTTGACATTTAATCTTCCATTTGTTGAAATATATAACAAATTACGTGAGATTAGAAATAAGATTTTTCCTTTGTTGAAAGATATTCATGAAATATTTGAAACAACGATTCATTTAAAACATTAATACTTCTAAAATGGATAATACTTAGATAATTATTTGGTCCTTTTCCTACCGCCCGCTTTGTACGGCGAATTTTCTCTTTTTGCTTTCTGGCTTGTTCTATATTCAGGCACCGTATCGTCGTATTCAAGCATCATTTTTTATGTTTACTTCAAAAGCAAGAAAATATCCATAGTCATATGTTTGAAAAGGTGCAAAGAGAAGGTAAATTTGTTACAAATGATTTTACAAAATTCTCAACAGATTACCTAATCATAAGACTTGATGATATCTCACCAGTGAAGAACCACCGGTCTCTGACCGGTGGCATCCCTTGGCTAAGCAGCAAAGCTACTTAGCGTTACCTGCCCTTTCCCAGCACCCCACACACCATACTTCTGCTTCTTGATATACCTAACCGTATTTTCTAAGTTCCTAGGGGAAGCAATATAGTAAGCAGGATTCTACAAACCACTACCCCAGAAATATTTTTGCTTGATATCAGGAAAATACTCAAAAAACTTCTTCCCCGTATAGCCTCGGAGAAGTTTCGCAACCTCTTCACGCTTATACATACCAATATCAGCCATGAAATGCACATGATCACTATCAAAACCAACCTCACCAACAGGAATCTCATAATCATACGCCGCTTCAAAAAGCAACAACCTCAAACCCTCACGAACAACCTCATCATCAAAAACATCATGGCAATACTTCACCTTGAACTGACAATGCATCCAAGCCTCACCAACCGCAGAGCTACGCCTAACAGGGTTTTCTTTACGCATTTTCACAACACTCTCACAGAAAGCTTTTTATCTTCGCTTCACATAGCCACAGCTATGTAAAGCTGAGTATATGGTAGCGCTTCCCCAGGGAGCCTACCACATACACACGTATCCTACAAAAAGAAATAGTTTACGGTCTTACCACTGGTCAAAGCCCAGTGGAATTATGGAATTAAACTAGAACGGGCAGGAAGAAAAAATTATTTATAGCTGTCTTTCCTATGATCAAAACAATTAAGGATAATCTTATTTTTTTCTAACCTATAAATAATCCTAAATGGTGGAATCCTGACAGAACGATGATTTTTCAGATCATACTTTAATGGTTTTCCAGATTCAGGCAATTCTTCTAATTTTTTAATATGCTTTATTAATTTTAATCTTGTTGATTTATCTTTGATCTTCTTGAAATCCTTCCTAAATTCCTCAGAAAAAATAATCTCCATTTTAAGCCATCAATAAATCATCAATTTCTTCATCTTTCATACGGGTATCTGCTTTAACGACTTTTCCAGTCTTGATCTGTTTTTCACTTCTTAAAAGTTTGTCAATTAATTTCATGTCTTTTCTTAAGGATTCTTTTTTTATCTGTTTCAATAAAATATTACCATCTTGATTAAAGACAATGAATTTAGTTGATGGCTCTATGCCTGCATCTCTTCTGATTTCAGAAGGAATCACCACTTTGTCCATTTTGAGATATTTTTGTTATGGCAACTTCCATTTGAATCACCTACAATACATTTTAATATTAAAACAGCTTTTATATATAAACCTTTCGTTTTTTTCTTCCCACAGTTGATAATCCTTTGATGCCCTCCATGCTTGATTGGGCGTGTTTCCCTGCAGCATGCTGTCGCTCTGTTTTACTCCGCGATTCTTTCTTGCAGAAAGACTAACAGCGACGCCATCCTCATCATCTTCATCTCTGATTTGTCCCTATCTGCGACAGACCTTCCTGAAGGTCTCGGCAGCCTCAGCAAGCGTGGGATGGACATGGACGGTCCGGGTGATGGTCTCGAGAAAGGGGCTGCTGCTGTTCATGACAGCAACATACTCATGGATAAGCTCGTCTGCTCTTGGACCGACGATGGTGCATCCGAGGATGCGCTGTCGGGTCCTTCGGCCTGCGGAGCCTTTCCTGCCCATGCCGACGATGAGCTTGATGAACCCCTCTGTCTCTCCGATGATGGCCGCCCTTCCGGCCTTCGCGAACGATGCTTTGTATATCTCGAACAGAAGTTTCCCCTTCGTCGCCTGCTGCTCGGTCAGTCCGACACCAGCAATAGGAGGTGAGGTGAACACGGCCCAGGGCACCAGGGAGAGATCGAGATGGTCTCCGTGCCGAGAACGGCTGCCGACGATGCGGCTCAGAAGCAGCCGCGCCTGCCGCTTTGCCGCATGGGCGAACATGGCCTTTCCTGTCACGTCGCCGACGGCATAGACCGACGGGTTGGTGGTCTGGAACTTCTTGTCGATGATGATGCCTCCTTCTGGTGAGGTCCTGATTCCTGCCTGTTCCAGACCCAGGCCATCGGTATTGGGCGTCCTTCCTGCAGCGACCAGCAGGGCATCGCTCGTGATGCTTTTCAGCCTTCCTTTGGCAGTGCCTTTGCCGGCAGGACGATAACGCAGGATGATGCGTCGTCCCTGCCGCTTCACCTCAGCGATGCTCACGCCTGTCAGGATGACGGTCCCTCGGGAACGCAGTCCTTCAAGGAGGACATCCCGCACATCCTCGTCAAGGGAAGACAGGACCTGAGGAAGCGCCTCCAGGATGGTCACCCTGGTGCCGAGGCTGCTGAAGAAGGTGGCAAGTTCCATCGAGATGTAGCCGCCTCCGATGAGGGTGAGGGTCCGGGGAAGGGTCTTAAGATGGAATACGGATTCATTGGTCAGGAAACCTGCATTCTCAAGGCCTTTGATCAGGGGTATCCTGTTACGGGAACCGGTGCAGATCACGATGATGGCACCTTTCACGGTCTTCCTGCCCACGCGAAGCGTGTCCTTCGAGAGAAAAGATGCTCTTCCTTTCCAGACCGTAAGATCCGATGCATCGATGCTCCTGTCGATATGGGCCTGGCCTTTGCGGATGAATGACCTCACCTGTCTCATCATGCGGGGGATATCGAGGCTTGCAGCGGTCCTGATGCCGATGGACGGTGCTCGGGCTACTGACCGATAGGTCTCGGCAGCATGGAGCATCGCCTTCGTCGGGATGCAACCCGTATGGAGACAGGTTCCTCCTGGCCTGCCGGGCTCCACGAGCAGCGTCTGCTTCCCTTTCCGGGCAAGAGAAAGACCGAGACGCAGCCCGGCAGTCCCGCCACCGACTACGATGACATCGAAGGATGCAGAGGACATCTGATGATGCATCTTCTTTCCTTTTTCTCTCTGTCCGCTCTGTCCTTTCTGTCCCCGCTGCGTTCCCGGCTTCTTCTGCGTGATCTTCATGGGTTCACCATCGAGAGGTATCGGATGCACAAGCTTTATAAAGTTTTTTCATGGAAAGGAAGATGTTCCCGGAGGTGTCTTGCATGGCTAAAGAAGAAGCGACAAAAAAGAAGAAGAAGCCGGAAGAAGAGGACGACGAGGAAGAAGGCTGTCCGTTCTGCTGAAAAGCGTCTGTGGTCCGGCGGATGAGAACCATAGAACCATCAAAAGCCATCTTGGAGTCGCACCATCATCCTGAGACCGCGACAGACAAGCATCCAGGCACCCTAACGCAGGGCATTCCATGATCGGGTCGCATACTTCTCTTTCACAAGCTCCCCTGCCCTGGCCAGCTCTTCAGCCGTATAGTCGCCGATTTCAGTGTCTCGCCCGTCGCCGAAGGCAGCTTCCAATGCTCTGAGGACCTCTTCCTTGGAAGCAGCGGTATGCTGGCTGATGCTGGTCACCCTCTTCTTGACGCTTTGGATGAGCTTGTCGGAGATCTTCTCCTTGCTCACTTTCAGGAGGGCAAACATCCTCTTGACATCGACTGCATAGAGCAAGGTTCCATGCTGCAGCAGGATGCCATGCCTCCGGGTCTGGGCATTTCCCGATATCTTCTTCCCGTCCACCAGCACGTCGTTGATGGGCGAGAACCTCGCTGCCATGCCCAGTCGTTCAAGCCCCCGGATGAGGATGCCGCAGACCTGTTCATAGCTCTTCAGGATGTCCCGGGGGAAATGTTCCTCAGGGCCGATGATGCTGTAGGTGATCTCCCCGGATGCATCATGGTAGACTGCACCGCCTCCGGTTCGCCGTCTTACCCACTCTACCCCTGCCTTCCTGCAGGCCTCAAGATCGACCTCATTCTCCAGGCTCTGGAAGTAGCCGATGGATATTGCCGAAGGTTCCCAGCCATAGAAACGGATGGTGGGAAGGCTCCTGCCTGCCTTGACCGATTCTGCTATGGCCTCGTCCAGGGCCATGTTCATGGCTGCGGGGAATGAACGTTGCCTGATGAGCCGGTATCTCATCGTGTTGCCTCCAGGAGCGCATCCAGGATGTCCTGAGGAGCGATTCCGATGAGGAGGGCATTGTTCTTGCGGAGGATGCCGTCAAGTTCACGGGCGATGATACGGTCCCTGTTCTTCAACCCATCGAGAGGCGTACCGATGAGATGATGTTCCAGGGCCCTGAGGGTCTCTTCGGGATGGAGGAAGAAATCTCCGGTGATGGTCAGGTCCTCAAGATTGAGGCCGAACACGGCATCGACCCGGACCATCTTGCCCCCTGCGACTTTCCTGACTGCATAGCCTGTCCTCATCTCTTCAGGAGCGTATCATTTCTGTATTTAAAGTATGTGTTAGATGCATGTGTCCCTGTGTCGATGGAAAGAGCGTGATTGACAAGAAAGGGTTTTGAGCAAGAAGGCATCACGAAAAATGATTATTTGTCCCTCGACGCTGTTGTCACTCCACCATAGAGAGCAAATCTTTTAAAGGGCGGAAAGAAATACGAGTTTGGGGGAACCAGACAGTATGGTGGAAACAAAGAGCAGAAAGCCCTCGTGGCTAAAGATACGACCGTCAACCGACAGAGATTTCTCCATCATCAAGAATGCGCTCCGTAGACGAGGACTGGTGAGCGTCTGCGAAGAGGCCCGATGCCCGAACATGGCTGAATGCTGGAAAGAACAGGAGACAGCGACATTCATGGTCATGGGCGATACCTGCACACGGGGCTGCAAGTTCTGCGCCATCAGGACCGCGAGGATCGGCAGGCCGCTGGACCCGAAAGAACCGGAGAAGCTGGCAGATGCCATCGCTGAGATGAACCTGCACTATGCTGTCATCACCTCGGTGGACAGGGATGACCTCCCTGACCAGGGAGCCGGCCATTTCGCTGCCTGCATCCGCGCCATCAGGAAGGCGAGGCCTGATACCCATATCGAGGCGCTCATCCCTGATTTCAGAGGCGAGAGGGAACGTCTCCGGGAGATCATAAAGGCGAGGCCTGATGTCATCGCCCATAATGTAGAGACCGTCCCACGGCTCCAACAGGATGTCCGGGATCCACGAGCGTCCTATGCACAATCATTGAACGTCCTTCGGACCATCAAGGAGCTTGACCCCACCATCCGCTCGAAGACCTCATTGATGCTCGGGCTCGGTGAGACGGCAGAAGAAGTTGCCAGTGTCATGAAAGACCTGAGAGAAGCAGGATGCGACATCCTTACCCTGGGTCAGTACCTCAGACCAGGAAACCGTTTTCTGGAAGTGAAGGAATACGTGCATCCTGAGCAGTTCGAACGCTACCGGAAGCAAGGAGAGACGCTGGGATTTCTTTATGTCGCTTCCGGACCATTGGTGCGTTCATCCTATCGTGCAGGAGAACTGTTCAGGGAACATCTCCTCGGGGAGAGCGGCCAAGAGACAGGACAGCCGCTGCTCGACCGGCCCTCCGAAGAAAGAACAGCTCCGACAACTGCAGGGGAGGTGATCCCATCACCCGAGACATAGTGCAGCGCTTTGAGGTCGAATACGTCCAGGTGCTCGACACAGAAGGCCACGTGGACACCGCACAGATGCCTGACCTCAACGACGACCAGATCAAGCAGATATACCATGTGATGCGCCTCACCCGAGAGATGGACCGACGGCTCTTCAAGCTCCAACGGCAGGGCAAGATAGGGACCTTTGTCGAGGCGAGGGGAGAGGAGGCTTCAGAGGTCGCCTCGGCCTATGCGCTCCGGCCTGCGGACTGGATGGTCCCGTCGTTCCGCGAATCAGGGGCATACCTCATGCGGGGAGCAGACCGCGTCAAGTTCATCCAATCATGGAAAGGGGACACCAGGGGATTCATCGGGGACGAGCATTGCCGCGACCTTCCGGTCTCCATACCCATCGCGTCCCAGATACCCCATGCCGTCGGCCTCGCCTGGGCAGAGAAGATCAAGGGCAAGAAGAACGTCGCCCTGGTCTATTTCGGGGACGGCGCGACGTCTGAAGGGGATTTCCATGAAGCCCTCAATTTCGCAGGCGTCCTCAAGCTTCCGGTCATCTTCTTCTGTCAGAACAATCAATGGGCGATCTCCACGCCGCGCAGCAAGCAGACCGCCTCAGCCACCATCGCCCAGAAGGCCATCGCCTACGGCATGCCAGGCATCCAGGTGGACGGCAACGACGCCCTGGCGGTCTACAAGGTCACCCGGGAAGCCATCGGACGTGCCAGGGACGGCGGCGGTCCGACACTCATCGAGTCCCTTACCTACCGTCTCGGAGACCATACTACCTCTGATGACGCATCCCGTTATCGCTCAGAGGAAGAGGTCCAGAGCTGGCAGGCAAAAGAGCCCATCGCCCGACTGGAACACTATTTCAGGGAAAAGGGGACGTGGACCGACGACTATGGAACATGGGTCGGCCACGAGGTCGCCAAGGAAGTGGACGAGGCCATCGAGAAGGCCATGGCCATACCTCCTCCTCCGCCGGAGAACCTCTTCAACAATGTCTATGCCAAGATACCTCCCGTGCTTGTAGAGGAGAAAGCAGAACTCGAGAAAGAATGGAAAGCCATCAAGGCCGAAAGAGAGGCCAAGAAAGAGGGAGCGCCATGACCAAGATGCACATGGTAAAGGCACTGAACAACGCGCTCCAACAGGAGATGGAAGCAGACGCATCCATCATGGTCCTCGGCGAGGATGTGGGTGTGAACGGAGGGGTCTTCAGGGTCACGGAAGGGCTTCAGGAGGCCTTCGGCAAGGACCGGGTCGTCGATACCCCCCTGGCAGAATCTGCCATCGTCGGTGCGGCCATAGGTCTCGCCATCAATGGCATGCGACCGGTCGCAGAGATGCAGTTCTCCGGATTCTCCTATCAGGCATTCGCACAGATCAAGCAGCATGCTGCAAGGATCAGGCAGCGCTCGGAAGGGACCTTCTCTGCACCCCTGGTCATCAGGGCCCCCAGCAGCGGAGGCATCAGGGCACTGGAACATCACTCGGAAAGCCCGGAGGCCTTCTTCACCCATTGCCAGGGCCTCAAAGTGGTCATGCCTTCAGGACCCTACGACGCCAAGGGCCTGCTCATCGCATCCATCAGGGATCCTGACCCTGTCATCTTCCTCGAGCCCAAGAAGATCTATCGTGCCTTCAAGGAAGAGGTCCCCGAGGAGCCCTACACCGTTCCGCTGGGCAAGGCAAAGGTCGTCTCGCAGGGAGAACAGCTGACCATCATCAGCTGGGGGTCCATGCTCAAGCTCTGTCAGAAGGCGCTTCTTCAGCTCGACCAGGAATCGGGCATCGAACTCATCGACCTGCGGACCATCTGGCCCTTCGACATCGACACCATCATCACGTCGGTGAAGAAGACCGGCAGGGCCCTCATCGTCCATGAGGCGCCGCGGACAGCAGGCATGGGAGCAGAGATCGCGGCCAGGATACAGGAACAGTGCCTGCTGCATCTTGAGGCACCGGTCATCAGGGTGACCGGCTTTGACGTTCCCTTCCCCCAGTTCGCGTTGGAAGAGCACTATCTGCCCAACGTGACCAGAATCCTCGACGGCATACAGAAGGTCCTGGAATTCTAGCGCAGGAGGGAATGGTTGCCTGAGAAGAAGCATCCCGAAGAAGACCCCTGAAGACAGCGAGAAAGAATATCAGCAGAAGAGGACAACAGCATGGGAATCCCTTTCAACTTTCCAGACGTCGGCGAAGGCATCGTAGAGGGCAAGCTCGTCAAGTGGCACGTCAAGGAAGGAGAGCTTGTCAGGAAGGATTCCACCCTGGCAGAGGTCGAGACCGACAAGGCCATCGTCGAGATACCCTCTCCCAGAGACGGGACCATCGAAAAGCTTCCCTATCAGGAAGGTGACACCCTGACCGTGGGCAAGCCCCTGCTCGTCTTCACCGGCAAAGGAGATGACCAGGAAACAGCACAAACAGCAGTGTCAGGGACAGGAGAGCGTGCGCTCCCTGACAGCCCCGCTGTCTCCTCTGAGAAGGAAAAGCAGCCGGAAAAGTCTCAGCCTCCGCAGCACACAGGAAACCCGCAGCCGACAACAAGAGAAACATCGGATGATGTCATCGCACTCCCCTCTGTACGGAAGTTTGCAGCCCAGCATGGCATCGATCTCACCAAGGTCAGAGGGACCGGCAGGGAAAACAGGATAACGTTGGAGGACGTGCAGCAACAGGCAGGTTCGGCGACACCGTCGGTACCCAAGGTCCCGCGGCAGTTCATCGGACGCAAGGATCCCCCGGAGAAACGGACAATCCTTGCGACTCCGTCGCTGCGCAGATATGCCCGGGAACAGGGCATCGGCCTTGAGACCGTCAAGGGTTCAGGCCTTCTGGGAAGGGTCACCAAGGAAGACATCGACCATGCCAACGGACGTGGAGGCATTGAAGGCAAGCCTAGCACGTCCCTGAAGCTCGCCCGAGCAGTTGTCGCATCACCAAAGGTGACGGGCCCGGCAGAGGTCATCCCGTTGACGGCCATCCGCAGGGCCATCGCGAAGAAGATGACCGAATCGCTGGAGAAGGCTGCCCAGGTCACCCACAGCGACGAGGCAGATGTCACCGGTCTCGTGAAGGTCAGAGAGCATGAGAAAGCCAAGCTTGCAAAGCAGGGGATCCATCTTACCTACCTCCCTTTCTTCGTCAAGGCAGCGGTCTCGGCATTGCAGAAACACCCGCTCCTCAACGCCACGCTGGATGAGGGACAGCAGGCCATCATCCTCAAGAAGTATTACCATGTCGGGATAGCGGTGGACACGCCGGAAGGACTCCTCGTCCCGGTGGTGAAGGATGCTGACCGGAAGAGCATCGATGATCTTGCCCGGGAGATCGGCGACCTTGCGGCCAGGGCACGGGCGAAGAAACTGACGCCTGCAGAGATGCACGACAGCACGTTCTCCATATCATCCGTCGGACGTTTCGGAGGGCAGGTCTTCACCCCCATCCTGAACTATCCCGAAGCGGCCCTGCTCGGCATCGGACGCATCCTCGAGAAACCCGGCATCGTCGACGGCAAGATCGTGCCTCGCAAGATGGTCACCCTGTCGCTCACCTACGACCATCGCATCCTCGACGGAGCAGAGGCCGCGAGATTCATCTCCACGCTCATCCAGTACCTGGAGGATCCTGACCTCTTCATGGTCGAGATGCCCTGATCGCGGAAAGAGAAAGATGATGAAGGATACGGGAAGCATGATGAAAAAAAGAAGGGAAGAGAGAACAGAAAGCAGGAAAAGGATGGATCGACAGGTGGACCGGAGATGGTAGTAGGATCGTTGCAGGTGGAGACCGACGTCCTGGTCATAGGAGCAGGACCAGGAGGGTATGTCGCCGCCATCCGCGCCGCACAGCTGGGAAAGACCGTCACCCTCGTAGACAGGGAAAAGGCGCTCGGCGGCATCTGTCTCCAGAAGGGATGCATCCCCACCAAGGCGCTGGTCCATGCCTCTGACTATTTCCATACGCTCCAGGAACTGGATGCCATGGGAATCCTGGTCAAGGAGTACCACGTGGATATCGGCAAGATGATGGCCTGGAAAGACGGCATCCTCGAGCGGCTCGACAAGGGCATACATCTGCTCTGCGAAAAGAACGGCATCGACATCATCGTCGGCACGGCCACCTTCATCTCATCGAACGAAGTGCACATCGGAGGCAAGAGCGACATCAACTCCATCATCTTCAGGCAGGCCATCATCGCGACAGGCTCCTCACCCGTCGAGATCCCGAACTTCCCATTCTCCCATGAGAAGATACTCTCTTCGTCAGAAGCTTTGTCGCTCGCCAAGCTCCCGGAGACCCTCATCATCATCGGAGGCGGCTACATCGGGACAGAGATGGGGACGGTCTACGGCAAGCTCGGAAGCACCGTCCACATCATCGAGAAGGGGGACCGGCTGATACCGAGCATCGAAGAGGAGCTGGTCAGGGTGGTCGAGCAGCGGCTCAAGAACTTCAACATCCATCCTCACTACAGGTCGACGGCAGTCGCCTTCTCTGAGAAAGAAGGAAGCATGACGGTCACCTATGAAGAACAGGGAGTGAAGAAGGCCCTCACCGGAGACTGTGTCCTCGTGGTGGTCGGCAGGAGACCCAACAGCCAGGGCCTGGGACTCGACCACACCCAGGTCAAGCTCGACAACAGGGGGTTCATCATCACCGACGAACAGATGCAGACCTCAGACCCGGCCATCTATGCGGTCGGCGACGTGGTCGGCCAGCCCATGCTCGCCCACAAGGCATCCCGCCAGGGCAAGGTGGCAGCAGAGGCCATCTGCGGACTTCCCGCAGCGTTCGACAACAAGGTCATCCCCTTTGTGGTGTTCAACGACCCGGAGATCTGCTCGGTGGGACTCACCGCCGGACAGGCAAAGGAACAGGGATATGATGTCCTGGTGGGAAGGTTTCCCTTCAGAGCCCTGGGCAGGACGATGACGCTCAACAAGAAGGACGGATTCATCAGCTGGGTCGCTGAGAAGGGAAGCAAACTCGTCCTGGGCATGCATGCGGTCGGGCCGTCAGCCTCAGAGCTCGTCGGCGAGGCGGCGCTTGCCATCGAGATGGGAGCGACGGTGGAAGACATCGCTCTCACCATCCATGCCCATCCTACCATGGGCGAGTCGCTCATGGAGGCGGCAGAAGCGACCATGGGCCAGGCCATCCACATTTTCCAGCCCGGGACAAAAGAAAGGTAGGGTCTGAAAGAAGCGAGAAAGAAAGGAAGATAATACGGACGAACACAGAGAGAAAGAAAGGGCAAAGAACAAGGAAAGAAGAACCCGCTCACCCTTATCTCTTCGTTTTTCTGGAAGCCTGCTTCGAACCAGGATGCCTACCTGAGGATTGATGCCTGTAGGAATCCCGTTCCCGCATCTTGCTGCAGCCCTTGCATCCGCCCTCGACGATCTTGCAGCTGTCATAGCGCATCTCATCCATCAGGCCGATGGTGAAGATGAACTCCTTGGTGGCGCTCACAACCACATTGACGGTGATGTCTGACACCGAAGGGTCGTTACGGAGATGCTGGTTGATGATGTCCTCGATCTTCCTGATGTTGTCATGGACAAAGAAGGCAGAGGCGTTGTTCTTGCCGGAGATGATGAAGCCGTTCACGAAGAAGGTGCATCGCTTAAGCTCTTCCATGGTCGCGGAGGCATCGGCAGCGGTGAAGTCCACCCGTATCATGATGAGGTTGGAGGTGTTGAGATTGATGCCCGCCCGATGGTTGAGTATCCCCCGCTTCTTGAGCTTCTGGATGCGGACATTCACGCTGGGCTGGGAGAGCTTCAGACGTTCGGCGATCTCGTTCTGGCTGATCTCCGGCGTTTCCATGAACCAGGAGAGGATCTGCACGTCCTTATCGTCCAGGCCAAGGGTGGCTTTGAGCATTCCTCTCCGGACCGGATGATGCTTTATAAATATTTCTATCTTTAATAGTCGTCCTGTCTTTGAAGGCAACGGGCGCCACGAGGATGATGAAAAGGGAAGAACAAGGTATCGGCGAAATGTTTATTAACGGCCATGGCGACAGGCAGGTCATGGCACGATTCTCAAAGCTGCTCTTCGGTACTGCAGGGCTTCCTCTTTCCACACCAAGACGCAACACCGAGAACGGGATACGGCATCTCACCGAGCTTGGCCTCGACGGCATGGAACTGGAGTTCGTCCATAGCGTGAACATCCGGCCAGAGAAGGCACCCCTTATCGATGCGGTGCGGAAGGAAGAAGGGAAGACACTCACCTGCCATGGACAGTATTACATCAACCTCAATTCTCTCGAACCGGCCAAGGTCGAGGCGAGCAAGCAGCGCATCCTGAACGCAGCACGGATAGCCCATCTTGCAGGGGCTTTCTCCCTGGTCTTCCATGCTGCATTCTATCAGAAGGTCGAGCCGAAAAAGGTCTATGCCAACGTGAAAGCCGGCCTCAAGGATATCGTGGCGACGCTTCAGGAGGAAGGCAACCCCATCTGGGTACGGCCGGAGACCACAGGGAAACCGACCCAGTTCTCTGGGGCAGAGGACCTGCTCAGGCTCTCCCAGGAGATCGAGCAGGTGATGCCCTGCATCGACTTCGCCCATCTGCATGCACGCACCAACGGCAAGGTCAACACCTACGAGGAATTCAGCCGGGTCCTGACCCAGGTCGAGGAAGCATTGGGGCGGGAAGGCCTTGACCAGATGCACATCCATGTCTCAGGGATAAACTACGGCGAGAAGGGAGAGAAGAACCATCTCATCCTCGAAGAGAGCGATTTTCGCTACAGGGAACTGCTCAGGGCGCTCAGGGACTTCAAAGCAAAAGGCATGGTCATCTGCGAGAGCCCGAACATCGAGGAGGATGCACTGCTCCTCCAGAAGACCTATCAACAGCTAGGATAGCATAAACAGCAAGAGAGCAGAGCGACCGAAAGAAGAAAAGAGAAAGCAGATCCCGGTGGGATGCCGGCCCTACTTTCTACAGAGCCATCCCAAACAGAATATTTTTATGCTGTTCCTGCTTCGCTTGTCTCTATGACACGCAAGCCAGACCAGAAGAACATGAAGATGAAGAGGATAGTCCTCCTGCTCTTCGTATTCTCCTTTGCCGTGATGCTGGCCCTGACCTTCACCGGATGTGCGAAAGAACAGGCGACGATGCCGGAACGTCCATCGACGGTGTCCTTCAACGCGAGCAGGCTCTTCATCCTCAACAACACCTATAAGGTCGACCAGATACATGTCCGGAATGTCGACCAGCAGCTCAGGATAACTCCCTATGCGATGTGGGAGATCGACAACAGGACAGGACGCTACCGCAACGCCTCCACCTATGATGTCTTCGAAGCCGATGTGGTCGTCCAGACAAAGAAGACCTGGAACATGACCCTACGGGGCCAGACCATCGACAGCATATTCCGGAGACGGTTCCTGAACATGACCGAAGACCATGATATCGTCCAAGAGGACTGCCGGTTCTGGGACGAGTACGACCCCCGCTATCCTGTGGTCCATGGCCGATGCAGAGACCGGCAACAGCTCATCTTCATCTCGGTGGGCGGCGAGATCGACAACAGGGAGATGATGAGAAGGATCCTCTCGCTCATGACTTCTTGAATGACTTGAACGACTTCTTGAGAAGGGTCAGCATGATGGCGTTCTGGGCCCAAAGCCTGTTCTCTGCCTGGTCGAAGACGACGGATTGCGGCCCGTCGATGACCTCTGCGGTCTGTTCTGCTCCCCGTTCTGCAGGGAGGCAGTTCATGAAGACGGCGTCAGGCTTCGCATGTCTCATGAGCTCTGCATTCACCTGATAGGGCATGAACAGCTTCCTGCGGGCCTCTTTCTCTTCGGCAGGGATGTGATAGCTCATCCAGGAATCAGTATAGACCACGTCAGCATCTTCTGCCGCTTCTGCAGCGTCCTGGGTGATGGTGATGGTGCTTCCGCTTGTCTGGGCATATGCCTTTGCCTGCGCGACGACATCCTCTGCAGGAGCAGAGGACCCGGCAGGACAGCCTATGGCAATGTGCATGCCGGTGAGTGCACAGCCGAGCAGCAGGGAATGGGTGACGTTGTTGTCGGCATCGCCCAGGTAGGCCAGCTTCAGCCCCTTGAGAGACCCCTTCTTCTCGGAGATGGTCAGGAGGTCAGAGAGTATCTGGCAGGGATGGTGGCGGTCGGTGAGAGCATTGATGACCGGGACGCCGGCATATGCTGCAAGTCCGTCGATGTCCTCCTGCCGATAGGTGCGTGCCATGATGAGGTTGACATACCTCCCTGCACATTTGGCCGTATCGTGGATGTTCTCCTTCTTCCCGAGCGGAGAGTCCTTGATGCTGTAGAAGATCGCGTGGCCGCCCATCCGGGTCATGCCGGTCTCGAAGGACACCCGTGTCCGCAGGCTTGGCTTCTCGAAGAGCATGAGCAGGGTCTTCCCTGCCAGGGCTTCGTCGTAGGAGGCAGGATCTGCCTTGATGCCCTTCGCAAGGATGATTATGTCCCTAATCTCGTCGGGACTGACGTCGTTGAGGCTTCTTAGATGTTCCATTCTTCTTCAACCGTTCCTTGATCTTCTGTAGCTTGGTCTTGTTCTCAGGCTGCGGCACACCGAGATGATGGGCGATGGCCTCGATATTGGTGTTGATCCTCTTGAGGAGCCCCACGACACTGAGAGACTCTTTCCAGCGTATGATGACCAGGATGAGGTAGAGGCCGAAAAGACCGCCCATGAAGAATTCAAGATAGCCCAGGAGCGATCTTGCGCCAGCACCAAGCTCCTGGATGAACGCGATGGCCATGGTGCCTGAGATAGCATCACTGTATTTAAAGCTTGCTTTTCATATTTTCATAGCATCTCATCATAGCATCTACATCTGCTCAGATGTGTTCTCATATGATAGCGTCATAGGAAGAACAGTACTGAAGAGAATATATCGTTTCAGGAGCAAGAACCACAGGACAGGAAGCATCCAACAGACAAAGAGGACCGATCACTGATCATCAGCGTGCGCATCTTTGTGGTCGTCTTTCTCTGCAGAAGAATCCTTCGCGGGTTCCTCATCATAGCCCTTCATGAACGCTTCTTCCTCTGGAGAAAGTTCGTCGTTCTCGACCAGATCCTCTCGGGTCTCTTTCTTATAGACGTTTTCTTCTCCTTCTTCAGCGGGAAAGTCCTCAGTCATGATAGCGGGGTTATAATATCCCTTTTTTAAAGGTTTCTATTCACGCCCATCAAGGGTTATTCAACCGCATGATAAGAGATAAGAGAGGATAAGAGGAAAGGCACGCAGAGAAAGGCCTGAAAAGAGGAAAGGTCGCTCAATCATAGTCCCGCCAGGTATGCCTGCAGGCGGTGCATTTGAGGAATTTTGTCTCCGGCTCGTCAGCAGCCCTCGTCTGGACCGTCCAGAACCATGCCTTATCATTGCCGCAGGTAGGACATTTGGCACCGATGATGGGATTGGTCTCGAAATCTTCATGCACGACTTCGATGTCCTTCTTCTTGGCAAGGGTCTCTTTGATGTTGGCAGAAGAGAGGTCAGTGGTCTTGTAGCCGCAGGAACAGGCCAGGATCTTCTTGCTCCCGTCTTTCTTGGGGACCAATATCGCTCCACATTTCGGACAGAACATCATTTTGATACCTCAATCATGCTGCAACCATGTCTCAATCTGCTGCGTTATAGAGGTTCATTTAAAAATGTTTCCCATAGGAGCCATACGGACTGCAGCACAGCAGCAAAAGAGGGGGGCCAAGGGATGCTGGAGGATAATCATCTTTTCAAAGAGAGCTCGCCCCTATAGAACTTTGCCGCGTCTTCTGGGTTCACTGAATTGATGATGATGCCGCTGCCGAACTCGAATCCTGCCCATTTCGCCATCCGCGGGATGACCTCGATATGGAACTGCAGGCCGTCCTCGGTGCGGGCATTGAAGAACGTGAAGTTATAGGAGACCTGGAGCTGTTTCAGTCTGGAAAGCACCTGATGGAGCATGGCGGCGAGCGACGCCTCCTGAGAAGAGTCCATGATGGCCAGTGAAGGGCAATACCATTTGGGCAGGATGAGCAGCTCATAGTTGAAACGGGAGGCATAGGGGCAGATGGCCAGGAAATGGTCATTCTCGAAGCATCGTCGGTCAGAATCTTTCTCACGCTCCATCACGTCGAGATAGCGGGAGCCTCCTTCAAGGAGACTTGCCTTGATCTTCTGCTCTATCAACGGGGGCATCAGATGCATCGAGGCCAGCTGGCTATGGCTGTGGACAAGAGAGGTGCCTGCCTCAGGACCGTGGTTCTTGAAGAGGTTGACATAACGTATGCGGCTGTCTTCATAGGCACGCCCGATGCGTCTCCTGTAGACCTGCAGCACAGCGAGGAGTTCCTCTTCGGTGAGGTCCCATAGCTGCCGGTCGATGTCCGGGCTGTCGACGATGATCTCATGGTCGCCATAGGCGCCGGTGAAGGTGTAATAGTCATTGTGGGTCACAAATTCCGAATCGGCATCCTTCGTGACCGCAGGGAACTTGTTGTTGAACACCCTGATCTTCCATGCTGACCCGTTTTCAGGGAAACGATAGAGTTCAGGAGGAGTAAGGTGCTCGTTGCCGGGTGCGAAGTAGTCGACCTGCGCAGGATGCTCCTGAACAGCGTGGGTGAATTCCCGTGGCCGTAAGCTTCTCCCCTCGGAGATGATGACCCAACGATCCAGAAGATAGTCTTTACGCAACTCCATGATGCAGCCCCATGATGATCTCAGGAGAACAGGCGGGAAGGTATAAATAGTTTCGTTACGACTCCCCGATAGGCCGGAATATAAGTATTTTTATTAATATATTATCTGATATAAAAGATAATAAATAAAATAGCAATTAAGATAATAGAAAAATATTTATATAAGTAAGTTTAAAAGTAAGTATAACAAATGGAATTCAGAAGAAAGCTCTACCAGAGGGGATCAAGCTATGAGACCACCATCCCGAAGCCCATCCTCTTCGCCATCGATCCTTCCAGAAAGCATGAAGTCATCTTCAGCTATGACAAGAAGCTCCGACGATGGATCGTCAGCATCGAAGAACAGCCGGTCCAGAAGGACAAAAGAGACGCGAGGAGAAGGAAGCATGGATGACAAACTACAGCACTTCGTGAAGAGCCTCACTGAGAAGGAGCTCTATCAGCTCCAGGACCAGCTGGGAAGCAAAGAGAACAAGATGCGCGAACTCGTCCAGAGACAGCTTCTGGAGCTCCAGGCATCGTCGGGGAAGGCCTGTGCGACCTGCATGGGCGGTCTCGAGCCTGCAAGCATCCATAACTATCAGCTCATCTTCGGTCCCCATGACCTTCGGAAGCAGGCATTCTTCTGCGGCATCGACTGTCTCGAGTACTTCATCATCAGGCTCAAGGCCCGGAAGCAGTATCCCCTCATACCTCAAGCATCTCCAGAAGAGGGGAAGAGACTGAAGAGTCCTCTCAAGCAGGAAGTTCCTGCCGAGAAAAGACCAGAGCGCCCGTCAGAACCCCTGGAAGGAGACCCTTCAAAGACCGACCTTTTCCGTCAGGGAGGAATCTGAGACAGGGCGATGAGGAGAAAGAGACAGGAACAAAAGGACCATGGCAAAGAAGGACATCCTCAGCAAAGGACAGGAACGGCGCACATCAAGGAAGCTCAGCAGACTTTCCGAGAGCGACAGAAGGACAGAGCAGGAGATCGTCTCCATGGACCAGGAGCATCAACAGCTGGGAAAAGACATCAAGAGGATGCGCAAGAACAATGCCGGAGAAGACCAGGAGACGCTCAGGGCCATGGAAGAGCGATATCAGGCACAGGAGAAGGCCATGAAAAGACGAGGAAAAGATGCCCGTCGCATCCATGCACAGACCGAACGGCTGCAACAGGATATAGGCGGGCCGGAAACGAGAACACGGCACACGGGTAGGCTGGCCAGGATCCTCAAGTTCGCATTGCTTCTCGCAGCACTGGCCGTCGGCTATCTTCTCCTCGTCAACAGCATCTCCTCAGGAGACAATCTCATCAGCGGACGCGTCGTCGGCTCGGCGTGCAATCTTCGTGAACTCAACTGGATAGAGACCGAGGTGAACCCCGGAGATACCACCCACATCGTCCTCTTCAGCGACCGGTGCGAAGGCAAGACCGCGCAGGTCAGCATATGGGAACTTCCCGCAGACGACCACAGGGTAGAAGGCACCAAGGTGGCCACCATCGACGACATCATCCTGGGCGCCCAACCAGCAGAGATGCCCTGGCAGACGCCGACCGACGGAAATACCCCTGATGCGACGGGCAGCAGCGGCACCAGATACTATTATCTCAGGGCATCCCTGGCCGACAGCCGACAGGGAATAGCATCGGTACGCGATGATGCATCGCTTCTCAAGATCATTAGTTCCCCGGGCAGTGCTGCAGAGCAGGGAAATGGGGATAGGGGCCCGCTGGATGACTGCCCGTCCAGCCTGGGCTCCGCTTACCGTAAAGTGGAGACCGATGCAGACTGCGACGGCATAGACAATGATTGTGATGGAACCATCGACGAGCTCTGCGGCCCGCGACAGGAACAGCCAGGGACGCTTGATGGTGCAGGTGACGGCAACGACATCGCAGGAAACCAGAGCGACGGATGGTATGTGGAAGGCGGCAGCGGCGGCAGCGACATGACCGGTCATCTCTTCATGGGAGCCATACTCCTCCTCGTGGGAGGCGGACTGGCAGGGCTCTTCATCTTTGAGAAGAAGCACCGGAAGAAAGAGAACCCTCCTCTTGCCAGATTCGAGCATCCGACGATCCAGCATGAGACCGACCAGGCAAGGCTCCATGCCTATGTCACCGTGGTCAGGAACCAGGGCTTTGAAGAAAAAGACATCAGAAGGGAGCTCTTCTCCAAAGGATGGAGTCCGCTCCTGGTGGGAAAAGAACTGGCCAGCATGGAAACAGCGAAGCAGGGATTCACCATCAAGGTCGACCCGAGAGCATACCATAAGAAGGTCGAGGCAGTCTTCGAGGAGGATATGAGGACAAGAGAGAACAGGAGACTGCAGGGATACGGACGCAGGAAAGAACCGCAGCAGACACCAGAGCAGGCCTTCCGCAAGCTTAAGGATTTCGCCGAAGAAAAGATAAGACTCTGAGCAGTCACAAGAAGGAAAGAGAGGAAGGAGACACAGCCCATGCCAAAGGAACGACAGAAGGTCCTCGATTACATCGAGCACGAGATAAAGAAGGGCTATCAGATAGAGAACATCAGACAGGTGCTGGTCGAGCATGGTTATGACGATGGCCTGGTGGACACGCTCATCAGGGAGTCCATCGCCGACCTGCAGCAAGAAGCAGGAGCAGGACCGGCAGGAGAGAGCGGGAGCCCTGCAGAGAGCAAGCCTACGAAGAACAGGACAGGAGAAGCCCAGGCCACTGCCCCTGTCCAGGCCGATGGTCCGGAGAAAGCGCAGAGGATCCCGGATACGGCAACATCGACGACGACACAGAAAGCAGGACAGGCAGATGCCGACACGACCAGGCTCCGGTTCCTCCGGGAGGACTTCATCCATCTTCGGATGCCCTCCAGGGACCACACGTTCCTGGTCATCATCCCGACCGCTCTCGGCATCATGGCCCTGGGAACGTTCCTCATGGGCCTGAGGGTCAGACTCTTCGGTTGGGCACCCGATTGGGCACTCATCAAATTCGCCGTCTATCTCATAGCAGGAACCCTTACGGCCAAGGCCATAGCCCATCGTCTCAGCACAAAGGGCATGCAGGGATATGATGATGCCATCTTCGAGAAGGTGATGCGTTTCGGATTCATCATCTATCTCCTGAGTCTTGCCATGGACGGCAGGATGCTCATGGGTTTTGTCGTGCTCGGCGTCCTGGTCCTCGCCTATGCCCTCGCCCGCAGGACCGGACTTTCGCTCTGGAGATCGGTCAGGATGACAACGCTCTTCGCCTCGCTGGGACTGGCCATAACCTATGGTTCCATCGCAGTGTCTGCCCTGGCCATCGGTCTCCTGAAAGCGCGGGGCCTCATCTGAACATCTGGACAGGAGCAGGAAGAAGAGAAAGAAGAAGCAAACATCCATAATGAAGCGAGCAGAGAAAGGAAGATTATTAAGTCAGGCCGGTTTTTTCTCAGAGGACAGGGAACCTTTCAAGAGCTGAAGATAAGCGAGAAGCAGCAGACAGCACCATGACAGACGTGATCGACGAGCAGTTCGTAGCAGACCTCCTTGCAAGGATAAGGGGAAAGAATCCCGCCAAGGATGACATCTCCCGCATCAAGAACCGGCTTGCTGCGAAACATCATCTCAGGAAGGCGCCCACGGACATAGATATCCTGCTCAGGGCATCGGCGAAGGAGCGAAGGCTGCTCAAGCCCTATCTCAAGACAAAACCTGTCAGGACACAATCAGGAGTGGCTCCTGTCGCCCTGATGACCCGCCCCATCAACTGCAAGCATGGACGGTGCACCTATTGCCCCGGAGGGATCGGCTCGTTCTTCGGTGACATGCCCCAGAGCTATACCGGGAACGAACCCTCCACCATGCGGGCCATCCGGAACGACTATGAAGCATATCTCATCGCCATGAACCGGCTTGAACAATACGCCCTCCTGGGACATGAGCTGACCAAGGTGGAGGCCATCGTCATGGGAGGGACCTTCACCTCCTTTGACAGGAGATACCAGAGGCATTACATCACCGACATGTTCCAGGCGTTCAACGACTTCGGCGACCGTTTCATGGACAAGGGCAGGGTCGACCTGGACAAGCTGAAGGAAGCCTTCCTCCTGCCCGGCGACCTTCATGACAAAGGACGGGCAAAGAAGGTGAAGAAGAATCTCCATGCCCTGAAGAGGAAGACGACCCTCGAGAAGGAGCAGCAAAGGAACGAGTCTGCAACGGTACGCTGCGTCGCCCTGTGTCTGGAGACACGACCAGACTATGCCAAACCGAGGCACATCGACCAGATGCTCAGGCTGGGATGCACCCGGGTGGAGATGGGTGTCCAATCGGTCCATGATGAGGTCCTCAGAGCGGTACACCGCAGCCATACGGTCAAGGAATCGATCGATGCGACCCGCTACCTCAAGGACAGCCTGCTCAAGGTCGGGTATCACATGATGCTCGGCCTTCCGGGCATGGACTACGACCAGGACCTGGAGCAGCTCAGGCAGGTCATCACGGATTCCCGGTTCAAGCCCGATGCGTTGAAGATATACCCCACCATGGTGATGCCCGGGACCGTCCTTCACACCCAATACAGACGGGGAGAATACACCCCCATGAGGACCAAAGAGGCGGCATCCCTGATCGCAAAGTTCATGAAGGATATCCCGTCCTGGCTGAGGATCATGCGTGTCCAGCGGGACATCCCCACCAAGGTGACGATCGACGGCGTGGACAGGACCAACCTCCGCCAATACGTCGAGCAGGAGATGCAGAGACAGGGCATCAGGAGCAGGGACATCCGGGCAAGGGAACCGAAGCACCCGCAGGATCCGAAGGACTGGATGCTCGTCCGGCAGGAATATGAGGCCAGCAAAGGCACGGAGATCTTCCTTTCCATGGACAACCGTAGGCATGATGAGCTGCTGGGGTTCCTGCGGCTGCGCATACCGTCAAGGCCCATGAGGAAAGAGTTCGATGACCGGACAGCAGGCATCAGAGAGCTCCACGTCTATGGAGGCGCCACCGCATTGGGCAAGAAAGGAGAGGTGCAGCACAGGGGCATCGGAAGGAGACTGCTGGAAGAGGCCGAGAGGATAGCCAAAGAAGAATTTAAGAAGGACATGATGCTCATCATCTCAGGGGTAGGAGCAAGAGAGTATTACCGGAAGTTCGGCTATAGGCGAACAGGCCCGTATATGAGAAAAGGGCTGTGAGCGTCAAGGAAAAGAAAGAGAGCAAGAAGAAGGAGAACAGGAAAAGGAGAGAGAAAGAAAGAAGAAAACGTGCTGCCCATGGCGAAAGACTACCAGAAGGAAGACGTGAATATCAAGCCTGCCTTCCAGGAACGCTATGCCGCACTGACCGACTGGGAGGCCTTCCTGAGCTGCTCGCTTCGCTTCCTGCGGAGGAGCATCCGGGTCAACACCCTCAAGATGAGCGTGCATGAACTGGTCGCGCGGCTGGAGCCGGAATGGAAGCTCACTCCGATCCCCTGGTGCCCTGAAGGGTTCTGGATAGAACACCGGAAAGGTGAGCGACGGGACATCGGCAACATCCCTGAGCATTCCCTGGGCTACTTCTACATACAGGAGGCAGCGTCCATGATACCTCCGCTGGTGATGGACCCCCGACCAGGAGAGACCGTCCTCGACATGTGCGCGGCTCCGGGAAGCAAGGCAACACAGATCGGCATGTACCTGAAGAACGAAGGGACACTTGTTGCTAACGACTACACCGGTATCCGGATGCAGAGCCTCGGCATCAACCTGCAGCGCTGCGGACTCACGAACAGCGTCGCCACGCTCATGGAAGGAAGATGGTTCAAAGGGCATCAGTTCGACAGGATCCTCGTCGACGCGCCCTGTTCTGGGACAGGCACCATCAGGAAATCGCTCAAGACCCTCCGCATCTGGAACCCGAACATGGTAAGGCGGATAAGCGGCCAACAACGCCAGCTCCTGGAGAGTGCCTATCAGAACCTCAAGCCCGGAGGGGTCATCGTCTACTCGACCTGCACCCTGGAGCCGGAAGAGGACGAAGGCATCATCAGCTGGCTCCTGCACAAGCATGAGGACATCCATACCGAGAAGATAGACCGGGGACGGTTGCCCGGACTCAAGACCAGCAAGGTGGTGACGTCCTTCGGAGGGGTCGACTTCCATCCCGGAGTGAAAGACTGCATCCGGATCTGGCCCCAGGACAATGACACCGAAGGGTTCTTCATCTGCAGGCTCGTGAAGGAAAAGAGGGAGACAAAGAAAGAGCAGGAAGAGACGAAAGATGCGCTTCCTCAGAAGAAGCCCGACCTGCCTGACAAAGGTTTTTAAAGGCATCGGACATCCCTTCTGTTCATGAAAGTCCTGCATCTTGAGGCCAGGTACACCAAGAAGATAGCCCTGCCTGCGGCAGCCATCAGGAAGCTTCCTGAGAAGGTCGCGCTCTTCATGTCGGTCCAGTTCCTCGATTCGCTCCAGGACATCAAGGCAGCCCTCGAGAAGAGAGGGAAGAAGGTCCTGCTGTTCCAGACAAGACACACACGCTACCTCGGCCAGCTCTACGGGTGCAACAACGAGAAGTACGAAGGAGACTATGACGCCTTCCTCTACGTCGGAGACGGGGAGTTCCATCCAAAAGCGTTGGCCCTGGCGAACAGGAAGCCCATCTTCATCTACAACCCCATCACCAAGAAGTCCGGCCAATGGAAGCAGCAGTATTTCCTGGAAGAGCAGAAGCGGACCCGGGCTGCCCTGCTGCGGTTCCACTCGTCAGAGCGCATAGGGATCCTGGTGACCACCAAGTCCGGCCAGAACAAGATACGGCTGGGGAAGCTCCTTGAGAAGCGCCATCCCGAGAAGACGTTCTTTTACCTGGTCTTCGACTCCCTGGAGTTCGGGCGGCTGGAGGACTTCCCGTTCATCCAGTGCCTGGTCAACACTGCCTGCGAACGGATCGCCTTCGAGGACAGGAAACGGTTCTTCAGGCCGGTCATCAACGCCGAGGACATCCTCTGGCCAGAACGTCTCCAGTAAAATCAGATCGAAACAGGTTACCTGCTCATTTCCGTCGGGGCAATGGCGGTCTCTTCAGGTCCCGGTCATTCATGCCCTGCAGGATCTCCTCGAACCGGGAAAGGGTCTTCTTGGACGTGTCGACGACAATACCCAGGAAGACGAAGCTCGTGATCAGGAGGAGCCAGATGAAGATGGCATTGATCATCTCCCAGGTGATGATCCGATCCATGACAAAACGGTTCTGGATGATCCTGAAGCCGAAATATGCCACTGCGACGCCGACCGCGAGGATGAGCATCTCGAAGACACTCGGCCTGCTTGTCTGTGCAGAGGATTCGCCTCTTATCCTGCCAGCGGTTCTTCCCTGCTGCCTGCCGCTCGGGTGTTCTGTTCTCATGGTATCACCTGGTTTCATCTCAGGACGTCCCAGAAGACGTCGAAGATGGGTTTGTCTGTGGTCACGGTCCAGAACCGCGCCTTGAGTTCCTTGGCCGTATCCTGCAGGAGATGGATGTGTTCCTGCAGCCTGTCCTGATAATGGCTCTTCAGGCGGGGCGTGACCGATGTCCTCAGCTGGTCTCCGGATTCCATGTCCCTGAGGAAGAAATCTCCCTCCAGATCGAGATGCACCTCGCTGGGATCCAGGACCTGGATGAGATGCACATCATGCTGGGGAAACTGCATGATGCCGTTGCGGAACTCCTTCACGTCGAAGAGGAAGTCTGAGATGATGACGATGAAGCTCCGGCTGCCGATGGTGCGACGGTAGCGCACCATGGAACCTTCGAAGTTGGAGGAGCCGGAGAGCTGCAGCCCGTCGAGATGGTCGACCATGGATCCCAGTTGGGAACCCTTGAGGCTCGTCGGGAAGAGGGTAAGATCGTCGCCGAAGGTGGCTATCCTGAACTTTTCATTGTTCTTCATGGCAAGATAGCAGAAACCGATGCCGAGCAGGGCTGCATAGTCGAACTTCCGCGTCTTCGCCCCATAGTCCATGGACTTCGAGCTGTCCACCACGGCATTGACGACCAGGGAACGGTCCTCGTCATAGCGCTTGACATAGAGGTCGTCGGTCCTGGCGAAGATCTTCCAGTCGATGGAACGGAAATCGTCCCCTGGAGAATAGATGCGATGGTCGCTCATCACCGTCCCCCTGCCGAGGAAGTTGGACTTGCGGTCGCCGCTGTACTTGGAGGTGATCTTCCGTTTGATCACCAGGTCGAACTTCTCCAGTTCTTTGAGGATGCTCAGGTCGATCATTTATGGGCCTCGCGCGTCATGCGCTCTGGATAACGTGAAACGTGATGATCTTTCCTATGGCAGGATCAATCGACGACCTTCTCCTGCCATTTTCATCCTTTCATGCCTTCTTCATGCAGGCTTCATGCCTTCTTCAGGACAGCGGACACGACATCGTCAGGGGAAAGGCCTTTCCGTTCAGCCTCGAAGGTCGGGATGATCCTATGACGCAGCACAGGATAGGCCATCTTCTCTATATCGGCGGAAGAGACATAGTTCTTCCCCTTGATGAGCGCGTAGGCCTTGGAGGCAAGGGTCAAGGCGATGGATGCCCGGGGAGACGCCCCGTAGGCGATGAGCTCATGCTTCCTCGTCAGGGTGACTATCCTGATGATCCTGTTCTTCAGGTCGTTGGCGATGGGCATCTGCTTCACGAGGTCCTGGAGATACTGGATCTTCTCCTTGTTGAGGACCTTTTTCAGGCGCACATTGGTCCCTGCTGCGGTATATTGGTTTACGATGGCAAGCTCTTCCTGGGGAGACGGATAGCCGACGAGGATCTTGAGCAGGAACCGATCAGCCTGGGCCTCGGGAAGCGGGTAGGTGCCTTCCTGTTCGATGGGGTTCTGGGTGGCCAGGACGAAGAACGGAAGATCGAGCTTGAAGGTGGAATTTCCCACAGTCACCTGCTTCTCCTGCATGGCCTCCAGCAGCGCAGACTGGGTCTTCGGCGTGGCCCGGTTGATCTCGTCCGCAAGGACGATGTTGGCGAAGATGGGACCGGGATTGAACTTGAAGGAACGTTTCCCGCCAGAACCCTCCTCGATGAAATAGGTGCCGGTGATGTCCGAAGGCATGAGGTCCGGCGTGCTCTGGATCCGGGAGAACTTCAGGTCCAGGGCGCTGGCAAGGCTCTTGATGGCCAGGGTCTTCGCGAGACCCGGATAGCCTTCCAGCAGGCCGTTCCCGTCGCAGAGCAGGGTGACGAGGACCTGTTCGATGACCTCGTCCTGCCCTATCACCACACGATGGAGCTCTTTCATCAGCACTTTCATTATATCTTCGACGTTCTTCATGATCTTCACCTCAATTCAACAATTCAATTGTTTGCCAGGGACGTGAAATAGTTCTTCACCACGACCCGTTCATCCTCGTCTATCTTCTCTGCATAGGTCTTGGCCGCCGTCGCATAGAGCTCGACCGGAAGCTCGGACCTGAACTGCTCATCGGCATAGTCTGCCTCGTTCTTCAGGTCCAGCTCGAACCCGAAATCATTGATGACCAGATCGATGACATCGTTCCCCAGGCTTGCCACGGTATTGTCACGGATGACCTCATCGGAGACCGTCCCCAGGGGTTCTTTGTCCCCGTCGGTGGTCTCTCCATGGATGGAATTCTGCAGCATGGCAAGGGCATTCTTCGACAGGTCATCCACACTCTCGCCTATCTGCCGGGGCATGTCCCGGAAGGAGTCTCGTATCGCCTCTTTCATGGGGAAGAGCCCTTCCTGGAGGAAACTGACGAACATCAGGGAGAAGATGAGCAAAAGAAGGACCCCCACCTTGAGGGTGAGCCTCTTGCTGTCGAGCAGCACCGAGAGCCGGAACCGTCTGAGTCCGGCCATCACCTCGCGCTTGAGCTCATCGACGATGGGGTTGGCATGCCTTCGGTATTGGGCAGCGGTCCGCAGCCGCTCCTTCAGGACGGCATCATGGTCCTCCACCTCACGCAGGCCCGTCCCGGAGAACCGTACATACAGGGCCACCAGGAGGTAGACCAACGCCGGCACGACGGCCGCCAGGGATATGAAGGTGAAGATGGAGAGCAGGAGGAAGGTGGCCAGGAAGATGAGGCCGGTGTTGAGAAGTATATCAAAGACCCAGATGGATTCTACGCTCAGCTTGAGCTCCCGCAGTATCTTGCTGAAATCGCTCATGGTGGTTCCTTTATGTTCTCAAATGCATGTTCTCAAATGTTTGAGAACGCCTGATGTCTTGATGGCCGGCCGGACCTCAGGGCTCCGGCGTCTCCTGACGCGGCTCTTGTTCTATGAAGTGGAGGTGACCGATGATGCGATGGACTGGAGATGGTTCTTGGAGGATTTGACCGACGCGAAGCTGTCGTCGACGAGCGACAGTGTCGCTTTGCAGCTCGAGCTCGTCGCGTTGTCTGCGATGGAGGCATCCAACATGGCCTGCACAGCATCCACACGGTCATCGAGCCGGGATACTTCGCTGTCATAGCTCTCCAACGATTGCTGGGCATTGCTCAGGACGGCCTGGGTGTTGATGAGGGTCAGCTTCTCTGTCTGGAGCTCCTTCAGCTTGTCCTGGAGCTGAGCCTTGGTGGTCGCCAGTTCCATCGTTGTCGAGGTGAGGGCGGTGGTCACGTTCTGCAGCTGCGCCTCACGGGTGGCGGCCTCTTCCCTGAGGCCCTGGTAGTTCTCGCTGAGCTGCTGCTCCCGTCTTTCCTTGAGCTTGACGGTCACCATGGTCTCGTTGAGCTTGGACTTCTCCGCCTGCAGGTCGGCGATGAGCTTGTCATATCTCTGCTGGACCGTGAAATGGCGTTCGGCGAGCTCTGAAAGGCTTGAATGATAGTAGGAGGTCACGACCACGAGGGAGATGACCAGCAGCATGACCAGGCCAAGGAGGATCAGCATCGTGTTTTTCTGGAAAAAGCCCATGGTCATCACTTCTTTTTGCTGTCTTTCATCCTGGGAAACTCATTTATAAGGTTTTTTATCATGTTGCTGTCATTGGCCTCCTGGGCAGCGCTTCATCGCGGCCTCCGGAGAGCGATATCCACCAGGAAGACGATGATGGCCAATGCGAGGAAGGGCCAGCGGAGCAGGATCCGCTGGGCAAAGGAGCTTCTGGCGACGCTCTTCACCCGCTCGATGATGAAATTAGGATCGTCGCTGGAGAAGACCTCCCCGCCGTTGTCCCTGATGAGCTTGAGGAAGCCCTCATCCATCCCGGTATGCCGGTATTCCTCCTTGCTGTTGACCCCTAATTTTGCGCCCAACAGATCTTTTATGCCGACCGCGTCCGGAGTGTAGCTGAGACGGTAGGTGTCTTTTCCGACTTTGGCCAGGGGGTATCGGTCGGTGCCCGGCCGGGATTTGGAATAGATCAGGAGGTTCGTGGGGGTCTTCACCTGCGCCTGTGTGATGAGCAGGGCGAAGTCCTGCTGGCGCTTGTTCGAGCCGATGATCCAGTTGACCGTCCTGCTGATGAGCAGGGAATTCTCCTGCCCGAGCAGGTCCCCGGACCAGGCCATGCCCTCGTCGGTGGACAATACGGCCACACGGCCGAGGCCGTAGCGGCCGACCGTGAGGATGGGATTGTTGGAGCCGGTGGTGACCAGGAGCTGTGCGTGGGACTTGGGGATGACCGCATTGAAGCCGGCCACCGACGCCTTGAGCTGCAGGCCACGGGTGATGAAGTGGTCGGTGTTGAGGATGACCAGCTGCTTGTCTGACTCCTCCTTGAAATCCCCCTGCGGGCCGAAGAGGATCTTGAGCTTCTGGGTCTCGTCGGGCTCGAAATAGGAGTCAGAACCGCCTGCAGCAGCCAGGCTCCGGAGGATCCTGCTGTTTGTCCCCTCACCGATGCCGACGGTATAGAGTTTCATGCCGTCATCCTTGATGTCGTTGGCTATCTCGAAGGCATATTCGGTGTTGCGGTTCTCCCGGCCGTCAGATATGAGGATGATGTTGTTGGAGCCCTTCGCTGAGATGAGCTGGTCATAGGCCACCTCAAGCCCTGCAGAGATCTGGGTCGCGCCGGAGAAAGGGAGCGAGGTGATGTCTGCCCTGAGCTGGTCACGGGAAGAGGCGAGCCTGCGGAGCGGCCTGATGAGCTTTCCCTCGTTGTTGAAGGTGACCAGTGATACCGAGACATCATCACCGAGGGTGTTGAGGATCTCGATGGCGATGGCCTTCTGGACCGCTCCCCGGGTATAGACCGAGCCGGACTTGAACTTCCTGCCTGAACTCTGGGACACGTCAAGCACCAGGACCACATTGGTGTCCTCCTTGGACTTCTTCTTGGCCTTGCCGGAAAAGACAGGGAGCATGGTCTCGGTGAGGCTGTCCCGATAGCCGCCGAAGTCGAAGGACCGGTCCCCTCCGATGAAGAGGATGCCTCCGCCGTCATTGAGATAACCGGAAAGAGAATCGAAATAGGGGTCGAGAGAGGACGCTTCCCGGTTGGCGATGAGCACCCCGTCAAAGGCAGAGAGATCCGCAGGGAGACTTCCCCGTTCCACGTTGTAGACCTGCCCCAGCAGCCGACGAAGGGGAGGGTTGCCGCTTCCGACATAGAGGAGCCGGGGAGGAGGGATGCCGGCGACCACCCAGTAGAAGGCATTGTTCTCCGGGAAATGGTCCTTGAGGGAGATGACCGCCGATATGGCATGATATCCTTCGGTGATACGCCGTTTCAGGGTGATGGGTTTGTCGGGAACCACCTCCTTGGAGAGTATTGTCTCGCCGTCGAAGGTGATGGTCAGGGGGACGGGCGAGACATGGTCAGGATCGGCTGCTTCCACCACCACAGAAAAGCCTGCATCGGTGCCGGTGATGACCTCCGGAGGCCCTTTGATGATGACACTGTAGTCCTGGTCCCGGGGGACGAGCTCGAGGGCGGAGACGGTGCTGTTCAACGAGGAGGTGAACCGCAGGATCTCGTCGACTGCCTTCCCCTCGGTATTCCTGCCGTCGGTGATGATGAGGACCTGTTCCTGCTGTTTGCTGTTGGCGAGGATGCCGTCGCCTATGGCAGTTCCTTCTCCCGGCGAGAAGCTGAGGACCTGGGTGGGCAGCCCCTTCTTGAGGGCAGAGATCACCCGGTTGATGTCGCTGCGGTCGAAGAGGTCCATGGAGCTGGAGTTGTCAATGAGGATGGTTATCTTTGGGTCAGAGACGACCTCGCGCTGCTGGAAGATGAACGGTGAGGCGAAGGCGATGGAAAGGAAAAGGTAGAGGAGCAGCCGGGTCCAGAGGATGCGCCGGCGAAGCGGCTTCACCTTCTGCAGGTGGCTCTCCTCGCTCTTCGGGTCATTGAAACGCACCAGGGTCTTCCTGACGAACCAGAAGGTGACGATGGCGAGGAGGAGAAAAAGAGGGAAGACCGCCGGGTACTGGAAAGAGGAGAGGAGCCCCATCTAGACATCACCCCGGAACTTCACGACGGAAAGCTCGACAAGGACGAGCAGGAGCGCCAGGCTCATGAGCGGGAACTGGAGGCTGAGGTCCTTCTGGCCAGAGAGGTCAGTGAGACGGGAACTGGCATACTGATGATGGTTGTTGACGTCTGATTCCTGTTCGTCCAGGAGGTTCACTGCAAGGGTCTTTCCGCGGAAGGAGACGAATCCTCTGCGGGAGAGCAGCTGCCGGCCGTCGGCATCGGTGGCAGCGAGGAAAGAGCCGGTCCTGCGATGATAGAAGCCGATGGACTCTATGTTCCCCAGCCGCTTGAGTATCCTGCTCCAGAAGATAGGGAACGAGGGAGTCAGCCGGAAGTCGGCCTGGTCTTCCCGGAAACCCACGTAGAGGACCGAACCAAGGCCTTTCTTGCGCAGGGCGATGAGCGGGACGCTCGTGTCGGTGTCGGCAAGGAGGACTGCCTTTTCCTTCAGGATGGCATCCCAGTAGACATGGACCTGGCCGAAGTCCATCTCATCGAGCCCATAGCTCTTGGTGGCAGGATAGAGCGTGGCCGCTTTCTCTTTCTTCGAAGCGATGATGACCGGAAGTTCATCCTGCAGCGGACTCTCCATGAGCGCATCGCTTGCGATGAGGACCAGGGTCGAACCGCCTTCGACCTGCCGGAGGATGGAAGGGAAGGTCCCCGGAAGTATCTTGTCGCCTTCGAAGGAATCGATGATGATGAAATCAAAGGGCTCCTGGGGGATGATGGGGGGGATGGCGGTGCGCACCTGGAGGAAGGGCATGGCATAGAGAGCAGTCAAGAGATAGCCGGAGGTGGTGTTGCTGATATAGAGCACCGACTCCTTGTTGGCCAGCGGATTGTAGATGAAAAGGGTGTTGTCCGCAGGGAAATCATCATCCCGGTCGATCCGGACGGTGTTCTTCCCCGGGAACGTGGCAAAGGTCAGCTGTTCCACGGAATCCGGTCGGAGGGTCACGGTCTGGGACGATTTGGTCTCGTCTCCCTGTCGCAGGGACACGGAGATTTCCAGCGTCTTCGTATCATAGTTCTTCACCGTGACCAGGGCATCGGTCCGGTCGAAGGAGAGGCCTATCAGGCCGACATTGTCCAGCTCCTTGTCCGGCAGCGGATTCTCGAACTCGACGAGGGTGTTGCGTGATTCCAGGGTCTTCTGGGCCACCTGGATGTCAGAGCCGGTAGTAGGCATCATATCAGAGACCACGATGACCTTGCCGGTCCCCTGTTGCAGGAGAGAAGAGGCGGCGATGATGCTGTCCCCCAGATTCGACGGCAGATCAGTGGGCGACAGCCTGTCCAGTGTATCTTTCAGGGCCGACGGGCTCGCTTTGTCCAGCACCAGCCGGGGCTGGTCTCCCAGGAGGATGAGCGAGTTGCTCGAAGCCGGATGGGCCTTGATGTAGTCACGGAAATAGTCGAATGCAGCC
Organism: Nanobdellati archaeon; assembly: GCA_013152815.1. Classification (GTDB taxonomy): domain Archaea; phylum Nanobdellota; class Nanobdellia; order Woesearchaeales; family JAADFO01; genus JAADFO01. Next base: position 31,612 of record JAADFO010000011.1, read on the forward strand.
TTATTGCCGTAGCGGGCCTGGGAGCTTGCGCTGATGTCCAGGACCCAGACCACATGGCCTGGCTGGGCAGAGGACTCCAGAGGGATCTGAGGGTCGGCCATGGCCAGCACGAGAAGGGAGAGTATCAGGAGCTGCAGGAAGAAGAGCAGGTTCCTGAGGAGACGGCGCAGCATTGACCGCTGGACGCGTTTCTCGTCCTTCATGAGGAACATGAGGGAAGGGAGGGCTTTCTTCTTCGGCCGAGGCCTCCGAAGGTAGATGATGATGAGGGGTATGAGGAAGAGGAAACCGAGCAGCCCGAGCGGGTTCAAAAAGTCCATGGTCCTGTATCACACCTTTTTCCTTTTTCACACATGCTATGCATGCTTGTCTCACAGGGTCGGATATTTTATAAAGCTTTTGCAAGACGAACGCAAGACAAACCTATATTAATCACCTCGCCTGCAGAAGGTACCATGGCCAAGCGCTCCCTTGAGAAATGGAAGACCTACAAGAACGTCTTCGACAACTTCACCATCCATAACCTGGACCTGCTTTCCGGCAAGGGGTACTTCGATGAGCTCCTGAGCCCCATCGCCATCGGAAAGGAGGCGAACATCTTCACCGCGAAGGCAGGGAGAAAGAGGATCATCCTCAAGATCTACCGGCTGGAGAACTGCGACTTCAACAGGATGTACAGCTACATCCGAGCCGACAGCCGCTACCCGACCCTGAAGAAGAACCGGAGAGGGGTCATCTTCGCCTGGGCCCAGCGCGAATACAGAAACCTCTACCTCGCGAGGAAGATAGGGATACGGGTGCCGACGCCCATCCATCGGAAGGACAACATCATCATCATGGAGATGATAGGGAAAGGGGAACCTGCTCCCCAGCTGAAGAACGACTATCCTGCAGACCCCGAGAGGTTCTATCGGGAGGTCGTCACGTTCATGGCCAGGATGCACAGGAAAGGGCTTGTGCATGGCGACCTCTCGGGATTCAACATCCTCAACAACAGAGAACGGCCGGTGTTCATCGACTTCTCCCAGTCGACGACCCGCGACTCTCCGGACTATGACGAACTGCTGCACCGGGACGCCCGGAACATCGCACGCTTCTTCCAGAAGGCAGGAGTAGAGACCTCGACAGGGAAGCTGCTCAGGGAACTGGAAAAGGAAGAGCCGTAGAGCAGCAGGCCGGGCCGAAAACCGATCTCATCTTCTGGAGGGCCCATCGCCCGCTTCGGATCCTTGCAGCGTTCACAGCCATCTCTTGCGCTTGAAATAGAGCAGGAAGAGCACGGCAACCACGGCCATGACGAGCAGCGAGAAGAAATAGCCGTACTTCCAGGCGAGCTCGGGCATGAAGCGGAAATTCATGCCGTAGATGCCTGTAATCAAAGTGAGCGGCATCATGATGGTGGCGATGATGGTGAGGACCTTCATCACCTCGTTCATCTTGTTGGAGACCACCGAAAGATGGACGTCGAGGGTGGTCGAGATGATGTCCCTGAAGCTGTCCAGCATGTAGGTGAGCCGGAACATATGATCGTTGACATCCCGGAAGTAGAGTTCACAGTCAGATGAGATGAAGGGAGAATCGCGCTTCGCGAGCAGGCCGATGACCTCGCGCTGGGGAAAGGCGTTCTTCCTGACATCGAGAAGAGACCGTTTGATGGCGAAGAGCTTGTTCAGCAGGCCCGGGTCGGTGCTGTGGAGGACCCTGTCCTGAAGACGGTCAAGGCGGTCGTCCACCTTCTGGAGCACGGGAAAATAATGGTCGATCTCCTCGTCGATGAGTGCGTGCATGAGGAAGTCAGCGCCTCTCCTGAAAAGCAGCCCAAGCCGTTCCTTGTCCTGCTTCAGCTGTTCACAGGAATGGTGGAGGCGGGCATGCCCGGTGATGAGGAACCGTTTCGAAAGGAAGAAATTGACCTCGAAGAGATGCAACGGATCGGTGTCCTCGATGCCGTAGAGCACGACAAAGATCCCATTCTTGAGCACATCGACCTTCGGAAGCGTACCGGACATCTGGAAATCCTCGAGGATGAGCGAGTGCAATCCGAGACCATCCTTGAGCATGGCAAGCTCTGATGAGGTCGGAGAGGTCATATCCAGCCAGAACAGGATCCTGCGCTTGGAAAGGCGTCGCAACAGAGGAAGGGTCGGCGTGAGCCTTCTGATGCCTTTTTCATAGGTGTAAAGTTCTAACATGGGAGCCTCTTTTTTCCCTTTGAAGGATACGCTGTGGAAATGCCGGATGTTTTTAACCGTTGTGTTCTCTGATCGCCTATTCTGTCTCCTGTCCCATCAGTGGAGCAGCACATAGAACAACAGCCCATAGAGGAACAGGAAAAGGATGCCTTCTCTTCTGCCGAACTTCCATTCGACCCGCATGATGACGAGGAAGAGCAGGGAGAAGAGCAGCATGGCCGGAAGCGCTATCCAGAGGAGAGACGGTTCCAGGGTCAGCGGATGTATCAGTGCCGCGACACTTCCGACGACAAGCAGGTTGGCTATGTTGGAGCCGATGATATTTCCCACCAGGAGCGAACCATGGCCTTTGATGACCGAGACGATGGAGACGGTCAGCTCAGGGAGGGATGTGCCGATGGCGACAGCCGACAGGCCGACGATCGCCGAGGAGATGCCGAAGGCGGTGGCCAGCTGGGACGCAGAGACGATCAGGTACTTGGCGCTGAGATAGATGAGGACTCCTGAGAGCAGGAAGGACGGTCCATGCATCCAGATATTGATGCCCTTCCGCGTTTGTTTCAGCCGTTCCCCTGTCTTTTTCTTTCGCCTGCTCTGGGCGATATGCCTTCGGAAGACGTCGGTGAAGCCGAAGGTGTCGAGGATCCAGCGGACATTGAAGAAGTCGATGACCTTTATCTCGTGGGAGAAGGATTCCTTCTTCCCTCCTTCCCAGCGATAGAGCAGGAAGAGGTAGTAGGCGAGGAAGGCAAGGAGGATCAGCGCATCGAGACCAGAGATGCTGCCGTCGAGGGCAAGGAGATAGAAGAGCACCGAGACGCCCAGCATGAAGAGACCGTCCCGGAAGAAGGCCACCTTGTTGAGCAGGATGGTGGAGAAGAGGGCGGTCGAACCTATGACCAGTGCGATGTTCGCGATGTTGGAGCCGATGATGTTCCCTAAGGCTATGGAATAGTTGCCGAGCAGGGTGGCTGCCACCGAGGAACCCAGCTCAGGAAGGGAAGTCCCGAAGGCCACCACTGTGAGTCCGATGAGCAGTTCAGAGACGCCGAAGAACTTTGCCAGAAGGGCGGCACTGTCCACAAAGACATCGGTCGCCTTGACCAGGATGACCAGGGAGATGATGAAGATGAAGAGGTCGAAGAGCATGGGAGGTCCAGAGGGAAGGGTCATATAAAAGCTTTGCCGGTCCCCGAAGCAAGGATTATCGAATTAACACTACGCCCGAACATCGCGCGCTGTCATGAGAACCGGCCCCTGCAACGTTGGGGGAGGGAAGTATGACGCAGGGACACACAATGCTCACAGAGAGAAGCGACAAGACAACACGAGAATAAGAACAGAAAGGTAGGGATGACATCAATCGTATATTTCATCATGATGCCCATAATCTTCAATGATAACCGTATTTCTTTTTTCATCAACAGAAAACGTGAGAACAAAGCTTTTATCAACATGGACTCTTTTGAGATGTTGTAATGGTTTTCTCAGATTTTTATAATGCTGGGGCTTTTGGATTATCTCACCAATCTTTTTTTCGATCATTAATAACTGTTTGGAGTTTTTCTTTGCCAGTTTAAAGAATAGTTTCTCTACGGTCTTTCTTAATTCATAATCATACATTTTAAGCTAGACCAAAATGTCTTCTGAAGTTTTTGATCTTTACAGCAGGTTCTTTCTTCCTTTCGTTCATCTTCTGAATGAATTCGGGCCTTAACTGAGGTTCTAAGAGATCTTCACCATATTCCATGACCACCCGCTCAATAGCTTCAGATTTATCTTTAAGGTTGTGTCTAGCTTTTACAATATTTAAGATTTGATTCGCATTCTTGGAAATATTCACCATAGCTTGCACCATATATATCACCTATATATAGAATATATATCCACTATATAAAGGTTCTGTTTTTATGTCGTCCCATCTCCACTAAATTGAAATTGCGTGTCCCGAGTAATATTTCTCATAACATCGGATTCCTGTTAGTTTCTCCGACTCTACAAAGGGGGGTCGGATTGCGTCCGCAAAGTAAGTTTTTGAATTACTTATCAATCCAAGGCGAAGCCGAGTCATACTGTCCGAAGGACGAGGGGATTTTCATTCAGGCGAACAAAGCGAGCTATCCCGAAATAGTATCAAGGGACACTCTCACCCACATCTAAGATTGGGGCTAAGTATTTAAACAAGTAGAGATTTTAAGTATGAAAGATGGTTGATAATAAAGGATTGGTTGTATTTCAAGACAGAAAAATTAGGAGACTTTGGCAGGATAATCAATGGTTTTATTCTGTAACTGATATTATTCTTGTTCTGACTGATAGTAAAGATGAAATGGCTTACTGGAGGAAGCTTAAACAGCGAGAACCCCAACTCGTGACAATTTGTCACGGTTTGAAATTGCCTGCTAAAGATGGAAAATTGCGTTATACAGACTGTGTAAACACCAAAAACGCTTTTAGGTTAATTCAATCAATTCCATCTAAAAAGGCAGAACCGTTCAAGCAATGGTTGGCACAACTAGGACAAGAAAGAATTGAGGAAATTGAGAATCCAGAACTTGCCCAAGATAGAGTCAAAGAATATTATGAATTGAAAGGCTATCCCAAAGAATGGATAGACAAAAGATTAAGGGGAATTGCAATTAGGCAAGATTTGACTGATGAATGGAAAACTAGAGGCGTTGAGAAGCAGAAAGATTTTGCCATTCTCACTAATGAAATATCCAAAGCAACTTTTGGGAAAACAGTAGGAGAATACATAAAGTTTAAGGGATTGAAAAGACCAAACCAAAATCTAAGAGATCATATGACAGATTGGGAATTAATATTGAATATGATTGGCGAGAAAGCAACTACTGACATTACTATTGCAAAAGATGCTAAAGGATTTCCTCGCTTGAAACAGACTGCCAAGGACGGTGGTAATATTGCAAAAAATACTCGTAAAGAATTGGAGCGGAAGATTGGGAAGTCATTAGTTTCTAAAGAAAATTATTTACACTTAAACGAGAGAAAGAAAAAAAAATTGACTAAGAAAAAAGAATAAATTATTTATGTTTTATTATTCCTCTATTCTTTAATTCAAAGAAACATTTTGCACAAGCTGAAACATCGCTTAATGCATCATGTGCATTATCAAAAGTGTTGTTAAATAGTTTTTGATGAAGTTCCATAAGAGTTGGCCATTTATAGCCATATGGTCCCGGAATCTGACAAAAATCTGTTGTGTTTTTCATGGTGCAAATCTTATTAATGGAAGAAAGATTGTTTTCAATGTTCATTCTAATCAATTCAGAACCAACAACTTTTTCATCAAAGCTCATCTTATGGGCTACGAGTAAACTAGAATTGTTTAAGGATGTGACAAACTCACTAAGAGCGTTTTGAAGAGGAATGCCTACTTCATGTGCTTTCTCGTTGGTGATGCCATGAACTTTAGTGGATGCTAGTGTATACTTGTCCAGGGGGTAAGTGGATTGAATAAAAAGCCCCAAATTCATTCCGTTAAAACATAAAGTGCATAGCGCAATCAAGAGAGTGTCCCGTTCTAATCTAAAAAATCCCCCTCTTTTACAAAATAGTAATTCAAGAATTGTATTTAACATCCGTTCTTTTCCCTTTTGTCCCCTTTCTTGCTTTGCTCTTCTGCTTTGGTGTCTGCTGCTGCCGATCCACAAAGCCTCCTGCGACAAGGAGAGGGAACGTGATGCTTGCGTCACCGACGACCTTGGCGTTGGGAGCATCGGGCCTGTTGCCCCAGGACATGGCTTCCTGGATGTTTGCGCCGGCGTTGCTCCCTTCGTATTCCATCGCTGTTGTCAGGTAGATGGCATAATCTGCTCCGTCACGGAACAGGTTGGCGTTCGCTATCATGTGTTTCGGCAGGGAACCTCCCAGGGCGATGATGCCGGTCCTCTTCGCATTGATGGCCAGATTGGTGATCTCCACGATGTCATCGGTGATATCCAGCAGGAACTCGGGATGCTGCTGCTTGAAGAAATAGACCATATCCCCGATGGAGCCGTCGGTCAGGGCAGGACAGAACAGGGGTATGTCGTTCCTGGTCGCCCAGTAGAGTATCGAATGCTCATCCTTGACCGTCTTCCCGAGCTCATGGACAAACTCCCGTGAGGCCATGGCACGACCATGCTGCTTCTGGAGGGCGAGCATGCGTTCCAGAAACGGCATCATGAGACGTTCAAAATAGAGATAACGGTCATTGGGGATGAAGGTATTGCCTGTGCGGTTGATGCCCTTGTCCCGCAATGCCCCTCCCGGCGCGTCGTAGTTGCCGATGACAAAGGGCTTGAGCGCCTTGATGATGTCCTCTTCAACACCGCCAGCGGTCGTCACGAGCACATCGACGAGCTTGTGTTTGACAAGATAGGCGATGACTTCGCGGACACCGCAGGACACCATGTTCGACGTATAGCCCAGGAAGATGACCGCTTTGGTCTTTCTCATCTGCCTGACGATATCGATGGCCTTGGCGAGCTCGGTGGCCTGGAACCCTGTGGAGAACAAGGAGTCCAGATAGTGCTGGAAATCCAGGCCCTTCTCGAAATCATAGCCTTTGACCTGTGGCCAATCATCGAGGGTCAGCACGGCTTCCACATAATTGACTGCATGGGCTTTCTTGACCTTCTTCTCGTCGATCTTGATGTACCGTCGCATGGGCATGGTGATCACCTTGGTTAGTGGAGGACTGTTCTTTTATGCGCTGTGGTTATGTCGTGAGACAGCATGGATGCCCTGCATTGAGCGGAAAGGAAGAACAGGAAATGAGCAGGGCAAGGACCAGAGAGAGCAAGAAGGCTCATGAACCGTTGACACGCACAGTATCGAAGAGAGCGCTGCTGGTGCTGGAGAGACAGATCATGGCCATCAACCCAAGGGAATGAGAGGCTCTTTTTAACCATTGCTGTCCTTTCTGGCCGCCCTATGTCGTTAGAGCAAACCTTTATAAAGGCATCGGGGTTGCTCGTATCCATGGGACGAATCAAGACCGTACCGATCAAGAGCAAGACCTTTGACATCTTCGAGAAGCATGGGGACATCCTTTCTGACAAGTATGAGGAGAACAAGGCGAAGCTTCCGACGCTGGCCACGATAAAGTCCAAGAAGCTCCGGAACGTCGTCTCCGGCTACATCACCAGGCTCCATAAACGAAGGAGCAAAGAGGATCAGTAAAAGCTCAGAAGGGCTCAATATTCTCCGAGAAGCTTTTGTTCTGCCAGCAGCGGGGACGCCCGGAACCCCTCCCTGTTCAACGACGCTGCCAACTCCTCGGCAAAGCCATGGAACGTGAATATCCTGTCTGGATCGCAGCGCCCGACAAATCTCATGAGTGAAGGATGGTCTGCATGGTCAGAGATCGGGAAGCCACGGGAATGAGCGTGACGGCTTGGCCGGTCCAGCACCCAGCCGGACAGGGTGATGGTCTTGAACCCGGGAAAGGACTGGTCTGATATGATGACATCTGCATCATCTCGCTGGCAGGAATAGGCAAGACCCAGCGCATCATTGATGGCCTGTACCGCATCATGCTGTATCTGGAACAGTATCTGATGCTGGTCGAGGATATGGCAGACCTCCTGGGCCTTGCCGAACGCATAGACGTCGAAGATGACCTTCTTCTGCTGTCGGACGAAGCCGATCATCTCCTGTATCGTCCGATGATAGCCTGGCATCGCGTATCTTTTTCTTCCGTAGGTGGCCTCCACGATCAGGGTCGAGCAGCTCCTCGGTCTCGCCTGGCCGCAGTATTTCTGTATGGTGTTGAAATCACCGGTGTAGAGCAGGTCATGCTCTCTGAGATAGAGCATCCTGCTGCCGATGGTGTGGCCCGCATCCAGGAGAAGGAGCCGGGAGTCCTTCCCGAAAGCGATCTTCCTGTTCTTGATGCGACAGGAGAGGACCTTCCTGGTCTCTGGAGAGCAGACGAGGGTCTTGTCCTTGAGACGAGTAGGAATGTGGTCGAAATGCCCGTGGGAGACGAAGGAGAGCTTTCCGCCGTTGTCCTTGGGAAGTATCTTTCCGCTCTCCAGGTCGATGGAGAACTGGTTATCGATGAGGATCGGTTCCATTGAACACCTTGTTCCACAGAGAGGGGATGGCATATTCGGCCAGCGGCTTGAGATTCACGATATCCTCGCGGTTGTAGGCCAACAGCTTCTCCAGATGGCGCTCGTTCCCTGTTGTCTTCCACATCTGCCAGAGATAGATCGCGTCTTCACCCATCATATCCTGGACGTCTTTGCATCTCCTGATGTCGAGCAGCTTCTCGATGACCTTGAGACCGCCCGAGAGACCTATTCGTTTGCAGACAAATCGAAGGTCGATGTGAGGATGAGGGATATCAATATTCCAGAAACGCTTGATGACCGGGATGTCAAAGGACAACCCATTGAAGGTCAACAGCACGGACGCATCCTTGATCGCTTTCTGGAAGCCGTGCTTGTCGAGGTTCTTGTCGCGCACCATGAGAAGGGCATCCTCTCCGTCATAGACACCGATGACCGTGATGTCACCGTAGTAGGAAGAGGTCTCGATGTCAATGTAGAGCGCGTTCGCGTTCATCAGGTCCCACAGACGATAGTGCTCTGAGACCGGAAGCCGCTCGGTAAAATAGGAAAGGTCATCCTTCTCCAACGCCCTGGCTGCCTCTGCGATCCGTCTGTCGTAGAAAGATTTCCTGGCCCGGGAGAACCCCCTGATGGAGGGGGCGTCGAGAAATGCCTGCCAATCCGTGATGCCCGACCGCCATATCCTCTGCTCTGTCCGCAGACCGACACGGTCGAGAAAGATGAACGAATGTTCGAGCATAGAAACCATGACCAGGAAAGGATATTTTCTGGTTATAAGGTTTACGGAACCCTGTCCTGTGGGAAGTGGCCTGGTTCTTCAGGAACCAACCAACAAACCGACCGTGAACCCATAGAAACCCATAAATACTCAGGAAGGTTCGCCCTTGCCAACATGGCAAAGCATCAGACCAACCTGAGGATGTTCAGGCACATCACCAGCATGCTTGGGGGACATCTTCATTACAACGCCGACAGCAGGAACTATTTCATCATCTGCATCGACGATATACTGCCGGAGAATGATGTAAATCAGCTCCTTTCCGAGACCGGAAGGCGACACTTCTATGCGGCCCTGCCTGGGGCAGACTATGCAGTGGAGCATCCTGACAACATCCGATTCACCAAGTTCAAGGACCTGTTCCTCGATTCAGCCATCCTCCGGTTCTATGGCATAGGCTATGATGCAGGACGGACGAAGACGGCGAAGGATATCAGACAGGGGTGATACGCGGCTAGTTGCCATTGATAGGTAGTGATTTCTCAGATACATTTATAAAGAGGGATTGTTTTCTTCAACCATCATGGAGATAACTGAGATCAACGACCTTAAGGGTCTGCAGGCGTTGGAGCCTGAATGGAAGGCCCTGCTCGACAACAGCTATAGTGCCACTTTCTTCCAGAGCCCTGAATGGATCATCACCTGGACCAAGCATTTTCTTGACGACAGGAAGCTCAGGGTATTGGTCGCGCGCGAGCAAGGAGAGCTCGTCGGAATCGCTCCGCTGTTCATGACGCTCCAACGGGAGGGCGTCACCAACAGGACCATCAAGTTCCTGGGCGATCCACTGACCGACTATAACGATTACATCATCCATAATGATTACGTTGACAAGGTGCTTGAAGGCTTCTGCGGCCACCTCCATGCGCATGCCGATGAATGGAACCGGCTCCAGCTCAGAGAGATGCCCGGCGAATCAAAGACCCTCGCCTACATCAAGAAAAAGCACAGGGCAAGCCTTCCGGTGAAGCAGGAAGAGACCTTCCGTTTCCGCATCTCTGAAGAGGACGGCTCGGTCGGGGAGATCATGGAACGGGTGGAGAAGAAGATCACCGAGCGGAGAGGACGGCTCAAGAAATTCATCCATTCCCAAGCCTATTCTGCCGGACTCGCAAAGGACTATGCCGAGTTCCTGTCGTTCATGGAGCGGCTGAAAGCGTTTCACATCAGACGCTGGGCCGATACCTCGACGCCCAGCTATTTCACCGACCCGAAGCACGTGCATTTTTTCGAGGAGCTGCACCGTCTGCTCTGGGACAGGGGCATGATCAACCTCTCTGTCGTCCGCAGACAAGGGGAGGTCATCGCGACCATCCTCTGTTATCTTTACCAGGACCAATGCTATTATTACACCTCATCCTATTCCTGGGAAGCGAAGAACATCTCCCCTTCCCATGCGAACTTCCTGTCCACCATAGGTTTCTGCATCGAACGGGGATTCCATACCTTTGATTTCGGACGAGGGGATGAATCCTTCAAGAGAGAGTATGCCAACCATATCTGCAGGAACTACAGCATCGACGTGGTGAACAAGCCGGTCCTGATGCCGCTCCTCAAGGCCAAGCAGCTCTTCCTCGGCAGCCTCCGGGAGAATCCCAGGCTCTACAGGAAAGCCAAGCAGGTCAAGGAGTTCCTGGGGATCATGCATAAAAGTACAGTTGGTTGATTCTTCAAGAGACACAAGAAACAGCAGCGCTCAGCTCTTCCCCAGTTTCTGGACAAAGCCTTCAACCACAGGTAAATGTCCTCAAGAACAAAACATTTATATATCCATTGATACTTTATAGGTATCCATTGATACGAATAGGTGATAAACATGCCTGAACTCAAATTTACTGATAATGAACTGATCGAAAAGATAGATCACAAGATAAGAAGATACCCCAATCTAAGCACGGTCCTCATGGTTGAGGACTTTCTGAAGAAGCACAGAGATATTCCCATAAAGATCTCTAGACTAAAACAAGCATTGCCAAGACAGGTCATGCATCAAACCTTGAAGATCATACTGGAATATCTTTTCAGAAGCGGAAAGATCATGTACGGCCCTAAAGGAATTCAATGGATCTATGCAGAACCAGAACATCTAAAGAGAATGATGAAAGACACACTGGAGATCTAGGATGTATGCAGGGAAAGAAGTAAGGATACTATTGAAAGGTCAAGCAAAGAACAGCTATCTCGCACTTAAGAAAAGAACAGACAAAGAATCGCAAAGCATCTTGAACTCAATAGAGAGAATAAAAACAATACTCAAAGACAATCCGCAATTCGGAGATCCGATAGCAAAGAGATTGATACCCAAATCATTGAAGGATCTAAACATCCAGAACCTGTATCGCGTTGAGCTATCAAATTACTGGAGAATGCTCTACACACTTGAAGGAAATAAGATTGAAATCTTTTTGTTCGTGCTGAATATAGCAGGCCATAAAGAATATGACAAATTATTCGGATACAAATAGAGGGGTTTCAGCTCTTCCCCAGTTTCTGGACAAAGCCTTTGCTCATGAGCCAGGCATTTGCGAGGACGAATGTCGGGTCGGATAGGGGAAGGTCGTTCATGGTGATCGGCGGGGTGATGGTCTTGAGCCAGTTCCACAGCGTCAGTTCTCCTGCCTTCCGGTACTGCATGAATGCAGGGATATCCCGATGCAGGGAGA
>JAADFO010000012.1 GCA_013152815.1 Nanobdellati archaeon
TGCCCCTGCAACAGCCGGGACCTTCACCACCAGGAGCATCAACAGCAGAACTGCACCTATGAAGACACCTCTTTTCATCGTGGTCATATTTGCATATTCCCTCATCTAACCTGACTTTTAAACGGGAACTTGGTCTATTTAAATATTTCCATAGAAGAAAGAAAAAGAAGGGCCTTACTCTCCCTCTGCTTCCTCTGCCTGATAATTGGGTACGGCCGCCTTGGAGATGATCATGATGTCTCCGACAGACTTGACCAGCTGGTGGGGGACGATGACGCCCTTTGCAGAGCCCAATACCTTGTTCAGGAACGAGTTCTTCGTCGAACGGACACGCCAGCCGAAGACCTTGGACTGGGTCAGGATGCTCTCTTCGATATCTCCGAAATAGTCGCCGTTATCAGTGAAGACCTTCATGTCATAGGTTGAAGTGATCCTCTTCATCTTCAGCATGGTTATCCCCTCCTTGAAAGTGGATACTCTAAAACTCTGGAAGTTTATATATCTTTCTCTGGGCCGGTTTGCATATGCTTTTTAAACCTGTCTTGATTCGTCGTCAGCATGCCGAACCTCACCATCATCGGGACGTCCCACATCGCCAAGGAGTCGGTCAGGGAAGTCAGGCGTTTCATCAGGGAAAAAAGGCCGGACATCGTTGCGGTAGAGCTTGACCGCCGAAGGCTTCATGGCCTTCTCTCCAGGCACCGTCCCAAATCGTCGTTCTATAACATCTTCCGGGTGGGAATCCAGGGCTATCTGTTCTCGCTTATAGGAGCATGGGCTTCCAGGAAGATGGGCAACGTTGTAGGCACCGATCCCGGAGCAGACATGAAGGCGGCTGTCCTTGCGGCAAGGAAAGAGAAGCTCCAGCTGGCGTTGATCGACCAGGACATCGAGATAACACTCAGACGGTTCTCTCAGGCATTCACATGGCGGGAGAAATGGCAGATGGTCAAGGACGTCTTTGAGGGCATCTTCAACAAGGAAGCGGCCATGAAGAAGCTCCATGGCCTGGATCTGCGAAAAGTGCCCAAGGACGAGCTCATCGAAAGGCTGCTCGAAGAGGTCAGGCACAAATATCCTTCTCTGTATCAGGTCCTCATCACCGAACGCAACAAGGTCATGGTCAACAACCTCAAACGGATCATGAGACAATACCCTGACAGGTCCATCCTCGCGGTCGTTGGCGCAGGCCACAGGGAAGGCATGGAATCCCTGCTCAACAAGGTCGATGCCATCTCCTATTCTTTCTCTTTCAGTTGATCATCCAGATTCCTGCATGTATTCCGTGACTGTGCTGATGATCTTCTGGACCGTCCCATTGCAGTTCTTGAATACGATCCTGTCAAGCGTTTCAGGCCCTTTCTTCCGTATGATGTCGCTGATGAGCGCATGGATGAACGATTGTGTCGCTCCTTCTATCCCTTCAAAGTCGAGGATCACCTCTTCCTGTTCACTCAACGCTGGCAGTATCATCTTGACCCTGATGTCCCTTGCAATATCCTTGTTTTCTGCAAATGGTCCTGTCTTGTCCTGCAGTGTGATGCGTGTCATGCGAATCGTGGCCTCCTAAACGTCTTCTTCTTTCTTTCTCTGATGGTCTTCACGAAGATGTCTTTGATAAGGTCGAGAAGGTTCGAGAATTCCTCGTTGGTATCCAGCGAGATATCGATGCCGACAACGGTTCCCTGCCAATGGGGGAGGTGTTCCTCAGAAGAATGCTTGTTCCTGAGAGGATCTGCAAAGAGATGTTGTCTGGTTCCCTGTCTCTTCTTTAATAATTTGTAGAATGCGTCCCCGCTGTAGATCATGAAGAAATCCCTGTTGGCTTCTGCGATGGATCTTATGAAGAAGAGGCCCGCGCCCACATTGAATTCAGTCCCTCCTCCCATCCGTGTCGTGCCGGTGATTCCCGGAGTCAGCGCCAAGCGGATCGCATCCAGATCTGTTTTTGCATCATAGGCATTGTTGATGGTTTTCCTGATTCCGACGCCGGTATCTGCAATGCCTATGCGGATGGTGTTGCTTTTCTTATAATATTGGGCACAGATGATCGCTCCCTTTTCTGAGTCTGCATGTTCTAAAACATTTCTTGCCAGTTCACTGATGATATATCTTAACGGCTCTGCATGTTTTGGTTCAAGGTGGAGCAGCGGGACCATTTCAGTGATGAATCGTGTGAGCTCTTCAGAGGTCGTTATCTTGCTTATCGGAATGAATCGTCCGGCCGGTTCATGCTCTGTGATCCTTATGCCGGAAGAGATGCGCAGCATCCTGAAAAGTCCCATCCTTTCCAGGTAGTGCTTTGACCTTGCTTCTAACCGTTCACAATAGATGTTCTGTGGTTGGAGACCGATGCCTAACGCTGCAATCATTGAGAGTACCAACGGATGTACTGAGATCCATTTCTTGTTGGCAGTTATTTCTAAACGGTCGGGTTCTCTGCTGTCAAATGACCTGAGGAACGGATCGATGTTTCCTATGAATGCGCTGTTCGGCAGGTGAATCTTCATGGTTACCGGGAATTCAATACTCCTTATAAATGTTCCTATTTTCACCGGGATTCCCGGTATCCTTGTATGTGCTGGCAGATCCCGGCGAATTCTTCGCCTGTCTTCATACTTGTCTTGATAGGACCTGTAGAAAGTTACGCTTTCGCGTGGTCGGCATCGGGCTCGGCCACTGTGATGATTCCTGCTTCTGCCGTTCCAGCCCCGCACCTGGTTACGCTCAGTTGACACGCAATATGGAGCATGAAGCTCCATTACGCTGCCATGCGGTGTATCTGCAAGGCAGCGGTGCGGAACAACGGGTTCTGCTTCCTTTGATCAAACTTTCGTGAAAGTTTGGGGCCCACCCCAGGAACTCTTCCGCTCCTGAGCAGGGTAAGGCCTCGCAAAGGATGCTGACCTCACTTTCTATAAAGCCGTCTTGATAAAAAACCTTAAATACGCCCTTCACTCAGGATTGCCCATGGGCGAATACGCTGAGGCCATCAAACAGCATTTCAACTTCCGGGTGAAGGAAGCCAGGGATATTGTCATAGCGATCTTCCTTCTTGCGCTCATCTTCGCCTTCGACGACGGCGCCCCTTCCTTCTCTGCTGCCCACTGGATAGGCAACTACATCCTCTTCGCCATCCTCGTCTCCCTTGCCCTGCTCTTCAGGATAGGGGTGCAGAAGCTCGTGGCCATCAAGGTCGGCTATCGCACCGAGTTCAAGATCTGGAACTACGGGCTCGTCCTGGGAGTGGTCATCGCTTTCCTTTCCAGGGGCAACATCCTGCTCCTGCTTCCCGGAGGCCTGATCTTCTTCCTGCTGCCGGCAGAGCGCCTCGGCCATTTCCGCTACGGCCTCAACTACGACACCACCGGAACCATCGCAGCGTCCGGTTCCCTTGCAAACATGCTGCTGGGCATGTTCACCAAGGCCCTGATGTACAATTTCTTCGGCTTTGAGTCTGCAGTCCTGGACAAGTTCATCTTCGTCAACTTCCTCCTGGCGTTCTTCATGATGCTGCCCATCCCTCCGCTGGACGGCATCCGGGCATTCTTCGGCGGCAGGCTCACCTATGTCTTCATCTTCGGTATCATCCTCGCCTATGTGGCGTTGTTCCTAGTGAACATCTTCTCGCTCATCTTCGCGGTCCTCATCGGCATCGTGCTGTGGCTGGTCTACTACTTCACGTTGGAGAAGGGGTATTTCTGACCTTCTTTTTAAGTAACCTGTATATTTCTAAATTCTTTTCTGAATGACCCTGCAAAAACAAAACATATTTAAGTGAGTGCTTCTCAACAGGGATCATGTACATCCCTAGGCTGTTGGAAGGGGAGATTAAAAGACACATAAAGAGAAAAGAGATTGTGGCAGTCATCGGTCCCCGGCAGGTCGGCAAGACCACACTGATAAATCACCTTCTGAAAGACTTCAAAAGAGTAAAGACGGTGTCGTTTGATGATCTTGAAGCAAAGAATCTTTTCGAAACAAATACTGATGCGTTCGTCAAACTTTACATCGAAGGCTATGATTATCTTTTCATAGATGAGATCCAGTACTCTGGTTCTTCCGGGAGGATCCTGAAATACATCTATGACACGCAAGACATAAAGATCTTCATTTCCGGTTCTTCAGCAGCTGAAGTCTCGATAAAGAGCCTGAAATTTCTTGTTGGCAGGGTTTTCATTTATCATCTGTTCCCTTTCTCGTTCAAAGAATTTCTTGCTTTCAAAGACAAGAGCCTGGCGTCAGTATTGGCCAGGGAAAAGATAGGTGGGCTGGAAAAGAGGTTCCATGCGCTTGTGCAGGAATTCATCTTGTTCGGCGGCTATCCTGAAGTCGTTCTTGCAAAAGATGAACAAGAAAAGAAACTCATCCTGAAGAACATATACAATACCTATTTTCTTCGTGAGATCAGGGACATCTTCGGTCTGAGTGAGGACTATAGGCTATCGCGGCTTCTAAAGGCGTTATCCTTGCAGATAGGGAACCTGATAAATTATGCAGAGTTGGCGACCCTCTCGGGAACAAGTGCCTACGGGGTGAAGAAATTTCTGAACATACTGGAAAAGACGTTTATCTGTAGGGAAAGCAAGAACTTTCATACGAATAAGAGAAGTGAACTCAAGAAAAGCCCCAAGATATTCTTTATTGACCCGGGCATAAGAAACATCTCCATAAACAATTTCTCGAAAGAACGAGGAGATATCGGAGCATTGTATGAGAATTTTATTGCGGCAGAGATGATAAAGCAAGATGTCGAACTGAAGTACTGGAGAACAAGATCCGGGGGAGAGGTGGATTTTGTGATCGAAAAAGAAGGCAGGATTATCCCGATCGAGATAAAGACGATCATCTCGAACAAGAATCTGGGAAGATCGTTTCATAGCTTCATTGAGACCTATGCTCCGAAAGACGCATTTGTTCTGTCTCTCAACTTCTCGGCAGAAAGGACCATCGGAACGTGCAGGGTTCATTTCAGAAGGATTGTTGAGATAGCAAACATACTCAACGCATAGTTCTTGAGTCTGCGTGGTCCTGTCTGTTGTTATCCTGTGGCGGGTCTGCTGCTTCACGTTGGAGAAGGGGTATTTCTGAGCGGGCTTGCCGCAACCTTTTTATGGCACACCAGAACTCCATCAGCCATGAACACCGACCCTGTCTTCGATATCCTGGCCTACCTCGTCTTGGGCTCGCTCGTCTTCCTGTCCGTCTTCCTCGTGATCCTTGCTCTCAAGGTGCTTTTCTGGAAGAAGGGCTTCCCTCCTTTCCTCGCCAGGCTTTTCGCATGGTTCCCGAAGAACGGCCTGCTTTTCGCTTTCATCATCTCCCTGTTCTCTGTGACCGGCAGCCTGTTCATGTCCAACATTGCTTTGCTCGAGCCCTGCCATCTCTGCTGGTGGCAGCGCATCTTCATGTTTCCCCTGCCCTTCATCCTGGGGATGATGCTCTGGAAGCGTCTGGACAAGGCAGTCATTGCCGTCCTTCCGCTGCCCATCATCGGCGGCTTTATCTCGCTCTATCAGTGGTACAGCCAGATAACCGACAGCTCCACTGCCTGCGCTGTCTCCTTCAATGCCCTGGGCGCTTCCACCAGCTGTAACTCTGCCTATCTGATGTACTTCGGCTTCATGAGCATACCCTTCATGACCTTTGTGGCCTTCGGCTTGATTGCAGCATTCCTTGCGGTACACCTTGAACAATAGGCACACCCCACTGGACAATGCCCGCACAACCTATATAAACAGATTTGACTTCATCAGGTCTCCATGCTCGTCGATTTCAAGCCACGGCTGTATCAGGAGACCATCTTCTCCACTGCTGCGAAGAGGAATTCTCTTGTCGTCCTGCCTACCGGCATGGGCAAGACAGGCATCGCCCTGATGCTCGCAGCCCATCGCCTGAAACAGCACCCGAGATCAAAGGTCCTCATCCTTGCTCCCACCAAGCCTCTGGTGGAGCAGCTCATGAACGTCATGAAGGACCATCTGGACATGGACCTGACAAGGATTGTCATGTTCACCGGCAACACGCCGCCAGAGACCCGCAAACTCATGTGGCAGGATGCCCAGGTCATCGCCTCCACGCCCCAGGGCCTGGAGAACGACATCATCTCGCGCAGGATCAACCTCCAGGACGTCTCGCTTCTGGTCCTGGACGAGGCCCATAGGGCTGTTGGTGATTATGCCTATGTCTGGATCGCCCAGCAGTACCAGCAGACCGCAGATTTTCCCCTGCTCCTCGCACTCACCGCCTCTCCAGGCTCTGACAAGGAGAAGATACAGGAGATCATCGACAACCTTCGGGTGGAGAACATAGAGATCAGATCTGAGGACGACCCGGACATCAAGCCCTACATCCAGGATGTCGAGGTCCGCTACATAAGCGTCGACCTTCCCGATGATTTCAAACAGGCACGAACGTCGCTCAACAACTGTTTTCTCCGCAAGCTCAAGCTCGTCAAGGAGAAGGGCTATCTGGCAAAGGATCCGCGCTCGGTCTCCAAGAAGGACATCCTCATGATGCAGGGGCAATTGCAGGGAGAGCTTGCCCAGGGACTCAAGGATTTCGATGCCTATCGTGTCATCTCGCTCCTGGCAGAGGCCATGAAGGTCCAGCACGCCCTCGAACTGCTCGAGACACAGGGCATCGCTTCACTCCATGTCTATCTCCAGTCGCTCATGGGCAAGGCCAGGACCACCACGACCAAGGCGGTGAAGAACCTGGTCATGGACCCTGACTTCCGGGACGCCTTTGTCCGGGCATCCTCCCTGATGGAAAAAGGGGCGGTCCATCCGAAGATGACCCGGCTCTTCGAGCTGGTGAAGCAAGAACACCGGTCTCCCGGGAAGAAGGTCATCATCTTCAACCATTACAGGGACAATGCACATCGCATCGTCACCCAGCTCAATACCTTTTCAGGGATCCAGGCAGAGCTCTTCGTCGGCCAGGCGAAGAAGAACGGCACCGGCATCACCCAGAAGGAACAGATAGCGATGCTCCGGCGTTTCCGGGAAGGTGAGTTCAACACCATCGTCATGACTGCGGTGGGCGAGGAAGGCCTCGACATCCCGCAGGTGGATACGGTCATCTTCTACGAGCCCATCCCCAGCGTCATCCGGCACATCCAGCGCAGGGGAAGGACCGGCAGGCTCGAAAAAGGGAAAGTCATCGTGCTCATCACCAAAGGGACCCGGGACGAGGCCTATCGTTGGAGCGCTCATCATAAGGAGAAGCGGATGCACAGCGTCCTCGGGAAGCTGAAGCATGATATCGGGGTGTTCGCCGGGAAGAAGCAGCCGACCCTGCAGAAGTATGTGGAGACCGGGGACGTCCTGGTGTATGCCGATGACCGGGAGAAGGGCTCCAATGTCATAAAGGAGCTCATCAATCTCGGTGTCAGGATTGCGCTCAAACGTCTCGATGCGGCAGACTATGTGCTCTCAAGCAGGGTGGCTGTCGAGTTCAAGACGGTCCAGGACTTTGTGGACTCTCTCCTCGACGGTCGTCTGCTCCAGCAGGTGAAGACCCTCAAGCAGACCTATGAACGGCCTCTCGTCCTGGTGCAGGGCATCGAGGATATCTATTCGGCCAGGAACATCCATCCCAATGCCATCCGGGGGATGATCGCTGCCATCACCGTCAGCTTCGGCGTGCCCATACTCTACACGAAGACCGCCAAGGATACGGCTGCCCAGCTCTTCATCATCGCATCACGGGAGCAGGAACAGCTTTCCCGGAACTTCGAACCGCACGGTTCAAGAAAGCCGCTGACCGAGAAGGAACAGCTCGAGTATGCGGTCTCCTCTTTTCCCGGCATCAGCATCCAGCTGGCCAAGGCATTGCTCGAGCATTTCGGCAGCATCAAAGGACTCGTCAATGCCGGCGAGGATGAACTCAAGAAGGTGGAGAAGATCGGGGCGAAGCGTGCGAAGGAGCTTGCCGAGCTCTTCAGGAAAGATTATGCGCTCTGAGCTTCTCTGTGTTCTCTTTTTCTCTTCACGCTCTCTCTGCTTTCTGTTCTAGAACCTCAGCTGTCGCAGCCTTGCGATGCGTTTTTCCATGGGCGGATGGGTGGAGAGCATGCCCAGGAGACCTTTCTTGGTGAACGGGTTGGTGATGAACAGATGGGCTGAAGCCGGGCTGCCGAGACGCAGGGGATGCCTTTTGGTGTCCTGCTCGAGCTTCTCCAATGCCGATGCCAGGCCGCTGCTGTCCCTGAGGATCCTCGCGCCGGTCTCATCGGCCAAATATTCCCTGCTTCGGGAGATGGCCAGCTGGAGCAGCAATGCGATGAGCGGGGTGACGATGGCGAGCAGGAGCAGTTCGAGGATGCCTCCCCGGTCATTGTCCCTGCCTCCGAACCCGCCGAAGATCGCTCCCCACCTCGCCACGAATCCAACGTAGGAGATGACCGACGCTATGGTCGCGGCGATGGTAGCGACCAGGATGTCCCTGTTCTTGACATGGGAAAGCTCATGGGCTATGACCCCTTTGAGTTCCTGCTCATCAAGAAGGGAGAGGATCCCTCTGGTCACGGCGATGCTTGCATGCGTGGGGTTCCTGCCGGTGGCAAAGGCGTTGCTCTGCTCTGATGGTATGAGAAAGACGCGGGGCATCGGCAGGCCTGCTCTTGAAGCCACGTCCTTGACCATGCTGAAGAGCTTTGGCTGCTCTTCTGCTTTGAGCTCCTTTGCCTTGTACATGAAGAGCGCGATGCGGTCGCTCCAGAAGTAGGAGCCCCAGTTCATGATGATGGCGAAGGCTATGGCAAAGGTGAGTCCGGACATCCCTCCGAGAAGGTAGCCCACGGCGAGCAGCAGTCCGCTCAACATCCCCAGGAGCAGCACGGTCCGTATCTGGTTCTCCATGGGACAGGGGTTGGCAGATACTGCTTTTATTGCTTATGCAAAAGATGGTCTGGCAAGTTCACAGCAAACCTTAAATACGTCTTTTCTTTAGGTATCTCCCATGGCACGGAAACATCGGCCGCTCTGGAACAATGACCATCATGAGCTTGTCACGGCCCTTCTTGGGATGCTCTTTGCAGGCCTTGCGCTGCGGCAACAGCCCGCCGTCGGTCTCGTCGCGCTCCAGAGTTCCTTCGAGCCCTATGATGGAGGAGCCCTGGTCACGTTCAGGGACTATGGCGGCATCCTGAACTGTGTGGCCAACTTCGACAACAACGACCCGTTCCACATAGGGAAAGTGACCGCTTTCGTGGCGCATGATGATGTGCCCTATGTGCTCTTCGACGGCTGGGACAGCTGCATCCGGGATCCTGAGGGGAACATGGCCCTCCGTGAACTGTACTGCCAGGACGGTGAGGTCCTTTACCTTGACGGGCACTGTACCGCTGGCTACACCTCCACCAAAGACGGCTGTCGCTGCAGCTGATTCATGCGAGGGTTTCATAATACCTGCTTCTTCCATAATCCTTTTATACTGTCGTGCCTGCCTGTTTTCCATGACCCGTCATATCGTCCTCGGCAACCAGTCCTTCCTGGTCAACATAGACCGATGGCTTCAGGTCAGAGACATCTATTTCCCTCATGTCGGGCAGTACAACCATCTCATCGGCCATGCCCACAGGATAGGGGTGCTTGAGCATAATGAGCTGTCCTGGCTCGATGGACAGGAGTGGGAGCGGAACCTCTGCTACGAGAACGAGACATTGGTGACTGATAACAAGGCGGTGAACAAGGACCGGCAGCTCAGCATCCGTCTCAAGGAGAATGTCTATTGTGAAGATAACATCTTCTTCCGGAAGATGACCGTCCGCAACGATGCCGATCGCAAGAGGAAGCTGCGGATCTGTTTTCACCAGGATTTCCATCTCTACGGAGACGGCATCGGCGACACTGCCCTGTACCACATGGAGAAGCAGGCGGTCATCCATTACAAACGTTCTGCCTATTTCCTCATCGGTCTGGCCGACAGCAAAGGCAGGCCGGTCCTCGATGGCTTTGACATCGGTGAGCATGTCACTCCAGGCTGGCATACCCCTGACAATCCCGTAGCCCAGGGCGAGGTCGATTCCCTGCTCTGCATCGATCTGGAGCTGGGCCCGAAAAAGGAGACGACCTTCACCTATTATCTTCTTGCAGGAACCTGTTTCGATGAGGTCTATGCTCTTCAGGACCGCTTCCTCAGGGAAGGCGTCGATGCCCATCTTAGGCACGCGGAACAATGCCAGCGTGGCTGGCTCGGCGCTGTCCAGCCGGACCTGAAAAAGGTCGACAAGCGGCTGCAGGAACTCTACAAGCGTTCTCTCCTCATCATCAAGACCCAGATAGACAAAGGGGGCGCCATAACCGCAGCAAATGATACGGACAACCTGCAGTACAACAAGGATACCTATTCCTATCTCTGGCCGAGGGACGGGGCGTTGGTCTCGATCGCGCTCATCCGGGCCGGTTATCCAGAGTATGCCAAGCGGTTCTTCCTCTTCTGCAGGGACGTGCTGGAGAAAGGCGGGTATCTCATGCACAAGTACAATCCTGACAAGACCCTTGGAAGCTCCTGGCACCCCTGGGTGCTCCACGGCGAGCATTCCCTGCCCATCCAGGAGGATGAGACCGCTCTCGTGCTCAGGGCGCTGGACATCTACCATCGATACACCAAGGATGATGCGTTCATCAGGGAACACTATGACGATCTCATCAGGCCCATGGGAGATTTCCTGACCCGCTACCGTCATCCCAATGGCCTGCCGAAGGAATCCTATGACCTATGGGAAGAACGCAGGGCCATCTTCACCTTCACCACCTCTGCTGTCCTTTCTGGCCTTGTCGCTGCTTCCCGTTTCGCCCATCTCCTCAGCGATAAGAAATTCTGCCAGAGCTGTGATACCGGTTTTGACCTTATCAAGAAGGCCATGGTCAAATATCTCTGGAACGACAAGGACGGATACTTCCGACGAGGCGTCTCCATCGAGGGCAAGAAGGTCGTCTTCGACAACGCCATGGACGCCTCGGTGTATGGTCTCTATGCGTTTGATGTCTTCCCTGCAGACGACCCGAAGATCGTATCCACCATGGAACGGATGAAGGAGTGGCTCTGGGTCAAGACGTCGGTGGGCGGGTTCGCGAGATACTACAATGACCATTATCATAGGGTCTCCAACGACCTGAAGAACATCCCCGGCAACCCCTGGTTCATAACCACGTTGTGGTATGCCAAGTGGCTCATCAGGGTCTCCCGTACCAAAGAGGATCTCAAGGAAGCGAAGAAACTCATCGACTGGGCTGCAGACCACTCGCTCTCCACCGGCGTGATGCCGGAACAGCTCGATCCCCATAGCGGGGAACCCCTGTCGGTCTCTCCGTTGACCTGGAGCCATGCAGAGTTCGTCGATACGATCAACGACTATATAGAGAAACGTGAAGAGATCGGTTGAGTCAGGATGCGTCCTCTGTTCATCGTGTATAGGTCCCCATGAGTTCTGCCTGGTCTATGATGCGGCCCTCCATCGCCTGCACGAGCTCCTCCTTTGAGGCGCCCTGCTGCAACGGGAGTTCCTGATCAAGGGCGTAGAGCCTGAAGAAGTATCTGTGCGTCCCTGACGGTGGGCACGGTCCTCCGTACCCCGTCCTTCCCCAGCTGTTCATGCCCGAGACGCCCAGGGTTTTGACATCTTCAGGGATGCTTGTCGTGACCGGGATGTTGAAGACGATCCAATGGTCCCATGTTCCCGCAGGGGCATCAGGGTCGTCCATGATCAAGGCCATTGTTCTTGTGCCTTCAGGGATGTTATCTATCTTCAGTGGGGGGTTGATGTCCTCTCCCTCGCAGGAGTACTTGGCAGGGATCTTCTCATTGTTGGCAAAGACAGGGCTGGTGAGCTGCAAGGGCACCTCGATGATGATCTCTTCTGGCTTCTCGACCGGTTCTGACCCAACCTCCCCGGTCAGGGCACAGCCTGCCAGAGAGATACTGAGCAGAAAGACGAAAGTCCATTTCATATCCCTTAGAATACCATAATCACATAAATATGTTCTGTCATGTTGCATACGATTCCTTTATTCCAGAGTCTATCTTGATTTGACACCCAAAGATGCAAGTCTGCCTCCAGTCGAGTGTGCTATCGCTTGGATATCTGGCGGTACAAGTCCCCAGAAGACAAGTAATGGTGCGGCAAGGTATTTTAGCGTCTTCGTGTAGGCGTTCTTGAAGTTGTCTTTCAAGGATTGATACCCTTCTTTGACTGCTGTGCCCATGTTCTTGATGAAAGATATCGGCGAGTATTTGTGGAGGACATGTTTGAGTGGGAAGTACCTGGCAAAAGATAGAGGGATTCCGACAGCAAAGCCGACCAGTCCTTTGAGAAAGATGTTGCCCAGCATGTTGAAGTAATGGTGGGCAATCGAGAAATATGACGCCGAAATGGCAGCAAAGTAAGACTCAGCTTTCACCCCTTTCGCAGTCAACGGTTCTTTCTTCTTCTTTTGGATCGCTCTGTAGGCAATGAGATAGCTTGCCAATGTACCCAGAGCCATCACAGGACCAGCAATCAACGTTGATAACAAGGTGAAACCTCCAAGAATCCCATAGTCTTTCCTATGAATCTGTTGCAGGATGTCCTTAAAGCCGACTTTAGATTCCAACTTCTGCTTTGGTTCTTCTTGCTCTACGAACTTATCATCTATACTCATCAGAAAGACAAAAACAGGTTAATAAAACTGTCCTACAATAAAAGTAAAGAATCTGTTTTAATTCTTGAAAAACACGCGCGGGCTAAGGAATGAGCGTATTAAATTCTTCCTGATTTGACCAGATAATAAATGATCCCGGCTAGAATTCCAATGAATAATAATCTTATTTGATGTTTAACGATAAACGATTCAATTTTATAGAAAAAGGTACCTACGCTATTTGGCTCTTTTTCCAAGAGAGTTCCCCAGTTCTCCACAATGCTTTTTCGAAATTTAAATAATAAAGCTATTAATGCGACCATCGTCAATATGCCCAGAGTCCAGAGAGTATATATTCCTCCTGCACCCACAAGACTAAGAAGATCATATATTCCTGAAAAAGCAACCATGAGGAGCAGTAAAAGGAGGAGATACATTAAGGTGGTTTTTACTATTTTCACACCTTCAGGATTTGTTTTCATAGTGTATTCCTTGCTTTTTTTTCATATTTTATAAGTTTTTCCGTTGTCTGTACTGTCGAATCACCGGTGCAACCTTCTTGCCGCAGCCTTCTGTCCATCATCCGATAGAAGGTCGGTCTGCTGATGTTTGCCTGCTTAGCAATGTCTGATTCGTGCGAAGGTTTCATACCCTGACCTTTAGGTTGGGGATGCACAGAAATGCTTGTGCATTTCTGGCACGCAAACCTTTGGTTTTAACGTAGCTCCGAGCGACGGAATTTCTGATTTCTTCGTGTTTCCTGAAAAGAACACGGTGATGATGAGAAAACCGTCTTAAAAGCGAAGCTTTTATATACTTTAAAGTGAACACTTGTTCACATAAAGGTGAACACATGTATATCAATAGATCAACAGCAAAAGTATTGCAGATATTCGCAGGACACATTACTGAATCATTTACTTTAAGAGAAGTTGCAAGGAGACTAAAAATGCATGTCTCTCTCACCCATAGAGCGATACAACCATTGATAGAAAATCATATGATCCAACAAGATAAACATAAAAATCTCGTTCTGAACTATAAAACTCATCATGAGACTCTTGCTTTTGTTGAATATTTGAGAAGAGATGATTTGCTAAGTAAACGAAAATTCAAAGATATTAACCTATTTGCAGAAGAGATTGTCCATAAAATCAAGGAAGATAGTTTTGTTTTACTTGTATTTGGTTCAACAGTGGAATCGGATAAACCGAGAGATATTGACATATTATTAATTGTAGATAGCACGGATAAGGTGGAATTTCATGAAAAATTTCTTCATAATATTGCGTCAGATTATGATTTACCTTTTGAAGAAAGGGTTATTGGATTTGAAAGTGTTTACGAAATGCTTAGTAAACGTGAAGAAAAAAATGTAATGAATGAGCTATTGAACAAACACATAATTTTATATGGGGCAGAATTATTTTATAGATTGATTCAACGAGGGCGATCATAAAATGTTACAGGAAAAAAAGCTAAAGGAAGCAGAGAGCAGAATTAAACAATTCATAAGCGAAGGTACCATTAAAACAAAGGAAAAACCAGAACATGTGGATTTTTATCTTAAGAATGCAGATGATTCCATTGATTCTGCAAAAGCATTATTTGAATTGTCAACCAACCCAGACAAACAACAATATCTTGGGTTTACAAGTTTCAATGGTTTGCTTTGGGTGGTAAATGCCAGTTATTATAGTATGTTTTATATGGCGCGGGCATTATTGGAAAATGAAGGTATTAAGATAAAAACAGATCTTTCTATTCACGCAGTAACTTTTGATTCAGTAATCTATTATTTTTACCTGACAGGGAGATTACAGAAAGAATTATTGGATGATTTTATTGAAGCAAAAGAAGATGCTGCTGAA
>JAADFO010000013.1 GCA_013152815.1 Nanobdellati archaeon
CCCCAAAAAAAAGCCAGGTAGCTGAAGATAATATAGACCTCAAGCAAGAAAGATTCATAGAGATGCCCTTTTTATATATTTTGGTCATCATACCTCATCACACAAAGGGAATATTTTTATACAGGGCAGATTCTGGGACATCTGAAGGATCATGAAAGAACGCATCAGCCTTACCCTGGACAAGAATCTGGTGAAGAAGGTGGACGACCTGATCGACGGCACCACCATCAAGAACCGGTCCCATGCCATCGAGATATTGACCAACAAGGGCCTGGGGTCCCGGATTCCACAGAAGGCGGTCATCCTCTGCGGAGGGAAGGGCACGCGACTGAGACCTTTCACCCTGAAGACACCCAAATCGCTCATCAAGGTGCAGGAAAAGACGCTCATCGAACACCTTTTCGATCTCCTGAAGAAGCATGGCATCACCAATGCCATCCTTTCAGTAGGCTATCTCAAGGAGAAGCTGAAGGAGTTCTATAAGGATGGACGGGATTTCGGGATGAACATCGACTATGTGGAAGAGGATGAGCCGTTGGGCACGGCAGGCCCGCTCCTGCTGCTCAAGAAAGAGCTCACAGAGACCTTCATCGTGACCAACGGTGATGAGCTCAAGGACATCAACATCGAGGAGATGTATGCCTTCCACCGACAGAGCAGGGCGTTGGCCACCATCGCCCTGACCACGGTCGATGATCCCAGCCAGTATGGTGTGGCGAGGCTCCAGGGAAGCAGGATCCTGGAGTTCGTAGAGAAACCAGAGAAGGACAAGGCGCCGTCGAAACTGATAAATTCAGGATTCTACCTGCTGGAACCCGCGGTGCTCGACTATATTCCAGAAGGTTTCTCCATGCTGGAGAAGGACGTCTTCCCGCGGCTTGCGAAAGAGGGGAAGCTCTTCGGCTATCCGTTCTCAGGGCAGTGGTTCGACACCGGCACCATGGAACGCTATGAGCATGCGAAAAAGGAATGGAGAGGGCTGGAATGAAGCCGGACATCAATCCTGCGATCTTCCGGGAATATGATATCAGAGGGATAGTGGACAAAGACCTCACCGTCGAGACCGTGAAGGTACTCGCCCAGGGCATCATCCGGTTCTTGAGGGAGAAAGATACCGGCAGGGACATCCTCATCGGCAGGGACAACCGGCACAGTTCCCGTCCCTTCCGGGACATCGTGGTCCATGCTCTGGTTGGCTCAGGCTACCGGGTCGTGGATGTGGGCGAGGTTCCCACACCGGTGCTCTACTTCGCGTTGCGCCACTTCGCCATCCCGACAGGGATCATGATCACCGGTTCCCATAACCCGCCCAGCTATAACGGGTTCAAGGTCGCCATCGACGACCATTGCATCTGGGGCACGGACATCAGGCACATCTATGATCTCATCAGAGAGGACAGAGGAGAGGAAAAGGAGGACAGGGAAGAAAGAGACAGAGAAAAGGAAGACAGGGAGAAGACAGGCAGAGAGAGAAAAGCGCAGGCAGAGGGAGAAGGGGGAAGCGTCCGTGAAGCCGACGCAGTCACGCCCTATGTCGAAGAGATCGCCGGCAGGCTGACCCTGCAAAGGAAGCTCAAGGTCGTCACCGATGCAGGAAATGGCATGGCAGGCGGCGTCGCACCGAAGCTTCTTCGGAAGATGGGCGTGGAGGTCATCGAGCTTTTCTCAGAGAGCGACGGTACATATCCCAACCACCATCCGGACCCGACCCAGCCAGGACAGTACAAGGTGCTCATGGAGACGGTCAGGAAAGAGCGGGCAGATGTCGGCCTCGCCTATGATGGGGATGCTGACCGTCTGGGCGCTGTCGACGAGAACGGCAGGATGATGTTCGGCGACGAGATGCTCATCCTCTTTTCCAGGGAGATCCTTGAGAAGCATCCGGGCGCGACCATCTGCATGGAGGTGAAATGTTCGCAGGCACTGGTGGAGGACATCGAGGCCCATGGCGGCAGGCCCCACATGACACCGACCGGTCATTCCATCATCGAGGCAGAACTCGAGAAGACCAATGCCCTGCTTGCCGGCGAGATGTCGGGCCATATCTATTTCAACGATGAGTGGTATGGCTTTGATGACTCAATCTATGCAGGAGCGAGACTGCTGCGCATCCTGTCGAACACCGACAGGAGGCTCTCGACCCTGCTTGACGATGCGCCGAAGTATTTCTCGACGCCGGAGATCCGGATCAAGGTGCCGGAAGAGAAGAAGTTCGAGATGGTGAAAGCCATCAAGGAAGCGTTCAAGAAGGATTTCAGGATCATCGATATCGACGGAGTGAGGTTCCTCACCGACGATGGCTGGGGCCTGGTGAGAGCTTCCAACACACAGCCGGCCCTGGTCGTCCGGGCAGAGGCCAAGACAGAGAAAGGCCTGGAACACATCAGATCATTGCTGGGAGGACAGCTCGCAAGGTTCGATGTCTCTTTCTGAAAAGCGGTCCAGGAAAAAAGAAGCCTAAGAAAAGAAGAAGAAAAAAGGGATCATCCGAGGACATGGACGATCGTCAACTTGTTCTGGGTGTCTGCGGGCGCGTCAAACTGGTAGAGAAGGCCATTATCCATCGACACGCCGAGGGTCGTCGAGGAACGGGGCACCTTCCAGGATTGCCCGTTCGGGGCGATGACAGCCCCCACCTGGAGGAAGCCGTCCTGTTCATCATAGGAGATGCCGGCGAAGAGCTGGTCCAGAAGGAGCGGAGAGAACCGATGGGAACGCACATTGATCGCCTGTTGATACTGCTCCCCCGCGTAGGCGAAGACGATCGACCCGCCACCTTCTGTGGTGATGGCGTTGGAGATGGTATCCACATGGATATAGGGAGAACTGTCCCCTGCTCCTTTGATATGCGAAGGGAATCCATCCACCACCAGGACAGCATCTCCTCGGGAATCATAGGCAGTCTCATAGACCTTGCTGCCCACATCCTGGATCCTGTAGACATCGTCCCTGTTCTGGGTCCCCTCGTATTTCAGCACCCTTCCCGGCCCGGCAGGGGTTCCATCATTGATGATGAACATATCCTTATCATGGACCCTGTCGGCAGCATTGATGACCAGATCACGTTTTGTTCCGCCAGGCAACACCTTACCGAGAAAGACACCCTCAGACGGAAGATAGCCATAGACATCCTGCGAGATTATCTGGCCTGCCTTGTCTGTGAAGGTCAACCGGAGGGTATCTTTTCCAGAGGCCTGGAGGGTGATGACTTCATAGGCATCGGGTCCCTTGCAATCCACCAGACAAGAGATATCCCTGCACTGAAGACAGGCTGCTTGTCCAAAAAGCCGAGAATCTGACGGACTTGTCTGACCCTGGGTCTGCCGGAATCCTTGACCTCCCGTGTTCTGCACGCCGACGTCGGTCTCTCCGTGGGAAAAGAAGGGAGCAAGAGGTTCGGCCGGATCGAAGCCCGATGTCCTTGAAATGAAAAGGCCGACCATGCCGATGATTGCCACGATGGCAACCAAAGAGACCATAAGAACGCTCAGACGGTCAGAAGAAAAGAACTCCTGTTTTTTTCTATCCAAGGAAGATCACCTCTTTCTTGCCTGTTTCCTGCCATGTGTCATAGCAGAGGCATAGAGAGATTCCGGGGAAGATAGTATAAATATCTTTTGTCGGTGACATCGGTGATTATCACCGCGTCAGGCCTATTGCTCTGATCGAAAGATCGTCTGAAGAGCCTCGCTGGAGAAAGGCCGGTGGACAAGGGACGTTCCCTGGAGAAAGAACAGGTCATCGATGCCATGGCTATCCATGACCAGACGCATCGCAGTACCTTTCTTCAGATGATAGCAGGGTCCAGGAAGCATCTCTTCAGTGCTTATCCTGTCTGATGAGCGGGGGATCTTCTTCAGGTGATAGAGGGCAACCTCAGTATCGGGAAGCGCGCTCACATAGGTCTGCCGGAGAAAATCCATGACCATGAAAGCCTTCTCTTCGAAATCCAGCAGACCGGGATTGCCCATCAGCAGCTTTTGGTCAAGGCCTTTTTGCGAAGGGTCAGAAGGGACAGAGGATTCCTGCTCATAGGGGTTGAACTGCAGGTAATAGATCCAATGGCGGGAAAACCCTTCTTTCGGAGATTCGTAGGGGGTATAGACAAAGCCCATGGCTATCACAAAGGGTGCAGAGGCACACAGAGTATATAAATCTTTCCATATTTACCACTGAGTGATGGTTAATCTCCCGAACGATAGTTAACTTCCTGAAAGAAGTCCTCGTAAGGGAAAAGCGCCCTGAAAAGAGCGCATCTGCCACCAGGACACCCAGGACAGAGGACGTCGCCTGTTTTCCATAACCTTTATAAACCAACCAGCCTCACCCGAACTCAGAGAGAAGAGGAGGCGAAGAGAAGGATAACGTTTTCTCAACAACCAGAACAGACGAAGGTGACTGGCAATCATGAAGAAGATGAAGCCGCTATTGCCGACATTGAAGGAGAAGAAAAGATATTTGGCGTTCGAAGTGATATCAGACTCAAGCATAGAGAGTTATTTTTCCGTCTTTTCAGCCATAAAGAACGGATTTTCCCGTTTTTCGGGAATGAAAGGCGTTTCACAGGCCGGATTGTTGCCGCTTGCTGACGACTGGGACCAGAAAAGGAGAAGAGGGGTCTTTCGGGTCTCTGCGAAATCAACTCAGGAAGCCAGGGCAGTCCTGGCCTTGATCAAGGAGATAGATGGAAAGCAGGCGCTCGTGAGGTCCCTGGGAACCAGCGGAATGCTCAAGAAAGTCAGGGAAAGATATCTGTCAAGCTAAAAAAGGTGGAACCATGCAACCTATGACACATCAGATGATGGGATATGACCGGGCGATCACCATGTTCAGTCCGGACGGACGTCTGCTTCAGGTGGAGTATGCCAAGAAGACCGTGCGACAGGGAAGCGCCGCCATCGGCATCACCTGCAAGGACGGCATCGTCATGGTGACCGACAAGAGGATCATGGACGATCTCATGGTCCCTGAGGCGGTCGAGAAGATTGCGAAGATAGACGACCATCTCATAGCTACTGCCGCAGGCATCCTCAGCGACGCCCGCGTCCTGATCGAACGGGCACAGATGAAAGGGCAGCAGCATCGGGTCACCTACGACACGCCGGTGGACACCATCACGGTCGTCAAGGACATCTGCAACCTCAAGCAGATATGCACCCAATCGGGAGGGCTCAGGCCCTTCGGTGTCTCGCTCCTCATCGGAGGCATCGAGAATGACGGAGAAGTGAAGCTCTTCGAGACTGATCCCACCGGCATCTATTTCCAGTACAGGGCGACGGCCATAGGGGAAGGCGAACCCGAGATCGAGGAGATCCTCCATAAGAGATACAAGGAGGACATGACCATCGAGGATGGCATCAAGTTAGCGCTCAAGGCGCTGCTGCAGGTCATCGACAAGAACATCGACGTCAAACGGATCGACTGCGTCTACATCACCAAGAAAGACAGGAAGCTGGTCCGCCTGAACAAGGAAGAACTGCAGAAGCATCTGACTCAGGTCAAGAAAAAATGAGCAACGGCCAGACATTCGACAAGGAACGCATCAGCCTCAATATCGTCAGGCTGAAGAAGGCAGGAAAGACCTTTGAGATCAATGTCGATCCTGACCTCGCTGTCCAGCTGAAAGAGGGCAAAGACATAGAGGTCCGTGATATCCTGAAAGCAGAGAAGATCTTCGCCGACGTGAAGAAAGGGCTGCTTGCGAGCGAACACGACCTGAAACTCGTCTTCGACACCGAAAGCATCCTCGAGGCCGCAACCATCATCATCAGGGAAGGGGACATCCAACTCACCCAGGAATATCGGCAGAAGCTCAGGGAAGAGAAGCTGAAAAGGATCATGGACATCATCCACGTCAACGGCGTCGATCCGAGGACCCATGCTCCCCATCCGCTGACCAGGATAGAGAACGCGTTCAAGGAAGCGAACATCCATATCGACGAATTTGAGGACATCAAGCAACAGGTCCAGGACATACTGAAGAAACTGAGGGTCATCCTGCCGATAAGCTTCGAGAACAGGAAGCTGTTGATCAAGATCCCCGCCGCCTATGCGCCGCAATGCTATGCGGTCGTGAAGAACCTCAGCACCATCCAGAAAGAGGAGTGGCAGAACGACGGAAGCTGGCATGCCACCATCGAGATCCCCGCTGGGCTGGCTGACGATCTGCTGGACAAGCTGAACAGCATGAGCCATGGTGATGTGGCGACAGAGACGCTCAACAACGGAAGGTAAGAGAAGAGAAAGGTGAAACAACAATGGCAAAATTATTGGTGAAGGAAAGGCAGGTCGTCGTGCCGGGCGAGGAGCTCGCAGAAGGCATGGAGTATCTGCCGGGATTCGGCGCCTATCGGATGGACGACCATGTGCGCGCCAAAAGGTTAGGGATAGTCAACATCTCCGGAAGGGCCATCAAGATCATCCCGCTCTCGGGGAGATACAACCCGAAGACCGATGATGCGATCATCGGAAAGGTCATCGACATCACGCTGAACGGATGGCGCATCGATACGAATTCGGCCTATACCTCCCTGCTCTCCCTCAAGGACGGAACCACAGAATATGTGCAGAAAGGGGCCGACCTGACGAGATACTATAAGATCGGCGACTATGTCGCGGTCACCATCGTCAACGTGACGTCCCAGAAGCTCATCGACGTGTCGGCAAAAGGTCCCGGACTGGGAAAGCTCAGCGAAGGACGGATCGTCCGGGTCAATGCCTCGAAGGTGCCGCGCATCATCGGCAAAGGAGGTTCCATGATCTCCCTGATAAAGGAGGCGACGAACTGTCGGATCATGGTAGGCCAGAACGGCATCATCTGGATCAGCGGCGAACCGAAGAAAGAGAGCATCGCCGCCCAGGCCATCGGACTCATAGAGGAGAAAGCCCATCTTTCGGGTCTCACCGACGAGATCAGCAGGTTCCTCAAGGAAAAGGTGAAATGAAATGGTATATGAAAAACGATTGGACGGCAGGAAATTTGATGAACTGAGACCCATCGAAGCCAGGGCAGGGATCATCAAACGTGCCGACGGGTCCGGCTATTTCCGGATCGGCAAGTCATCTGCCTATGCCGCGGTCTACGGACCCCGGGAACTCTACCCACGATTCCTGCAGAATCCCACCAAGGGAGTCCTGAGATGTCATTATAACATGATGCCCTTCTCTTCGGTCGGTGGACGGGTAAGGCCAGGAGGGTCACGACGCTCAAAAGAGATCTCCATGGTCACGAACAAGGCGCTCCTGTCTGTCATGGAACTGGATGATTTCACCAATGCCGTCATCGACGTGTTCATCGAGCTCGACCAGACCGATGCAGGGACGAGATGTGCGGGTATCAGCGCCGCATCCATCGCCCTCGCCGACGCAGGCATCGTCATGAAGGACCTGGTCTCCGCGGTCGCCATCGGTGTCGTCGACAACAGCGTCGTCGCCGACCTGAACTACGACGAAGAGGCCTACGACAAGGGAGATGTCGCGGACATACCCTTCGCGGTCATCCCGAGCACCGGGAAGATCTCGCTCCTGCAGATGGACGGGATCATCACCAAAGAACAGCTCAATGAGGCCATGGAACTCGCCCAGAAGAAATGCGGCGAGATCAACAGGATCCAGAGGGCGGCGCTCAAGGATAAATTCAAGGCAGGTGAGAATCATGCAGAATGAGATGCAGAAGAATATGCTCAAGTATCTTGAGGCCGGTCTTCGGAGAGACGGCAGAAAGAAGGACGAATGGCGACGGATCAGCGTCGAGAAAGGGGTCTCTGCCAACGCAGAAGGTTCTGCCCGTGTGAAGATAGGGGAGACCGAAGTGCTCGTCGGCGTCAAGATGATCGTGGACAAGCCCTACCCTGACAGGCCTGACGAGGGAACGCTGATGGTCGGAGCTGAACTCCTGCCCATGTCGAGCCCTGATTTCGAGACAGGACCTCCGGGGATCTGGGCCATCGAGATCGCGAGGGTGGTGGACAGGGGCATCCGTGAATCAGGTGCGCTGGACAACAAGGCGCTCTGCATCAAGGCAGGAGAGCACGTCTGGATCATCTCCATCGACATCGTCACGATAAACGATGCAGGCAATCTCCTGGACGCGAGTGCGCTGGGGACCCTTGCGGCCATAGAGGATACCCGGTTCCCCGCCTTTGACGGCGAGGCCATCGACTATAAGACCAAGACCGACAAGAGGATCAAGATGAACAAGCATCCCATCTCGGTGACGGTCTGGAAGATAGGCAAGCATCTCCTCGTCGACCCGACCTCTGATGAAGAGGAAGCCGCCGAGGCACGGCTGACGGTCGCTTCCATCGAGGACGGGAAGCTCTGTGCGATGCAGAAAGGAGGAGAGGAACCCCTGGACATGAAAGACATCCAGAAGATGGTCGACATGGCTCTGGAGAACGCTGCCAAGATACGGAAAAACCTCTGAGGTAAGAAAGATGGCTGAAGAACTGACGAAATATGAGAGGGCGCGTATCATCGGGGCGCGGTCGTTGCAGCTCAGCATGGGCGCACCGTTCCTGCTCAAGATAGGGGAGAAGGACATGGAGGAGCTTCATTTCAACCCCATCGCCATCGCAAAAAAAGAGCTTGAAGCAGGGGTCATCCCCATCTCCATCAAACGGATGCTCCCCCACGAGAGGGGATGATTTTATTTTTTCTCTTATTGTTCTTTCAATAAAATGACCGGACAGCGAGACGTCACCGATGAGAGACTCGAGAAGTATTTCTCCCTGACAGGTGAAGCGCTCGCCAAGGTGAAGATCGCTCCGAAAGCGTCCTTCGACTGGGAGGAGAAGGCCGGGGATTTTCTGGACATGGCGACCCGCTATTTCTCAGACGCAAAGTTCTTCAAGGAGAAAGGTGATGTGGTAACGGCCTTCGCAGCGCTCAACTATGCCCACGGCTGGCTGGACGCCGGCGCGAGATTGGGACTGTTCGACGTGGACCATGATTCGAGATTGTTTACGGTGGACTGAGCAGGTTCATGTGGGACCGATGCTCCACCGGTCATTGACGAACAGATAGTCTTTCTTTTTCAGGTTGTAGAGCAGATCCAGATAGGACGATATCCCGTAGAAGATGAGCACTCCGTCGACTTCGGTGCCGTTCCGGTAATCCTTGTTGAAGAAGTTGATATGATGGTTGTTAAGGAGGCTCATCCCCTCTGGCTTGACCCGATCGATATCCTGCAGGGTGAATGCTTCTGCCAGTTCTCCGCGGATATCACCGGCAAGATCGATGCGCTTCCTGTCGCGAAGGAAATCGAGCAGGCCATCGGCATCAGAGGAAGACAATATACGTTCCAGCTCTATGCGGTCACGACGTCGGATCTTCTGATGTTTTTTCTCGAGCCGTGCCATAATATGCCCGAAATATTCTTCACCAAGGCCTTCCAGCAGCTCTTTGGTGATGTGCTGGTAGCTCATGACCGTGTCTATGGGTCGCTTCTGATCGTCGACAGGATAGTCAGGATTGTAGTTGAAGCTGACAAGGTGGCGATAGACCTCGGGAAGATGATGAGAACCAGGATACTCGTCCATCCATAGCTCATGCAACAATTTCTTCTTGCCCTTCAGCTGCTGCCGTTTCCCACGTGGAAGACAACCGACCTCGATGAGGGTGAAACTGATGAGCTGGCCGTCCTGATAGACTGGAAACTCGATGGAAGAGCCGGGGAACCTGAAGTATTGGTTTGTGATCTCTTCAATCGCTGCCTGCATGGACAGAAAGAATGATGATGATATTTATGGATTCTTGGTCCGGAAGACACATGTTTGGAAAGCATTATAACCTATCAAGAAGATGACCAGAGACATGAAAGAACTTTTCGCTATGCTGCCGCACATCTCTCCTGCAGAAGCTCATGGCCAGCTTCTCCTTGACACCTGTTTCATCATCTACATGCTTGAGGAACAGCAGGAGAAAGCGCTGCTGAAGCATGACTGCGCCATCCTTTCCTTCACAGCTGAAGAACTCTCTTTTGTAGAGCAGCATAAAATCCATGACAAGTCAAAGGTACGCCTAAGGCATCTTCTCAAGCAGGAGCATCACCTGAAGATCATCGACGTGGATGTCCATCCGGGAAATCCTGATCAGGAGAGATCATTCGTCAGGAGCATAGAACCCGGGCTTCTTGAGAACATCGAAGACCCCAGTGACGCGGTCCTCATCGCGGCGGCGATACGGACACAGTCCAATGTGCTGACCAGAGACAAGCATCACCTGTATACCTCGAGGCTGGAGAACTTTCTGAATCGATATGGGATAGAGGTCATGAACCGGTTCCCTGATGGCTGAGACGGGATTGCGATGACCTGCCTAATCGGCCTTTTCTATCTTGGGGTAGCTTCCCGGCTGCATGAAGACCTTGTGGATCCTGATGGCGACGCCCTTGTCTGCCTTGAGTATATCTTTGGGCAGCATCTTCAGGGGCCCGACCGCGATGAGCTCCCCTTTCAGGGTCATCACGGCAACAAGCTCGTCGATCTGTATCTCTGACTCGACCTTCACGATACCGGGCACCTTCAGGTCTGCTCCGTGGCAGAGGGTCTCCACCGTGCTGTCCAATACCCAGCATTTCGGCAGATGTGCAACAGCCTCCTCGATGGGTCGGATGACATGACGGAGGTAGCTGTCGTTGTTCTCTTCTTTGTAGTAATGGAACGCATCGGCAAGGTCCTGGAGCGTGTGGCCGTCGTCTTCATGGAACGGACCTGCCTTGGTGCGCCGAAGCTCGGTCATATGAGCGCCGAAGCCGAACCGCACGCCCATGTCGTGGACCAGTTTCCGTATGTAGGTCCCTGCCTGGGTGCCTGTCTTGAACAGCACATCCTGCTCCAGGACATCGAGGAGTTCGATATAGTAGACTCTCCTGAAGCGATATTGCCGCTTGACCGCGCTCTTCACCGGCGGAAGCTGCTTGATCTTGCCGACGAATTCAGAAAGGACCGTGCGCAGAACGTCCCTTTCCACAGGCTTGTGGAGATGCATGAGACAGACGTATTCTTTCCCTGCAGGGAGGAGTGTCTGCACGATTCTCGTTCCCCGGCCCAGCGCGACCGGAAGCACGCCGGTAACCTTGGGGTCGAGCGTGCCTGAATGGCCGCTCTTGTCGATGCCGAGTATCTGCTGGACATAGGCAGAGACCTGATGGGACGATGGTCCAGATGGCTTGTTGAGGTTGATGATGCCATAGGTCAGAAGGCTCTCGGTAGGACGGTCATCAGGAGAGCAACCGTATCTTGGTGAGGTGTCTGCCTGCCGTCTGACCAGGATCTCCCTCTTTATCTTCTCGAAGGGCAATCGTGTGTCCACCGGCGGTTCGACAGGGGAGACGGTGGGGGAAGGGTGTGCAGCCATGACCCTTGAGAAATGGAGGGGGATTAATAAAAGTGAGCATAAAGTGAGCATCAGGAGAAGAAGGGGAGCAGGAAGAGGCAGAAGAAGTGCAGAAGGATACGCGCAGGAAAGAATAACTTTCAATATTGATAATAATTGATGTTAAATCCAATAAATTTTAAGCCCTGAAAAAGCGAAATATTTATATACCATAGTTAATTATAGTTTGCTATGACTTCAACAACAATT
>JAADFO010000014.1:0-4449 GCA_013152815.1 Nanobdellati archaeon
GAATAATGGAAGAAGCGTGATGCTAGAATCAAATTTTGAAAGTATTCTTGTAGAAAGATTAGATGATTTAGAAGAAGGTTTGACCTTAATAAAAAGACAATATTCTATACCCCCAGTTGGAAGAATTGATTTATTTTGTAAAGATAAGGAGAATAATTTAGTGGTGATTGAATTAAAAAAGTTTGGAGCCAAAGAATATTCAATAATAGACCAGATTTCGAGATATATGGGATATATAAAAAATCATGTGGCTAAAGAAAATCAAAAAGTAAGAGGAATTATTGTGGTTGGAAATGTAAGTGATAAATTAAAATACGCTTCTTCTATAATACCCAATCTGGAAGTAAAATCATTTAAAATTAATATATCCTGAATACGAAAATAACCCCATTCATTCAATTGAAGAAGCAAAAAAGATGTTGCGAGAGGACGATAATGTGAAAAAATATTTTTGGAATCAAGTTAAAGAGAGCACATATGATTTCAAAAAAGAAATAATTTCATTCTTAAAATCTTTCTTAGCCCCAAAATCTTAGTAGTCCAGACAGTTACACTCGCTACGCTGGATATTTATTTATCGTGAAAATCGACTTCTTCGTTACGCTTCGCTCCACTACGACCACACCGCGCTCTCACTCCACTCCGTTCCATTCGGAGCTTAACGTTCAGTGCAGCGCATAGATTGCTTCGCCGAACATCATCACTCCAAGGATGAGCGGTGCCTGCTCTTTGTAGTAGCCATGCAAAGAAGCGGTGGCTGCACCGATCGCGACCAGGGTGAAGATCAATGCGGTCAGTATGCTCATGATGGAGAATCTTCCATGATGCACCTTGAGCAGGATAAGGGTCATGAGCTGCAGACCGACCATCAGGATGGCTCCGAGAAACACCTTGTCGACAGGAAGAGAGAGGGTAAATATCCCAAGCTCTTCAAGGATGATGAGAATGCTCAGAGGCAACATGACGATGGCGAAGACCTTTCCGATGACCATGACAGCAAGATATCGTCTGGATTAATAAAGATTTGCTGCAGTCACTCATTGTTGCAGTTATGTGACTTTCCGATCTCCTTATCCAAGAAGAACCCGATGATGGACCGGAGGATGATGATGGAACCAAGAATGATGAGACCTTCTGTGCTGGGTTCCACGATAGTGAGGATTATGTCGGCGGCCAACAGGAATTCCAGGCCCAGCAAGATGAAAGAACCGAAATGATGCCGCAGATGCTCCCGCTGTTTACAGATGAGAGCGCCCGCTGATTTGGATGATTCTGAACGCAGAAGACCGATGATAGCTCTCATCGCGCCCCAGAAGATGACACCGACGCCGATGAGGCCGATGAAGTTTGCCATAAGCTCGAGCAGGAACATACCTCTTCCGAAGAAAAGCACCTATTTAAAGGTTACCAAGAAAGCTTTGCACAAAGGATTCATAATCTCGTCTACGCTTTGGTCGGGCCCTCTTTTCTCGCGTAGCCCATGACGATCTTGCCGTCGAGGATCCTGGTCTTGACGAAGAGGTGGTCGAACCAGGAGAGGAACAGGATGGCAGGTACCCGGAGAAACCGCGGCAGGTTCATTGACCGGCAGGCCTCTTCTGAAAATGCCCCGAAATGCTGCATCTTCTTGATGGTGAAATGTCTTTGTATAGAAGAGAGCATCTCTTTCCCTGTGGTATCCTCAAAGGGCGAGTCATGCTCATGGTGTTCCAGGTCGGCGTCGATGTCCAGCTCGACATCCTGCCTCAGCACATATCGTCTGAAGACTGTCTTGACCATGCTTTTGTAGGCCCTGAACCGCACAGAATAGGGCCAGGCCAGAGGAAGGAAGAGATTGAGGGTCATCTCAAGACCCTGGCTTATGCGTGTTCGGAAAGACTGTTGTTTCCCGCCCCATACCCGTTCTGAGAAGAGGAACATCCCTCCGGGCTTCAATGCGTCGTGGATCTCTGCCATGAGCCTGTCGATGTGGGGGATATGATGCAGGCCGTCCCATGCGGTGATGAGGTCATAGGTGTTCTTCGGAAAGGTGTGGGTGTTGAGGTCGGCGACGATCCAATGGATGCTGCCTGTCGGCTTTTTCCTGAGTTTTGCCTGATAGGATCTTGCGACAGCAATCTCCCGTCTGCTCAGGTCGATGGCATCCACCCGCTTGCCTGCACGGGCAAGCTCAAGGCTGAGGAACCCTGCGCCGCAGCAGAGGTCCAAGGCACGCTTTCCTTTGGCCTGTCTGGCGAAATCTATGAAATCATCTCTGGCGATGCCGAAAGGGGTCAGGGATTCCAACCAGGGATCCTGGATATAATCGCCCCAGCCCAGAGAGGAACGTCTCACACGGTAGCGGGTCGCCCGCTGAAAGTCCATGGTAAGCGGGATGCCGCCTTTGCTGCGCTCTTCAGCCATCATTCCCCAGAAATCCGCTTCTTTTCGCAGATTATGCTCATAGCTGTCCATGCCGTGAAGAATCAAGACTCCCTTTATAAAGGTTTCGACTATTAACTACTGTTAAGTGAGTAATACTGAAGAATGTCCTGAAGAGATCGGAATATCGGAAAAGTATCTTTATAATGGAGACCTCCTTCACTTTAAGCGATGGCAGAGACAGGACACATCAACGAGCAGGAATTCATCCGGGAAGTCAGGGACCTGGATGAATGGGACATCTTCCTGACCTATGTCGAAGAAGGAACGATCCTCATTGCAGAGAAGCCGGAGAGCAACCAGGCATTGAACGACTACCTTCAGGGCGCGTGGATGCGGAAATCCTGGAGAGCCATGAAATATCTGATGGAGCGGGAAGGGTTCGAGGGATATTTCCAGAGACCGGATATCAGGCAGCAGATACTTGAGGAGGCCCTGTTCATGATCAACAGAGAACAGGACCATGGACAGAAGGACGGAACGCTCCGGCAGGCTCAGCAGGCCATACTCTACGGTCTCGACCTGACGGTCGACGACAAGGACTGGAAAAAACTCATGGAACTGACAGACACCATAGGAAGAAGATATGACTGGACAGGAACCAGCCCTCAGGAAAGCAGATTCTATCGTTTCCTCCCTGCAAACTACATTCTGCAGCTTTATACGCAGGAAGGATGCGACCCAGCCCGCAGTCTTGGATAGGGTTTTAAATATATGGAGATTCATGGCAACGACAAAGGGCATAAACCCTGTACCCTACACGAAGGTGAGACCATGAGATATGCATCCCTGATACTGCTTGCGGCTGTTGCGTTGCTGATCGCAGGCTGCGGAGAGAACGCAGGCAACAATCCGAAGATCGTGACATTGGACGCCACAGACAGCAACCTGCACGCAGTGGTCAGTGCGAACAACCGGTTCGCCTTCGACCTCTACAAAGAACTCATCGCGACAGGGGAAGGCAACATCTTCTTCTCACCCTACAGCATCTCCACGGCGCTTGCCATGACCTATGAAGGAGCAAGAGGAGAGACCGCCCAACAGATGAAGGAGGTCTTCCATTTCCCGGAGAAAGACATCCTCAGAAAAGGATCGAACAGGATGTACCACATCATCAACAGGGGAGCAGACGACTATACGCTCAGGACAGGGAATGCGCTATGGGCACAGCAGGACTTTGCCTTCCTCGATTC
Source organism: Nanobdellati archaeon (assembly GCA_013152815.1). Classification (GTDB taxonomy): domain Archaea; phylum Nanobdellota; class Nanobdellia; order Woesearchaeales; family JAADFO01; genus JAADFO01. The sequence goes on from JAADFO010000014.1 coordinate 3,615, forward strand.
CTATCTGAACACCGTCGGAGAGGTCTACGGCGGCAAGACGAGCAACGTGGACTTTGTCCATGACACGGCGGATGCCGTCAAGACCATCAACACCTGGGTAGAGGACCAGACCGAAGGAAAGATCAAGGACATCCTCTCAGAAGGAGACGTCTCGCCCATGACTCGCCTTGTGCTGACGAACGCCATCTATTTCAAAGGAGATTGGAAGCTGCAGTTCAAGCAGGAAGACACCGACAAGGAGCAGTTCTACCTCACGCCGGACAATCCCGTCGATGTATCCATGATGCACCTCTCCGGAGAAGATGCACAGTTTCTTTACATGGAGAATGATGACCTGCAGGCCGTCGTCCTGCCCTATGAAGGCGACGAAGTCTCCATGATGGTGCTCGTCCCGAAAGGAGACGACTACAACGAGATGGACGCCCTCCTCACCACAGAGTATCTTGACAGCATCGAGAAAGGGCTTGTCAGCAAAAACGTTATCCTCAGCATGCCGAAATTCAAGTTCGAGACCAGAACATATCTTGCAAGTAAACTGAAAAAGATGGGCATGCCGCTCGCCTTCAGCAGAGCTGCAGACTTCTCAGGCATGACCGGCAACAAAGATATCTACATCGACAGGGTCATCCATCAGGCCTATATCGATGTGGATGAAGAAGGGACAGAGGCTGCGGCAGCGACAACAGTCACCATGAGAACAACCGCTATGGCTCCGCAGGAACAGGTCATCTTCAGGGCAGACCGGCCGTTCGTCTTCCTCATCAGGGAGAACACCAGCGGAGACGTCCTTTTCATGGGCAAGGTCAGGGATCCGAGAGATTAAGATACTAGGAGA
>JAADFO010000014.1:4520-41105 GCA_013152815.1 Nanobdellati archaeon
GTTATGATGATTCCTGCAAGAATCAGGAAGATAAGCAAGAATGCAAGGAACCAATATCCTGCTTTGGACGAGGTTCTTGATTCAAACGGACGCTCTGACAAAGGCGAAAGCATCATGCCTGTTTCATTGAAGAGAACGGCATATAACAAGGGTTCATCCCTAGATACAGGTATGGATACTGAGTGAGATATATCGGGTGTGATATTTATCAGGGGGTCTCCATTAAAACAGGAGAGATCCACTGTATTCGACGCATGGCACTCCACCCATTCATACCGGGTAGGATTAAGATTCTTATAAAGATGGAAGGTAACGTTGATTTCAGATGGCAAAAAACTGATATTCTTGGTCCAGAATGCACAGGAAGGCCATCCGTCAAGCCATTCAGCGTCATAGCAGGAAATATGTAATATGCTCCTGTTCTCGTTTGTAGAGATTACAAAAATGTTCTGCCGGTCATTCAACGATGGAGCGAATGACCGATTAATGTAGAAGGTCACACCATACGCATCATGGTATTCCAAGACAACAGCAGAGACAGCGGGCAGGACGAGCAAAAAGAGAATAAAGAATATAAGTTTCATAAGAAATCAACAAAGAAGGAAATATTAAAGGTTTTCTATCATATCTTGATCTCAAAGCCGACGACCGGCATGTCGAGCTCCCAGTTCGCAAGCACCGCCGGCGACAGCTGCTCGCCGATGAACCCTGCTTCGACAGTGTCGATGAATATCCTGCCTGCCCTGCCGGGGATGAACGACGGGTGTTCACAGGGCTTGACCATGACCTCCCTGTCCGTAAGCATCATGAGATAGTCGAGGACCTGGCGGATGGACGTATAGTCGGCCTTGGCGTCGCAGAGCGCCACCGCAAGATGCTCTTCTTCCCTGATGCCGGTCTCGGTCACCCCGTCCTTGTCCTCCAGGAAGACGCTTCCCATCTCGAAGATGCGCTGCGGATATTCATTGTGCCTGTTCCGGGAAAGCACTGCAAGCAGCATCGGCAAGAGTTCCCTTCGCAGGGAAGAATGTTCTATGGTCAATGCGTTGGAGAGCTCGATAAGCTCACCTTTCGCCTCCATCTTCCTGAGCTGGTCTTCCTTGTTGGTGATGTGATAGGTGGAGGTCTCCAGCAATCCAAGACCGACAAGGATCTCTGCGATCCTGTCCTTCTGCTTCTCGCGTGCGTTCTCTTCACCGAGGGTGGGTGTCTTGGGCATCTCCGCGACAAAATTCTCGTAGCCATAGGCTATCGCGATATCCTCCACAAGATCGACCTGATGGATGATGTCCGCACGGTAGGCAGGGACCTGGACCCTGCCTTTCTGGTAGCCATGGCCCATGCGTCCAAGATGCTCTTTGAGGTCTTTCTCTGACAGTTCCAGCCCCAGCCGTCGGTTGACATAGGCCAACGAAAGGTCCATCTCCCAGGGCTTCAGGTCAGGGGTCTTCTTCTTTCCCTCCGGATAGGCCAGGGTCATCTGGTGTATCTCGCCGCCCATGTCGGCGAGGGCGGTGACGATCATGTTCAGTCCTCTGTGCAACACAGTGAAGTCGAAGCCTGAGCATTCGACGAAGACATCTTTCGTCTGCTCATTGATGCGGCCGGTCTTCTCTGAGTTGATGAGGGGTGGCATGGACAGTATCTCGTCGTTGGCGTCGATGAAGACAGGAAACAGCTCTTTCCCTTCCAGCAGATGACCGTACTCCCGACCTGCGGGGTGTTGAGAGAGTATCTGCAGCCCATCCATCTCGCGGGAAGCTTCAAGCGGCCGGAACCTGATCTCTTTCGGCGGCAACGCGGTGTAGCGGATGGGCATCTTGATCTTCTCAAGAGGATATATCCCTATCGCCATCTTCTTCCTGTTTCGTCCATAAGAAACGTGCATCTTCTCCTGTATCTGGATGACCTCCCGGATGCGTTCATCCGTGAAGGAGATGCCTTTCACGATGGCGCAGGCGGTATAGGGTCTCACGTTCTTGACAGGTTCCTCGATGATGAGCCTCTCGGTGGCTGCCTTTACCGGATATTGGACAAGGCCTTTGACGCCGATGAACGACGAGAACGCCCTTGCCAGACCCTGCTCAGAAAGCATGTCCGGCCGATTCGGGAAGATCTCCACAGTGATGTCTTTATCCGTGACCTCGTCGAGGTCGGTTCCCAGATAGGCGAGCCTGTCCTTGAGCTCTTCTGTAGGCAGGGCTTTGCCGACGAGCTTCTCGAACTCTTTCCTGTTGAGGGTCACGGTTGGCATTTCAGTTCATCCATCGCTCATTTCATCCATTGCTTTATCGTGCGTAATCGTCTGAGATCATTATCATAGATGTCCCTGAGGTTATCGATGCCGAAATAGTCGGTGACGTTCTATCCCCAGACCCCAGGCAAGGACAGGAACATCGATGCCGAGGAGCGGCTTGACGAGCTCTGGCCGAAAGATGCCAGAGCCTCCCAGCTCGATCCATTGCTTCTTGACAGGATGGAACCCTTCGACCTCTGCAGAAGGTTCGGTATAGGGAAAATGTGCTGGCCTGATCCTGACCTTCTCGAACCCCATCTTCCTGAAGAAGGTCCTGAGATACCCCAGGAGATGACGGAACGTGACATCGGGGTCTATGACGATGCCCCCCACCTGGTAGAATTCGAAGAGGTGCTTCCAGTCCAGCGATTCGTTCCGGAACACCTTCATCACCTGGAAGGTCTTCACCGGCAGGTCTTCTGGCCGTGTCTCGGCGAGGACCTTTGCCGAGAGATAGGTGTCATGGGTGATGAGGATGTTCTGTCGTGCCTGGTCACGGTCCCATCTGCCTCCCCATCCCCGGGAACCGGTGTCTCCACCGGTCTCATGCACGTCTCGCACCTTTTTCCAGACAGGAGGAAGGCTTCCCTGTTTCGGTTTCTTGATGAAGAACGTATCCTGTTCATATCTCGCAGGATGGTCCTGGGGGACGAACAACGCATCAAGATCCCAGAACTCGGTCATGATGTGAGGGCCTTTCATCTCCTTGAAGCCGAGTTCAAGCCACAGGTCCTTGATGGCCCGGATGGTCTGGTTGACAAAATGCCTTCTGCCGCCTGAGATGGAGGGGACGTTGATGGAGACGTCATACTTCCGGAAGGTCTTGCCTTTCCAGGTCCCTTGCTTGAGCATCCCGGGGGTGAGGCTTTCGAGCACGTCGCTGGTGAGTTCCATGGCAGCCAGCCTCTTGCCCGCTTCGGTGAGCCTGACGTTGGTGGTCTTCTCTTCCCGTATCCGAAGGATCTGCCGCCGCCTGGAAAGCTCGTCGAAAGCGAAACGCAGCTCGTCCTGCAATGAATCGAGAGGCAGAGGGAATTCCTGCTTCAAGAAACGCTCTTCGAGGGTCTCCTTGGCAAGGATCTTCTTTCCGTTCTCGGTGATGGAACAGGTGAGGACCTTTCCCTTCTTCGTGTCGATGGCGGCCTTGCGTTTCAGGAGACCGATGCACACGTTCAGCTCGTCCTTCCCGAGCCCCGCTGATCTGCCGATCGCGTCCAGAGAGAGGGATTTCTTTTGGATGGCAGCGAGGAAACGTTTCTCAGGCAGCCCGTTCTCTTTGTAGAGCGTGCCGTTCCTGTCCAGTTCCACGACCTTCTTCCTGGCGATGTCAAGGAGGACGATATCCTTGTTGGAGAGCCACTGGAGCGCCCTGATGACTTCTACCTCTTTAAGACCGGATGCAGAGATGAGCGAGACAGCATCATGATGGGTGCGCAGGAAGGGAAGGACCTTCCGTTCCAGAGGATGCAGTCCTTGGGCGAGCTCTTCAAGTTTCATTTAAAAAGAGAGGGAAAAAGAGGCTTATAAAGGTTTGGATGGGAAGCGGCCAAAGACGACCAGGCCCTGACAGGAGGATGCAAAGGAGAGCGACCGAAGCGACTGAACGCCAGAGAAGAAAGAATTATAAGCAAGAAGAGGCCCAGGAACTCCCATGACCGTCTTTAAGATAGGACACCGGGGCGCCATGGCGATGGAGCCGGAGAACACCCTCCGCTCCTTCAAAAAAGCCGTCGGGCTGGGTGTCGACTATGTGGAGCTGGATATCCGGCTTTCCGAAGACGAAGAGCTCATGGTCTTCCATGATGAATTCCTTGACCGCACCACCGATGGAGAAGGACCGGTACGAAGCCACACCAGGGAAGACCTGCAGAAACTGGATGCAGGAAAGGGTGAACAGATCTCCACACTTGAAGAGGTCCTGAAGGAATTGAAAGGGCAGGTGAAGTTCGTCATCGAGCTCAAGGAAGACCATCAGGAGGATAAGGTGGTGGCGCTCCTGAAGGAGATGAAGCTCGTCGACGATGCCATCATCATCTCTTTCGTCCACCGCCGTCTCGTCAAGGTCAGGGAGCTGTGCAAGGACCTGCAGACAGGGGTGTTGCTGGTGGCGGATCCGTTGCATCCGTCGAATCTTGCCAAGGACGCTGAAGCGGACTTCCTTTTCTCTGCCCATGCGTTCACAGACAAGGAGATGGTCGACGAGATCCACGCTGCCGGGCTGCGCGTGGTGGTCTGGACCGTCCTCGCGAGAACGGATCTTAAGAAGATGCTGGAGTTGGGAGTGGACGGCATCGCGGTCAATGATCCTCGTCTGTTCGTGGAAGGACGATAGAAGAAGATAGAAGGAAGAAAGGGAGAGCTCGTCTGAGGGCCGGGCAGAGCATCGTCCTCTGCGAGTTCGGCGGACCGCGGAAAGAGCGACGGATCCGCATCAAGACAATGAAGGAGAGGTGAAAAGGATGGTATGTTACGCAATACCGACGGTCGCCGCGATCGTCCACAAGAAGATATATGGAAGACACCCCAAGTGGAAAGACCAGAGAAGCCTGAACCTGCTCCTCTGGGGAGGAGCCATCTTCGGCATCATCGATCACCTGTGGAACGGTGAACTGTTCCTGATAGGCCCGAATATAGGGAATGATATCCTGCTCGGCATCACCATCACCCTGGTCATCGTTGCCGCATGGGGCATCCTGACCGTCAAGGAGAGGACAGCCGCACAACAGCAGGCAGTTGCCGTCAAAGAGAACAGATGAAAGAACGAAGCGTCTAAGCGAGCAGAAGAGATGATAAAGCGCCCTCAGCGGCGCATTTTCTTTTTCTTTCCCCGCAGCCACCAGACACCAAGATAGACAAAGGGCGTGTCAGCCAGGGCGAAGAGCACCTTGAGCAGGTAATAGGGGATGATGAGCGTCCAGATGAAGCCCGCGGTGAATTTCTCAGGTGTGTTGACGCTGCCCAGGAACGAGACAGGCACATGCCAGAAGGCGATGAACATGAACAGCGTCGTATCGATGGCCTGCGAGACGATGGTGGAGGCGTTGTTCCGCAGCCAGAGGAACCTGCCCTTCGTCTTCCGTTTCCAGAAGGCGAAGCTCCAGAGGTCATGGAGCTGGGAGAAGAGGAACGCGACGAGGGAGGCGATGATGATGCGCAGTGAGGTCGAGAAGACCGTCAGGTATGCGTCATTGTGGGGATAACGCGCTGCCGGAGGGAGAAAGGTTGAGAGGATGACCAGCAGGAACAGGAACACGAGGGAGAGCAGGCCTGCAAGCACGACCCCTTTGGTGCGTTCCGGACCATGGACCTCTTCGATGATGTCGGTGATGAGAAAGGTGACCGGATAGGCGAAGATGCCCACCGAGAAGCTGATGCCCCAGAGCGTCGTGATCTTGGTGCCCAGGAGGTTGGCAGCGATGAGAGCGGTGATGAAGAGACCCGCAAGGACCTGTGTCTTCTTCTCGATGCTGGAGACCATGGACTCAGGGCAAGAGACACGCTTTTTATAGATTATCATGGCCGATGCCCATGGCTGACCCTGGCCACCCTCAGGGAAGAAAGGTTTAAAAGAACACCTGATAATCCATCTTCTATGAAATCCATCATCCGGCCGATACAGAAGGACAAAGCAAAGGTCCTCAAGCTCATCCGGCACAGGGACAAGAGCCACCGGCTCGATCCGCAGGGATATTTTCTCATCCGTATCAACCGGAAGACCGGGAGGATAGAGGTCGGCTTCTGCGATTACCGCAATGTGATGCGATACCGGCTTTCCGGAAAGGAACCCAAGGATCTTCTGAACACCATCATCAGGAAGGGATTGGTGTCGCTCCAGTACCATGCGGCCTATCTTGGAAGGGAATTGGAGAAGGCAAGGATTGCCCTGGATCTCCGACAGGACTATGTGCAGGACGAAGAGTTGAGATGGAAAAAGAAGGAAAAGCGAAGATCATGAGACGCGCAGAAGAGACCGTCCGTCGCATGAAGGACTATCTGGAGAAGAACCGCATCAGGAAAGCGGTGGTGGGCGTCTCAGGAGGGATCGACTCTGCGGTCACCCTGGTGCTGGCCACCAGGGCCATCGGTCCACAGAATGTCATCGCGATCCTCAGTCCCGGCCGGAACACGTCAGAGGAGTCGACAAGGCAGGCAAAGATGCTCTGCCAGCATCTTGGGGTGGACGTCAAGATCATCCCCATCGAAAGAGAGCAGGACAGTTCATGGACAGGGGTAGTCCCGGAGAAGATGAAACGGCTCGGGGAACACTATCCCGAGCTCAAGGGAACCACCCTTGAGAACCTCCAGGCCATCGACCGGATGAGCGTCCTTCGGGCTGTGGCGAATGAAGAAGAGGCGATCATCGTAGGGACAGGCAATCGGACCGAGTTCTACTTCGGCTATTTCACCTTGGGCGGTGATGGTGGCGCAGACATCTTCCCGCTTCTGGACTGGAGCAAGGGAGAGGTGTATGCGTATGCGAAGACGCAGAAGGCCATCCCGCAGTTCATCATCGAGAGGAAACCCTCGGCTGAGCTGTCACCGGGTCAGGTCGATCCCTTTGACTATGAAGAGGCAGACCTGTTCCTGCACCGTCTCCTCGACGAGAAGAAGACAGAGAAGGAGCTGGAAGAAGAGTTCGGAGGAGAGACGGCAAAGAAGTACCTCGGCCTCATCAGGAAGAACGAACACAAACGTATCAGATATAACGATCTGCTGCGATAGACGACAGGATCATCCCGACGTCTTTTTCTTCTTGCCGGTGAGATGAAGGAAATCCTTTTTGCTGACCACATCTTTTCCTGTTTTCTGTCCGAGCTGTTCTCTTGCATCTCTTGCCATCTTTCCACCTTCTTTGGCTGCAAGCCTGTTCTCTCCAAACACCCCCCCCCCTTCCTCGCCCTAAACTGATGAAAAGGGCAAGAAAACCAACCAAAAAGTATTTATATATCTACATATGACGATATGATTATGCTGAAGAAAGATGCTCGGTTTTTGAGGATGTTGGGGGACGAGACCAGACTCAAGATAATACAGACTCTGCTGGGAGGGGAGATGTGTTCCTGTAAATTCATAAACATTACAGAAAGAGCACAGTCCACAGTATCATCCCATCTAAGAGACCTGGAAAAAGAGGGCATCCTACGATCAAGAAGGGAAGGAAGAAATATTTTGTATAGTATCAAAGACAAACGAGTGTATGAACTTTGCAAACTGCTCAACATAAGAGGATCCAAGGTAAATGAAGACAGATGTTAGGTGACAAGGATGCAGGAAAAGAAACGAAGTTTTTTTGAGAGATTGTTTAGTGAACTGGATAAGAAACTTGAGGAAAAATCGAAAAATAAATCTTGTTGCTGTAACAAGGATGAAGATAAACCATGCTGCAAGTGACTGTTGACTGGATTGTGTACCAGCTTATTGGCATGGATCCCTCTTCAAGGCTATCACAGTCGCTACATTTCTTTGTTTATGATTCCATCAAGATAATGCTGTTGTTATTCATTATGATCTCTTTGATTGGTTTTTTAAGGACATACATCTCCCAGAACAAGATAAGAAAATGGCTTACCGGAAAGAAAAAGGGATTTGGAAACTTTTTGGCGTCTGTTTTCGGAGCAGCAACTCCGTTCTGCTCTTGTTCTTCGATCCCCATCTTTTTAAGTTTCCTTGAAGCCGGAGTTCCTCTTGGAGTAACATTTTCATTCCTCATAACATCTCCTTTGGTTAATGAGTATTTAGTGGTGTTGATGCTTGGATTTTTTGGATGGAAGATCACATTAGCTTATGTGATTAGTGGAATCTTGATAGGTGTTATTTCCGGATCAATATTGGGTAATATGAAACTTGAAAAACACCTCGTAAAGGATTTAATATCTTCAAAGTCCCAAGTTGCTGACGAGATAAAGTATGATGGGATCAAAAAAAGAATTATTTTTGGTTTGAAGGAATCGATATCGATCACTAAAAAATTATGGATCTGGATACTTGTAGGAGTGGGGGTTGGAGCTGCGATACATAATTATGTCCCGGCAGAATTGATTCAGGGAATAATCAACAAAGGAGGATTATTTTCTGTGCCCATCGCGACGATTCTGGGAGTTCCCATGTATGGGAGTTGTGCAGCCATCGTTCCGATTGCAGTCGTTCTGTTTCAGAAAGGAGTTCCGATCGGCACTGCTTTAGCTTTTATGATGGCAATTTCCGCCTTAAGTTTTCCAGAAGCAATCATGCTCAGAAGAGCAATGAAATTAAAACTCATCATGATATTCTTTGGGATAACCACGCTAGCTATAATCTTCACAGGATACTTATTTAACTTGCTTCAGACAGTGATAACAGGATGACCTTTCACCCCGCCGTTAGGCAGGGGGCATGAAACCCCCAGCTCGCTACGCTCGCGATAAAAGGCAAACCTTTTAAGTCATTTCCAAGCAAGGACAGTATCATGAATCTGAACAGATCAGGATCCGCGATTCTTTTGATTGAATTTCAGAACCAATGGACGAAAAAAGGGTTTTACAACCGGCTTATTAAAAAACAGTTAAACTCCAGAAATGTTTTGGAAAACACTGAAAAAGCTGTGGATAACGCGAGAAAACAAGGGGTGAGAATAATTCACGCTCCCCTGGTCATCGACCCTGAAAGCAAAAAGGGGTGGCTCGCCCATCTGACAGGGGGTAAGGTTTTCACTAAAGGAAGCGATAAGAGCAAGATTTCAAAAGGTCTTTTTCAAGAAGGCGATCTGATAGTGAAAGGCAGATACGCTTTTGATGCCTTTATCGGAAGTGACCTATGCGAACTTTTGAAAAAAAATAATATTGAAAACGTTTTTATTTGTGGATTTACAACAGATCAATGTGTAGCGAAAACAATGAGAACCATGATAAAGAAAAAGATCGATGCGTATTTAGTCTCTGATTGTACTGCAACATTCAATGACTTTTTTCAGAAAAGGACCGAAAAGAAATTTGCCGACAAAGTCATTAATTCGCGAGAGATGGAAGAGTTATGGAACAACGATTTTTATTCATGACATTTAGAAAATGTGGCTCGCGACGATATATGACGCTGTTCACCCAAAAAAAACGATTTAGTTTGATTTGCGCACCGATTGGTGTTAAAAGGATATGAAGACCGGAGTTAGATTTATAAACGTTAAAGAATGACTAAAATTATGTTCACGACACAGAACACGACATCGCTTTACAGAGCAATCGCAATCTTAACGGTCCTTTGGGCGATAATGGCCGTTTATGTATTCGCAGCAGTGAAAAAGACCTACGCGAAAAACGGAACTTTCACGAACAAACTTCTAAATTGGTGGTTCGCGATGTGGGGCGTCTTTTTCTCGGCGCTGGCTTTATCCGCGCTATACGGCGTGTGGCTGCTGCCGATCGATAAAACAGCCGCTTTGGTTGCCGGCCTGGTTTTATTTGTCGCCGGCATTGTTTTGCTGGCGGTCGGCATGATGGAATTCCGCACCTTGCGCAGGAGCTGCGCGCAGGACACTTCCAAGCTCATAACCGGCGGGATATACAGATGGAGCAGAAATCCGCAGTTTATCGGATGCCTTTTGTATCTCACAGGAATATCGCTTGCCGGACGGTCAATATTCGCCTTCGCTCTCACAGCCGCCGCATCCATTGTTATTTATTGGTACACCGTCAGTTTGGCAGAGCCGTATCTTGAACGGCTGTATGGGGAAGGATACAGGCGATACAAAAAAAGAGTTTCGAGATGGTTCGGCATTGCTTCAAAAAACAGGTAACTGTCCCGACGATTGGACAGCGCATCAACACAGGGCCCGACAACCAAAGAAAAAGACTATGTCCCTGCAGATGCCGCCTTCCGTTCCGCCCGCTTGATCTTGTCCTTCTTCATCTTGATCTTCTTGGTCCGGAAGACCGTCTCCCGTTCCATCTCCTCGAGACGGAAGGTGATGAAGGCCTTGGCTTCCTGCATCTTCGGGATGACCTCGAACTCAAGGGCATTGACCCTTCTTTTCGTCTTGTCGATCTCCTCCAGCAGCCGTTTCATGGCGTTCTCCACCTCTGCCACGGTAAGTATCCTGTCGATGACCTTCTCATATTCAGAGACGGCCTCGTCGATGACGAAGGACGTCCCCATGACACCATAGCCCCGTTCGAAGACATCCTTCGAGGTCGTCCCTTCGGTGGTCACCTGGGGGACGATGACACCCATGACTGATTTCGTCTGGATGTCGAGGGTGGGCATCTTGGAGATGGCAAGAGCGATGCCTTTGAGTTTGGCGTCGGTCTCGAGCATCCTGCAGATGTTCATGGTCTTGAGCGCGTGCAGATACTCTTCCTGCAGTTCCCGACGGGCCATCTTGGCCTTCTTGAGGATCTCGAAGAAGGAGAGGATCAGGCCGTCACGTTTCTTCTTGAGGATCTGGTGCCCCATCCGGGCCATCTTGATCCTTCTTTTCAGCGCGATGAGTTCGCTTCGTGTGGGTTTGATGTCGAGTGCCATCGGATGATCGGTTCACTTCCTCTTTTTCACTTTGCTGCCAGGGGCCTTCAATGCCCTGGCTTTTGCGGTCTTTCGCCTGGCCGGCTTCTTTCCGGTGTTCTTGGCAGGCTTCCTGCCGGCCTTGGACGCTTTCTTCCCCGTCGTCTTCTTGACGTCCTGTTCTGCCTTGGCCGGCGTCCTTGCAGCAGCCTTGCCGACGGTCGCCTCCTTCTCTTTTTCTGTGCTGTCTTTCTTGTCTTTCTGTGCAGGAGCCGGCTCATCGGCCTGCATATCATCCTTTCCCTTGTAGTACTTCTTCTTCAGTTCAGGAGAGATCCTTCCGAGCTCGTTGGACGGCAGGGACGACAGAAGGTCCCAGGAGATCTTGAGGGTCTCGAAGATGGACCGGTCCTCGCTTTTTGCCTGTCTGACAAACTTGTCCTCAAAGGCCTCGGCAAAGTGCAGCATCCGCTTGTCCCGTGCAGAAAGAGCATCCTCTCCGACGATGGCCACCAGGCCGCGGAGATCCCTGCCCTCTGCGTAGTTGGCATAGAGCTGGTCAGAGACCTGCTTATGGTCCTCCCGGGTCTTGTCCGGTCCGATACCGAGGTTCATCAGCCGTGACAGGGAAGGAAGCACGTCCACCGGCGGGTAGATGCCTTTGCGATGGAGTTCCCGTGACAGGACGATCTGGCCCTCGGTGATGTAGCCGGTGAGGTCGGGGATGGGGTGGGTGATGTCGTCCCCGGTCATGGTCAGGATGGGGAACTGGGTGATGGACCCTTTCTTGCCCTTGATCCTTCCGGCACGCTCGTAGAGCGAAGCCAGGTCGGTGTACATGTAACCGGGGTATCCCCGTCGTCCTGGGATCTCTTCCCGTGCGGCGCCTATCTCCCGGAGGGATTCGCAGTAGTTGGTGACGTCGGTGAAGATGACCAGGACATGCATGTCCTTCTCGAATGCGAGATACTCTGCAGCCGTCAGGGCCATCCGCGGGGTGATGAGCCGCTCGGCAGCAGGATCGTCTGCCAGGTTGAGGAACACCACGCTCCGTTCCAACGCCCCGGTCTCCTCGAAATCCTTGATGAACTTCTGTGCCTCTTCGCTGGTGATGCCCATCGCAGCGAAGATGACGACGAACTTCTCCTTCTTGCCCAGGGTCTTCGCCTGCCTTGCGATCTGGAGCGCCATGTCGTTATGGGGAAGCCCTGCACCGGAGAAGATGGGAAGTTTCTGCCCCCTTACAAGGGTGTTGGTGGCGTCGATGGTCGAGATGCCTGTCTGGATGAAGTCTGCAGGCTGATCCCGCGCCTGTGGGTTGATGGCCGCGCCGGTGATCTCGATGCGTTTCTCGGGGATGAGCCTGGGACCGCCATCGATGGGGTTGCCCGCTCCGTCGAAGATCCTGCCCAGCATGCCCTCCGAGCAGGAGAGCTTTATGGGGTTCCCTAAGAACTTGACGCTGGTGGCGAGGTTGATCCCTCTGGTCCCTTCAAAGACCTGCACGACCACCACGTCCTTGCTCGTGTCCAGCACCTGACCGGAACGGAACTCTCCGTTGGGCAGTTGCAGCTTCACCAGCTCTCCGTAGCCCACATCGTGTGTCCTTTCGACGAAGACAAGAGGCCCTGCAATTCGCGTGATTGTTTTGTACTCTTTCATTTTGGTTACCTCAAGCTATTGAATTCCTGATCCATCTTCTTGTCCAAGCGTTTGAGCAGGCTTGCATAATCCTTGTCGAACTTGGCCAGACCGATGTCGTCCTTGGCTGTTGTGGCGAGGATGTCCTTCGCACGTTTTCCTTCGGTGAGCGCACGCTGTCCGAGGACGTTGAACTTCAGTATGAGCTTCATCAGGTCATAGGTCTTGCTCAGTTCACAAAAGCTGTCGACCTCGTGGAAGGCATTCTGCTGCAGGAAGCTCTCTCGAAGCAATCGGGCAGTCTCCAGCACGATCTGTTCCTTGGGGGCCAGCGCGTCCTTGCCGACCAACTGCACCACTTCCATGAGCTTGTCTTCCTCCTGGAGCAGGGTCATCACAGAACCTGTCGTCGCCCGCCAGTCCTCGGCGACCGTCGACTTGAACCAGTCCTCCAGGCCGTCGATGTAGAGGCTATAGGAATTGAGCCAGTTGATGGAAGGGAAATGCCTCCGCTGTGCGAGTTTGGCATCCAGCGCCCAGAAAGTCTTGGTGACACGGAGGGTGTTCTGGGTGACCGGTTCTGAGAAATCCCCTCCGGGAGGGGATACCGCTCCGATGACCGTGACCGAACCCTCCTCGATGCCTTTGGCCAGGGGATTGACTATGCCTGCGCGTTCATAGAAATCGGCGAGCTTGGTGGAGAGATAGGCAGGATAGCCCTCTTCTCCCGGGGTCTCCTCAAGACGGGAGGAGATTTCCCGCATGGCCTCTGCCCAGCGGGAGGTGGAGTCTGCCATGAGCGCCACCGAATAGCCCTGGTCCCTGAAATACTCCGCTATGGTGATGCCTGTATAGACCGATGCCTCTCTCGCCGCCACCGGCATGTTCGATGTGTTGGCGATGAGGACCGTTCGCTCCATGAGCGGCTTTCCTGACTTGGGGTCGATGAGCTCAGGGAACTCCTTGAGCACTTCGGTCATCTCGTTGCCCCGTTCGCCGCAGCCGATATAGACGATGATGTCCGCATCGCACCATTTCGCGAGCGTCTGCTGGGTCACGGTCTTTCCTGCACCGAAAGGTCCGGGGATGGCCGCTGCGCCGCCCTTTGCCAGAGGGAAGAGCGCATCGAAGACGCGCTGTCCGGTGATGAGCGGCTTGTGGGGAAGGAGCTTCTTGCTGACCGGACGGGGGATACGGACCGGCCAGACCTGATGCAGCTTGAGGACAGTACCGTCGGCGAGCTTTCCGACTTCTTCATCGATGGTGAAGCTTCCGGAGCGGATGGACCTGACCGTGGTCTCTTTCACAAGAGGAGGAACGAGTATGCGATGCAGGATGCGGGAGGTCTCCTGGACCGTGCCGACCACGTCTCCTCCTTTTACCTTGTCGCCGGCCTTCACCGTACTCTTGAAGGTCCATTTCTTCTTGAAGTCGAGGCCGTCGGCATAGACACCCCGCCTGATGTAGTCCCCCATCTTCTCGACGAGGACGGGCAGGGGGCGTTGGATGCCATCATAGATGCTGGTCAGGAGACCGGGACCGAGCTGTACCGAGAGCGGTTTTTCGGTGGTGACGACCTCTTCTCCCGGACGGAGGAGGGTCGTGTCCTCATAGACCTGGATGGTGGTGATGTCTCCCTCGATCTGGATGACCTCGCCCATGAGGTGTTCTTTGCCGACATTGACCAGATCGAACATGGTGGCATCGATGCCTTTCGCCTGGACAACCGGTCCTGCAATCCGATAGAGTGTTCCTTTTCTACTTGTCATGGTTCATAACCTCGTTAGCATTGCTTCCTTTTTTTAGTATCGTATATCGCATGTGTATATCGCATATGTCAGCAGGGTATATCTGACATGTGGCGGGCGGTTCGCTGCATCGGTCATTCCTCGTCCTTGAGGATGTCGACGCCGATGGCCTGCTTGATCATCTTCCGCAGGTCGTCCTGCCCGCCTGTCTTTTTGGAGAGGGTGATGACGATGGGCTTGGGCGAACGTTCTGCACGGTACCGTTCATGCTCGCTCACCTGTCGGAGCGTCTCATCATCGACGATGATGATGCCGACGTCGGGATTTTCCATCAGGTCAGAGAGTTGCCTGGTCGGCTCCTTCGCGGCTTCCTGCACCAGACGGATGCCTGCGAGCTGGAATCCGAGGATGAACTCAGAGGTCCCGAGGACCGCCATCTCCATCATAGGACAAGCGCCTCCTCTATCTGTTCAGGATCCACGCCGAGTTGGCTCCCCTTGACCAGCGTCTTGAGATTTTTCACCTCGATCTCCTTCAGGAGGGTGAAGCCGATGATGGTGTTCACCGAAAGGGGATGGAGATGCATGAGCTTGATCGATTTCTGCAGCATCTGCCTGTAGAGTGCTGTCTCGAAGAAGAGCAGGGACGATTCTCCTTTGATGAACGCAGAGACCAGGGCATGGTAGGGCGTATGCCTCAACCACTGATGGATATCTTCGAAGCGCGGAGATGCGGCCATCCTTTCGAGCCGGTGGACGCTCAAGATATTTCCTGCAGGGATGATGTGGCGCCTGATCTCTTCTGCCGGACGACCCAGCCTGACGAATTTGGCGATGGTGAGGATGTTCTGGATGTCGATCTCGTTCTTGAGGAAATCAGCATAGAGTTTCCCCTGTTTGGTCAGCTGCCCGGTGAATGCCAGCACCTTCCCGTAGTAGGCATGGTCAAGCCTGTTCTCGACGCTGTTCAGGTCGAAACGGGACTGACCCTGCAGGTCCTTGAACATCTTGAGGTTGACGAGGCCGGATCGCTGGAGAAGTTCATAGGCCGTCTTCGCGCCGCGCATATGCTCGATCTTCTGTTTCTTCAGCCGACCGACACCCCGGGTCAGCTGAGAAAGGATCTTGTCGGTCAGCTCGATACCGGAAGACAGACCACGGAGAAGTATCTTCAGGGTATGGAAGTCTTCCCTCAGAAGATAGGTCTCGAAGGCTTCGCGCAGACTTGGTCCGGATATCCGCTTGATCTTGTCGATCTCGTTCTTGTAGTTCAGGTTGAGGGCATATTCGATGAGGTCGGCACCGGCATAGGTCAGCCCGAGCTTCTCGATCTCCGTGCGGTAGTTTGTCTTCCCGAGATAGTCTGCTATCTCAGCAAAGGTCATCTTCAGGAGCCGGTCATAGTCCTGCTTCTTGAAGAGCTTTGTCCTCATCACCTGCACCCGTGTATAGGTGTAGGGACTGAACTCGAGCTTGAGCTTGGCCATGTTCGCTTTTTCTCGCTTATCTCCTCTGTATCTCTATCGCTCTCTGTGTCTGTTCCGCTTCCGCTGATGGTTCTCGCTATCTCTCTGCGGCGTGTGCTGCATGCTGCTGCAGGAACGCGGGAACGGTCCGGGTCATCCTTCGAGGGCGGCGCTGAAGGACTCGAGCTTGGTCTCCATGATGTCGGCAAGGAGAGATTCATAACTCAAGTCTATACGGACATCCCCTTCTTTGGTCTCAGCGATCAGACCGCCTTTGATGTCGGTGGTCTTGACCTTGTATTTCGGAGGGATCAGGCTCTTGTCAGCGGAATTCACGTAGACCGTGAAAACCTGCATCTGGGAAGCCGCCTGTTTCAGGAGCGACCGGAGGAGTTGTTTCTGTTCCTCTTTGCTCTGCTTCCTGAGGCGGTCCAGGGCCAGGGCATGGGCCTGTTCCAAGAGCTTCTGACGTGAGGTGAGCTCCTCATTACGCAGGATAAAACTGGCCTTGACCATCTCGGTCCCATAGACCTTCTCTGCCGCCTTCCTGTAGGCCGCTTCTTTCTCTTCACGTTCCTTCGCCAGGGCTTCCTTTCGTTCAGCGATGAGCTTTTCGGCATCGCGCCTGGTTGCGTCAAGCAACTCCTGTGCTTCCTGCTTCGCTTCGTTGAGGATTGCAGCGGTTATGGATTTTACCGTCATGTTTTGCACCTGTCTTGGTTCTCGCCATTCGGCGTCTGGACAGCAGGATGGATCATCCGTTGAGGCCCAGGATCAGGATTGCCACCACAAGACCGAAGATGACGATGGTCTCGGGGATGACCGTCAGGATCAGCCCTTTACCGAAAAGCTCTTCCTTCTCGGCCATTGCGCCGATGGCTGCAGTACCGATATCCTTCTCTGCGATGGCAGCTGCGATGGCGCTTCCTGCGATGGCGATTCCTGCGGACAGTCCGATCAAACCGGTATTGATGTCTACCATTTTTCTTTACCTCCGTTCTGTACCTTTCGATTGTTTATCCTATCTCTTTGCTTTGCTTAATCCACGCTAATCCACGCTGTCTCTTCTGTCTGCTGCTATCTTTTCTCCGCTCTTCTCTGCTCTTCCTGCGCACCATCCTGTTGCAGGAACCCAAAGGGGCAAAGGAGCACTATTCCTGCTGCTCTGCCTGTGCATAACCGAATGGACGATAGAGCTTCCCTCCTCCAGTATAGAACTTGGAGAAGAATTCCACATAATGGAGTCTCAAGGAATGCAGGAAAGGACCGATGAGACCGAGGAGCATGTTGATGACGTGACCCACCACCATGATGAGCACTGCGGCGAGGATCATCAGGAGACCTCCCTGTCGGGTGAACTCCACCGCGAACTTGTCGATGATGACAGCGAGGGAGACCGAGGCGAGGCCGATGGCCATGAGCCGTGAATAGCTGAGTATGTTGCCGAAGATGGAGGGGAGCTCTATGAGCCCCATGGCTCCTTCGCCTATGAGAAGCATCACCACCGCAAGTCCGAGCAGCAGATACCCATAGAGGTTCTGGTGGAAGACGAACATCGCAGCTCCACTGAGGAGCACGAGCCAGCTTATCTTGCTGAAGATGGCATGCTTGAGGCCATGGTGCCTGAGTTCATTGGCGAATCCGATGAAGAGGCCGAGGATGATGTGGGCTGCGCCTATGATGATGGAAAGCACAAGCAGGTCCATCTGCTGTTCTGACCTGCCGAGGAGATGGGGGATGTGGAAACGACCAAGCTGTTCGAACCCGAAGAACTCGCCGAATGCCGCTCCTGCGAGGATGGTCATGATGGACGCCCAGACCATGATGTTGAAGAAGGCTTTGGCCGAAGGTATCTTCTTTTTCAGCCAGAGGAACAGGACAAGATTCACGAGACCGTAGCCCATGTCGCCGAGCATGAAGCCGAAGAAGAACGGGAAGGTCAGGAAGGTGAAGAATGTCGGGTCGATCTCATGATAATTGGGAAGCGTATAGAGTTTCATGAAGAACTCGAAGGGCCTGACGATGGTGGGATTGTCCATCTCTATGGGGACCGATTCCTTTTCTCCGATCGAGTTGAGGTAGATGAGGATGGTATCATCGGTCACCTTTGACAGCCTGCGATGCACCCTGAGGAGATTGTCCGAAGGGACGAAGCCGGTGACCACAAAGGTCTTTTCCGTGGCGCCGAACTTGAGCGGGGCCTCTGCCTGTTCATTGGCGATGAGGATGCGTTCCCGCGCCTGGAGGAAGAAATCGGCATAGGATTCCCTGAAGGTATCGAGCCGTCGGATGACCGCCGACAGCTCTTCCTTCTGCCGTTTGAGTTCTCTGGTCATCTTTTCCTGGTTTTGGGAAGTGGAAAGTTCGGGATCAAGACCGTCAAAAGCGAGGAGACTGATTCCGTGCCGGGCCAGAAGCGTCGAGACCTTCTCTGTCTCATCTTTGCTGACGACGACACTGAGAAGATGCTTTCCGGCGTAGGGCTGCAGATCATATGATGCCGAGCTGATGTGCCGAAGCTCGTCCAGGACCTTGCGGTCCTTGGCAAAGCCGACAAGGAGTTTCACAGAAGAGAGGTCGGAGAAATCGCCCGGATCGATGCCTGCCTTCGCGAGGATCCTGAGTTTTTCAAGGCTCTCATCGATGCTGGTGATCCTCGACCTGATGTCTACCTGCTGCCGATCCAAAGAGGTAACTTCCTCAAGCTTCCGGTCGATGTTATCGATAAGAGCGTCCAGGGGGACATCGAAATCGACAGTGACCGCTTTGGTCCTGAGCCGGAAGAGCGCGATGGCCGCATTCAGCTTGATGATGAGCTCAGAGAGGACAGAAGAATCAGGGAGGGGTGTACCGATATCCATCAGATCATCCTTGACGTGCTCTTCTATATGGAGAACATGCAGCTCATAGAGCTCGCTGATGACCCGCCGGAGGTGTCTCTTCGTGCCGATGACCGTGATCTTGGTCATCTGGGTTGGTTTAAGCATCTTACTGGACTACCTTTTTGAATTCTTTGACGATGAGAGAAGCCACCTTCGGAACGTTCGCTTCCATGCGTCTTGTCTGATCCTGTATCTTTGAACGTTCTTTCTTCAGAAGATCGACAGCATCTGCTTTTGCCCGTGTCGTGGCCTGTTCGATGAGGGTTTCCTTTCGCTTAGCAAGGTCCTTCTTCTGTCTCTCTTCGGCCTGCTGGATGGCCTCGCGTGCCTGCAGGAGGATCTGCTCTTTCTTCTTTTCTGCATCAGAAAGCAACCGGGTTGCCTGTCTTTCGGCCTTTTTTATCTCATCTATGGTCTTCTTGATGATGTTGCTCACCTTCTTCTGTTGAGTTCCTATGATGGCCTGTTGGATGACCTGTTGGATGAAACCGCTGAATAAACCGCCCAGGAGCCGGAGTGACAACAGGGGGTTTATATAATTTTATATCGGTCGTTTATATATGGATTCCATGACTGCCCATGACTGCCCATGACTGCCGAAGGGATTGTCTGAGCCTGTCCTGATGATAGTATCCAGTGCATCTCATTTATAAAGTCTCACAAGCCAGTATACAAAATACCCACACCAGTATACAAAAACATAACATTTAAATAGGACCGGTCCAATATACTCCTTTAAGATACAAGAACCCGTGAAGACTGTGAAGGATCGAGCATAGATGTGATTCCTTTCGATTCCTTTCCTGATTCAGGATGAGAGGTGAAGAAACAATGGAACTGTTTGTCAATGACGCATTGGAACAGATAAGCCAGACAGCAAGCGAAACCCCTGCCAGCGTGATAGGGCAGGCCAACATCAAAGTTGTCGGGGTCGGCGGTGCAGGCAACAACATGGTCTCCTGGCTCTACAAGAAGGGCATCAAGGGAGCGGAAGTCATCGTCATCAATGCGGACAAGCAGCATCTTGATATCAGCGCAGCAGACAAGAAGATCCTCATCGGCATGGACGTCACCAGAGGTCTCGGCTGCGGAGGGTTCCCTGACAAAGGACGGGATTCTGCAGAGCATTCATCAAAGGATATCAAACAGGCGTTGGCCGGTACAGACATGGCCTTCATCTGCGCAGGCATGGGAGGCGGCACAGGGACAGGAGCGGCACCGGTGGTGGCAAAGGCCGCCAAAGAGAGGAACGCCATCGTCATCGGGACCGTGACCATGCCTTTCAGGATCGAGAAAGCGAGGATCGACCGTGCCGAATTCGGACTCGGCGCATTGCGGGATCATTGCGATACGGTCATCGTCATCGACAACAACCGCCTGGTGGAACTTGCGGGCAACCTGCCGGTCAAGCAGGCGTTCGCAGTGGCCAACGAGCTCATCGCCACCATGATACGGGGCATCGTCGAGACCATCTCCACACCATCGCTGGTCAACCTGGACTTCGCAGATGTCCGTGCCATCATGACCCAGGGAGGCGTCGCCGTGGTGGGCATCGGCTCATCAGACACCAACAACCGGGTGGATGAGGCGGTGCAGGGAGCTCTGAGCAATCCGCTCCTGGAGATCGACTATCGGGGTGCGAGCGGAGCGCTCATACACGTCGAAGGGGGCCCGGACATGACCCTGGATGAGGTTGCACGGATAGGGGACCTCATCACCGACAACCTGGACGAGGACGCCAATGTCATCTGGGGAGCCAGGGTCTCTGAGGAGATGCGAGGCAAACTGGTCGTCATGACCATCCTCACCGGGGTGAAGTCCCCGTTCATCCTGGGAAAGCAGATGGCCTATTCACGGGAAGGACAGACGACATCCCAGACGATCGATGTGGAAAGCATGTTCTGAAAAAAAGCCAGGACAACGCGGACAACGCATCCGCCTCTTTTTTCTTTTGCGCTTGTTCTCTTCTTCTTTTGTTCTCCCTTTTTGTTTTTCCGTTCCCTGTGTCAGGTGACATTGATGGCGCAGACGATCATGCATTCGGCAAAAAAGCAGAGGATTTCATAATGGCCAAAACCCCCAAAAGGTATTTATAGCAGGGATAATAAGAGCATACCATGGCCACAAGCTATGAGCACAAGCCGACGAAGAGCAAATATCTGACCGAGATGAGCAGGCCGGTCAAGTATGACACCCCTCTGAAACGTTCCATGTCCGGATATGAGATAGAGATGTGCCTCATCGACGGCAGGGGGGATGTCAGCCAGGAAGCAGGAAAGGTCATCGAACGCATACTCAAACAAGACAAGGATTTTTCCATCACCAAAGAAGCAGGCCAGAACATGCTGGAAGTGATGGTCCTGCCTCACAAGAGCATCCAGAGGACAGCGCTCCAGCTCATCGAGAACGTGGAGAAGGTCCAGCAGGTCTGCGAGGACACGGGCCTTGCGGTGCTTCCGTTGGGGACCTATCCTGGAACATTCAAGGAACGAATCTTTCTCTCAGAACAACGGTACAAGATGATCGGAAAGACCGTCGGAAGAGAACGCTTCGACTTCTACAGCTCCCACTGCTACGGTTTTCATTACCACTATGCGCTTCCCAAGGGAACCTATAACGAGAAAGAAGGCTTTGTCAACAACAACATCTATTCGAAGATAAAGACGACGCTCATCGATTCCTATAATTTCATGATCGCCGCAGACCCCATGATGACGACACTGGCCCAATCATCGCCCTTTGAAGGCGGGAGATACCGTGCGAAAGACACCCGCATGCTCTACTGGCGTGGAGGAAAGAAGCTGAAGGCAGAAGGGTTCGGACAGCACATCCAGATGCTTGCAGGATTGCAGCCCTACAAACAGACCATGGCTGACCTGCTGTCGAGCATCCGCAAGAAAGATGCGAAATTCAAGAAGATGCTCCGCGACAGCGGCGCGCCGGAATCGTTCATCAGGAAGAAGCACATCCTTGATTACATGTGGAATCCGGTAAAGGTGAACAAGATAGGGACGCTGGAACAGCGCGGCATGGACACCAACTATCTGGAGATCAACCTGGGCATAACGATCATGCTCAAGTTCATCCTCAGGGCCATACAGCAGGAGTTCTATCATGTCATACCGTCTGATTTCGCGCTGGAGGAACCGTTCAAGCTCGAGGGGAACGTCATCTTCATCCCGCCGCATACCCACGTCAGGAATGTCTGGCAATACCAGTCAGCCTATCAGGGGTTCCAGGGAGCAGAGATAGCGAAGGCCATTCCTCGTTTCTATAAGCTGGCCCGGAAGCTCGTCTACAAGAGCTATCTTCCTGCGCTGCGAAGCATCAAGAGCATGATCGACAGGAAACAGAGCCTTTCCGACAAGATGATAAGTTATGTGAAGAAAAAAGGATATACGCTCGACAGGCCCATCCCGAAAGAGCTGTCACGTTCACTCTCCCTCCTGCATGCGAAGAAGATGGTCAGAGAGATGGAGCGCACCAAGAAGATTTTCGAGAACCTCGACTGAACGACCAGAGCATGGACGACATCGGCCGGTAAATATGGGTTTGCGCGCTGAAGCGCAGGGTATCAGACCCAACATAACAATGAGGAAGATGACACCAGAAGAGAGAAGACATCTGCAACAGGAACTGTCAGAAGTGGCATCGCGGCTGATGGAGTTCCACACCGTAAAAGAACGCCCTCAGGCCATCGAGCAATGCATGGCCTTCATCAAGTCCTATTTCGAAGGGACCAGCGCCAACATACGGGAACATAAGATCAACGAGAAGCCCGCCCTGTTCGTCAGTTTCAACAAGAAGAAGAGACAGACGCTCATCTTCAACGGCCATATCGATGTGGTCGAAGGCTCGGAATCACAGTTCAGCCCGTACGTAGAGAAAGGCAGGCTCTTCGGCAGGGGTTCGGTGGACATGAAGGGAGCTGTTGCCGCATTCATGGTCCTGATGAAGAAGCTCTCCCGGATGAAACATCCCCCTCCTGTCGGGCTCATGATCGTCAGCGACGAGGAGACCGACGGGCTCTGCAGCAAGCGCATGGTTTCCCACGGCTATGCAGCAGATTTTGTCATCGTCGGAGAACCCACCCGTATGCAGGTGGAGACCAGGCATAAAGGACACATGACCGTCGCCATCTATGCCTATGGATCGGCATCCCACGGAAGCAGGCCGTGGCAGGGGAAGAACGCCATCATCAAGCTCTGGAACCAGTACCAGAAATTCGCCGATGCCGTCCCCCAGGCAAAGCGTTCCTCCAAATGGTTCCCCACCATCAATCCGACATCCATCATCGCAGATGCCCCCCACAACGTGACACCTTCCAAGGCGAGGATGATCCTGGACATCCGGACCACAGAGGACTACACCAACGACAGCATGTTCGCCCTGCTCCGCAAGCTCAAGATCCGGTATAAACGCATCGTCAGCATCAACATGCTCACCAACCCCCGGCGCGCCCATATACGACCGTTCAAGCTCTATGCCCAACGGTTCCTCGGAAGGAAACTGAAGTACGTGAAGTCCTGCGGCGGCTCTGACGCAAAGGCCTTCTCGGACAAGGGCATGGAAGCGATCAACTTCGGTCCAGTAGGGAAGAACCACCATCGGCAGCAGGAATATGTCGACCTCAACAGTCTTGTCGACTATTACAGGGTGCTGGACGGCTACGTGAAGAACTACATCTGCAAATAAGAATTTTCAGGTACATGATTCAGGTACATGAAATAGCTGCATAAATTAATATAAATAAGAGACCAACACTCGTTTCTATGGCAGAGAAGGATACAATGAAGGATATAGGAGCAACCATTCTACGGATGAAAGCAGGCATGATAAATTAAAAGAGCCCATCAAGAACAGCGTTGTTGATGTGTACGAAACAACTCGTATTTCTCAGCCGGACGTTATGGTGATAGATAAGTCCCATTACCAGGCAGAAAAGTTTAAATTCTTCAGACCGAATACACGAAAGCAAAGATAGGGGTTTACAATGAAGAAATCGGTTCATTTTACCAAGAAGAATTCTTGAAAGCGGTCAAGAAATATGCTTCTTAGACACATTAAGAGTCTGCCTTGCTTGAAAAGTATCCGAAGCGACAAAAAAAACAGTTCTAATAAATACGAAAAAGACCATAGAAAACGATAGGTTCATACATGATCCGAAGAATACAACATTTATCGGAATAGGGGGCATATAGATTCTTATACGCTCTTTCGCAGTCCATGATTTTAGAAGATGATCGACTTTAACCAGAAAAATAAAATATAAAAAGACTGCGTACTTATTCGTATATTTACATACGGAGGTGTACGATGGCATTGAAGCAGATCAGTCTGAGCATACCCGAGAACCTCTTCAAGGCAACGAAGGCATACAGCAAGGATTTCGGATACAAAAACATGCAAGAACTCCTCTTAGATCTCCTCAGGAAGAGGATCATCCTGGAGAATATCCGTAGGTATGAAGACATTGAGAAGAGGATGAAGCCGAAGAAGACGAAAAGGTTCAACCAGAAAGAAGCTATTGCCTTCATCAAAGGATTATAGTCATGCAGTACTTCATCGAGTTCAGTGATGGGTTTACGAGATCGATGAAGAAGCTGAAGAAAAAGGATCCCGGAAGGTTTGCACAAATCCAGAAAAAACTGCAGAGCATCATTCTCCATCCTGAACATTACAAACCCCTTCGGAACGTGCTAGCAGGATACAGACGAATCCAGTTCGGACCGTTCGTTCTCATCTACACCATACGAGGAAATATAATCAGGATCATCTCCCTCGACCGCCACGATAAAGCATACTAGAACCCCTCCAGCGTCTGTTGCCGGATCCTGCCTGAAAGGTGCTCGAACGTCTCGCCATAGAACCCCAGGATGGAGTCTGCTATGGGCTTGAGCTGCTTCTCGATGTAATGGTCATAGTCGATGGGACTCTTCAACGATTCCAGCGGTTCTGGCCCGTTGAGCGTCATGACATATTCGATGATGGACGAAGTGACCTTCTTCATCTTCCTCGCTGCCTTCACATGGGGAGGGGTGGTCTTGGTGTATTCTGCGAGGCCCTTACGCAATGCTTTTCGATAGACAAGAAGATCGTCGTGCTTGCCAGAGCGAAGGTCCACTACAAATTTTCGGACATAGTCTGCCACCGGCTCATCGTGGAACACTTTCCCGAGGAGGTTGAGCTGGAACTCTTTTGCAAGAGCGGTCCAGTCCCGACGGACAAACTCAAGACCCACGAAGGACATCTCCTCTTTGCCGTCCTTGATGAGCAATCCGGCATAGCGTTTCTTGGAACCCCTGTCAGAACCCCTTTGCTTGGGCATGAGGAATTTCCTGTAGATCTTCTCGAACTCCAGTTCCATGAAGCTTTCGCGGTGGTAGTGTTCGCTGATGTGCTTCCTGAAGAAGACATTTATCTCGTCCTGTATCCTGAGGCCGATGCGCTCGGCTTCCTTCGCGTCCTTGACATCGAGGCTGACGAAGATAGAGTCGGTGTCTCCATAGATGACGTCATAGCCCTGCTTCTCGATGCGTTCTGCTGTCATCTTGATGAAGTGCTGACCGAAATGGGTGATGCCGTTGGACATCTCAAGGGAGAAGAAACGGCAGTTGGGGCTCGCCAGGACACCGAAGAAGGAGTTCATGAGGATCTTGATGGCGTGGCTTGCCAGCTTGTCCTTCTCTTGCTTGGCTTTGTCCCGCTGTCTCCAGAGGTCCTGAAGGATGGAAGGGAGCAGCCCGTCATCGTTACGGAAGACTGCGCCGTTGGGCGCCCGGATATACTCCTTCTTGTCCAGGTGCTTCGGCGGATGGGGGACAAAGGAGAGGGGATCGATGTTGAACGTGCGCATGATGGAAGGGTACAGGCTCTTGAAATCAAGGACGATGACATGGTCGTAGATGCCTGGTTTGGATTCCCGCACAAAGCCGCCTTTGATGCGCTCTGCCTTCTCGGTGTAGACCGACGTGGGAGCGACATAGCCACGCTTTCGGAGAAGGGGAAGATAGATCCCGTCCAGGGAAGCGATGGAAGCCCTGACCCGGTCCAGCTGCATGCCGGTCAGGAGTGAACGGAGGATGGACAGCTTCACGACACCGCTCTTCTCCAGGATGTCGATGACCAGGCGGGAGTCCTGGAGGTTATAGTCTGCCAGTTTCTGCTGGTCCTCGGCGAACATCCGCTCGATCTCCTTGTACCGTTCTGTTCCCTCGACAAGCTTCCTCTCTCCGAGAAAGACCTGGGCGGCGGTATTCAGCTTATAGTCCTGGATGCGTATGAACGAATCCTTGAGCAGGGTGATGCCGTCCAGGACCATCCTTCCTGGTATGTCTGCAGAGCTTGCCCGGAAGAAGTCGTCGGTCAGCCGCAGCCGGTTGTCCCAGTCGATCCTTCCGAAGGAGAAGGGGAGATGATGTTTCTCATAGAGCGCTTTGAGTACCTTGAGATCGAAATCGATGACATTCCACCCGGTGATGATGTCGGGGTCATAGGCCAGCAGCTTTTGGGTGAAGGCACGGAGCAATGATTTCTCATCAGGATAGGAGGTGGTGTTCCTGAGCTTTTTGTCGCTGATCAACAGGACCTCGGCAAGCTGCCGGTCAGCTGAATAGAGCGAGATGGCATAGAGCTGTTTTCCTTTGCTGTCGGTCTCGATGTCGAAGGAAAGCGTCCTGAGCGTCGGCATGAACCGGGCGGGTTGCAGGTCTGGTTCGTCGAAGACCATATCCACGCGGTCGCCGGGTTCTCCGTTTCCCGATATCTCGATCCCGCCCTTGATGTCGTGGTCCAACAGGAAACGGTAGGCGAAACGTATATCTGCCTCGTAGGAAGGGATCCCCTCATCGGCAAACCGTTTCCGGAGCTCGGGAACATCCTTGGGGATGCTGAGGACAATCTTCACGACCTGCTGCCGGTCCAGGTTCTGCAGGGTGGTGGCTTCGGACGAGAAAGTACCTAAGGATTTGGCCTTCTCGAGGTCCTTCGCAGGGATGAAGAAGTAGGGCCTGAAGGATCTCTTCACGAGGAAGCTCTTGCCGTCCTCCAGGCGGCCGAAGAGATAGACCCGGGCTTCATTATTCTCGATCTTATAGGTGGGATAGACCACAAACCCTTTCATGGACAGCCGATAGTTGCACAATTTTTATATGTTGTGCAATGCTCCTGTTCCTGATGAGACCAGAACAAGAGAGAACAGACAGCATACAGGTCTGCCCGAACTGTGGCTCGACAGAGCATCATGCAGAGGATAATCTCAGTGTCATCACCGGAAAGGAACCGGTCCATTGCTGCGAACACTGCGGGTTCAGGGGACGCATCTTCCCCTGGATAGCGGCCGATGAGCTGGAAGGGTTCAGGAAACATGCGCCCCATCGGAAAGCAAGGTAGCATCAGGAGCGTGAAGGATCCAAAGATGCCCAGTCAAACATATCGTCTCCGAGTATCTTTCTTACATCGTCCATATAATAATGGGCTGCATGTTTCCTCTTGGGCGAGGAAGAATGAAGATAAAGAAGCACCATGTCTACGACAACCAATGCAGGAGTTTCGGGATTATCGAAACGAGAATAATGGAGATGGCGTTTGAACCTGTTGATCCCCTGATAGATGTCTTTGCGGGTAGAGTGTCTGGAAAAGTTGAAAAGCGGTTCTGTCTGCGCAATGAGCTGAAGTCTATCGATTTCTGCGGTGATCGCAGGGAATCCCTCGAGGTCCTTCGGAAGGGACTGTTCCTTCCAGAGCCGATAAAGACGCTGTTTGGCAAGATTGAGATAGGCTAAGCGCATATCATAGGCATTGGCAAGGAGATCAGCATCCATATAAAGCGGATCGACCAGAGGATGGTCAGGAGAGGATGTCCTTGGGAAGTGGACCTTTGGAGGAAAAGACAGGAGCGCATCTGATGAGTGGGTAAGATTCGGCTGGAGAAGAGGTTTGCCTACGTCAGAGAAGTTTGTTTTCCGTCGGTTGATGATCTCATCGAGGGATGAGAAAGAAACAGAATAGTGCTTATTCTGTAGAAAAGACGTTTCTGCATCCGACAAGAAGATGACATATTCATAAGGGACACGCCAGTAGGGAAGAGGAAGATTGAGGAGCCCGTGAAAGAGCGCTTCTGCCTGCTCATAGTATTTCTGGATCTCGGTGTGATCCGCAGGGGTTAAGGGGGCTGGACGGACCAGGTCAAGGATGGCCTCCTGGATTCTTGAACCAGGGAAGAGAGTTGGATATGAAGCGATCTCCAGGCCGGAAAGGGTATTGAAAGGGGTCTGGAGCAGCTGGGTGCTGAGCTTTTCTGTCATGACCTCATCATGAAGATCGAGTTGCTCACTCTCCTTGTTTACGATGTCTTCGGGAAGCAGGCTGACCCTGACCTGATCGGGTGGCTTGCCGAAGACAAGCTCACGCTTCGCTGTCATCAGACAGATATAAACCGCTTCTGATTTATAAATGTTATTCGAATTAGCCACTCTTTAGTGATGTTTCTGCTCCGGACGAATAAAAGCAGAAGAGATGATTTCGGCTCCAGAATGGCCTAATTGCCATCCCGACCACTATGCAGGGCACTTCTGAGGAAGGGATTCTCTCTTTTCTCGATACCGAGCAGACGATGGGCGACCGGCCCATAATCGTGGCCTGGCCAGACGATGAGATTTTCAGCCAGGTTCTTGATAATGGAAAGCGTTTCCTGCATCTTCGCTGGGTCGCTTCCGGGGAGGTCAGTCCTGCCGATGGCTCCGATGAAAAGGACATCTCCTGTGAAGAGGTTCTTTCCTGCTTTGATCAGCATCCCTCCTAGGTCATGGCCGGGGGCATGCAAGAACGTGATTGTCTCATTGCAGAAATCATAGGTTTCCTTGTCCTTGACCTTGATGTCTGGTTTGGCATCTACTGCGAGCTCATGGGCCAGTATCTTGATCCCCTCTTGCTTCCAGGCATCATTCTCCTGGACGTGATCATAATGCGAATGGGTGGAGATGATGAGGACAGGAGTGAGTTCTTTCTCTGTCAGGAAGTCCTGCACCTTCCCTTTTTCCCATCCGGGATCTATGAGGATTGCCTCTTTGCTTGCCTCGCATGCAAGGACATAGCAAAAATTGTCCATGGGCCCGATCTTGAGCTGATATACCTGCATGGACAAGAGATAGCGAAAGGTATTTATAGGGTTTTTCCTGCAAAGACAGCATGTGCACGAAGAAAGACGAACAGATGAAAGCAGGACTCCTGGGCCTGCTGGCGATCTATGTGCTGTTTCTCGGCCTGGTCTTCTGGGGGATCTTTGCTTTCAGCGAGGAATTCGTCGTTGGCTTCTCGATCACCACGGGCATCCTGGGCCTGGTGCTTGTTGTGCTTATCTTCAGCCGGAGAAAAGACATCTCGTCCGATGAGGCCCTCGAAGACCTGAAGCGACGCCTGGAGAGACTCAGGAAGTATTGAAGAAGCATTGAATGTAAGAGATGGGACAAACCCTCTTTTTTCTGTATGATTTCGCTCGTGAACCTTAAGTGTTCAGAGGGATGCACGAACAGCATGAAACAAAAGATCATACTCGCCTATAGCGGGGGGCTCGACACCTCAGTCATCCTGAAATGGTTAGTCAACAGAGGATTCGAGGTCATCGCCTATGTGGCAGACGTCGGTCAAGACGATGATTTCCCGAAAGTGAAAGAGAAGGCGCTGAAGACCGGCGCTTCAAAGGTGTATATCGAGGATCTCAAGAAGGAATTCATCACCGGCTATATCTTCCCGGCCATCAAGGCCAACGCCATCTATGAAGGGAGATACCTTCTGGGAACCGCGCTTGCCCGCCCTCTGATCGCGAAGAGACAGATTGAGATAGCGAAGAAGGAGCATGCCGAATTCGTCGCACACGGAGCCACGGGCAAGGGGAACGATCAGGTCCGTTTCGAACTGTCCTACTACGCGCTCCAACCGGACATCAAAGTCTTCTCACCATGGAAGAATGCTGAATTTCTGGAACAGTTCAAAGGACGCGATGATATGCTCAGGTACGCGAAAGAACAGGGAATAGAAGTGACGGCAACGCTCAAGAAGCCCTACAGCGAAGATGATAACCTGCTGCACATAAGCCATGAGGCAGGCATCCTGGAGGATCCTGCAGAAGCGCCGGCAGAATCGGTCTTTTCGAGGACGAGCTCGCCGGAATCTGCGCCCGACAAGGCAGAAGAGATAGCCGTCCTCTTCAAGGATGGGATCCCCGTCCAGGTCGAGAACTTCGACGCCAAAGTCATCAAGAAGGAACCCCTGGCATTGTTCAGCTATCTCAATGAGCTGGGAAGCAAGCACGGTATCGGACGTCTGGACATGGTAGAGAACCGTTTCGTCGGCATCAAGTCACGTGGCATCTATGAGACGCCGGGCGGTCTTATCCTCCATGAAGCACATAAAGACATAGAAGGCATCGCAATGGACCGTGAGGTCATGCGCCTCCGTGACATGCTCTCCTCGAAGCTTGCGGAGATCATCTACAACGGCTTCTGGTTTTCGCCGGAGATGGACTTCCTCATGGCTGCCATCGACAAGAGCCAGGAAGTGATCGACGGTGTCGTCTATCTCAAGCTCTACAAAGGCAATGTCATCATCACGGGCCGTGAATCCTCAAGCTCTCTCTACGATGAAGAACTATCGAGCATGAATGTCGAGGGAGGATACAACCAGCAGGATGCAGAGGGATTCATCAAGATACAGGCAATACGTCTCATGGCGCATCATCAGATCATGGAACTCAGGGGCGGGAAAAGATGACCCTGTGGGATAAAGGCGCTGCGGTGCCCAAGGACATCATGGAATATACGGTCGGAAAGGACCATGAGCTCGATCTTGCTCTGGTTCCCTTCGACTGCGATGCCTCGATCGCCCACGCCAAGATGCTCAGCAAGATAGGCGTCCTCACCGGAAAAGAGGCGGCCGAACTGACCGCCGCATTTCGGAGCATCAAGGAACTGCATGCAGCAGGCAACTTTTCTATTGCTCCGCAAGATGAGGACTGTCATACTGCTATCGAGAAACAGCTGACCGAAAAGCTTGGAGATACGGGCAAGAAGATCCATACAGGCCGTTCGCGTAATGATCAGGTGGCGGTAGCATTACGTCTTTTCATGAAGGACCGGCTGCAGCAGATGAAGAAGAGCATCACACAGTTCCAGGAAATCCTTGGAAAGAGTATCGCAACGTTTGGAGGCATCATGTTTCCAGGATACACACATGCGCAGAAGGCCATGCCTGCACCTGTCAGCATGTGGCTCGGGTCATTCAAGGACAGCATGGAGGACAACAAGCGATTCATAGATGGTGTGCTGAAGATCATAGACCAGAATCCTCTCGGTTCTGGCGCTGGTTTCGGCATCCCTGTCTTCAATCTTGACAAGGAACTGACCACGAAAGCGCTGGGTTTTGCAAAAGTGCAGGAGAATCCTCTGTATGTGCAGCTCGCTCGCGGCAAGTTCGAAAGCATCGTCATGTCTGCGTTGTCTGCCATCGCATTCGACCTCAACAAGCTTGCATCAGACATCATCCTGTTCTCGATGCAGGAGTTCGGCTACGTCAAGCTGCCGGGCGAGATCTGTACAGGAAGCTCCATCATGCCGCAGAAGAAGAATCCTGACGTGCTTGAGATCCTGCGTGGCAGTTATCATGTCATCGTCGGGAACGAGATGAAGATAAAGGGGATCATGGGCAATCTGATGTCTGGCTACAGCCGGGACCTGCAGCTGACGAAAGGGCCGCTGATGGAGAGCTGCAAGATACTCTTGTCGTCATTGCAGATGGCAACATCAGTGATCGGTGGAATGGAGATCGACGAAGAACGTTGTGCAGCAGCCATGACGCCTGAACTGTACGCAACCGAAGAAGCATACAAACTCGTCAAAGAAGGGATGCCTTTCCGTGATGCGTATGCAGAGATCGGAAAGAAATATGGTTAGAAAGACATGAATTCCATGACTTTTGGGACGTCTTCATCCTTGACGATGAGTATGGTGTCGGTCCAACAGCTCATGCATTCGATGATGTTGACATCATGGTCAGCGAAACGGGATGCGATATAGCCCAACACCCCCGGTATGTCCTCGATGCTCTCCTCGCTCTTGATGATGACGACGGTCGTCGCGGTCTTGATGCTGAGGATCCTGCCCTTGAAAAGTTTCCTCGCTTCACCAACATATGCACCCGAGAGGATGAGCGTGATGGATTTGGTGCCGTCGATGGAGAAGAAGACATCTTCCTGTCGCTTCACTTTCTTCTGGAGCGCTGTCAGATGGTCCTGGAAGACTGATTTCTCCAGGGTGAGGACCGCCACCTTGTTCTTGATCTCGAGATGGCTCGCCGAGAGCAGGGCGGTGATTGCATGTTCACGTCTCTTCTGTCCCTTGATCTTCTGACCGTAACGGATGGCTGCCACCAGGATGGCCTCTTTGCTGGTCTTCTTGTGTTTTCCCAGGTCCTCTGCTATCTTCCGGGCCAATGCCGAATAGTTGATGACCCCGGCGAGGAGCGCGTCCTTGATGGACTTGTGCTGCTCAATGTAATGTTCGGTCTCTTCGGCGGTGCTCATGGCACGGGAAGAACCACACGAATATTTAAATCTTACGAGAATGTCTTGGATAGAACATTTTGTTTAATTTTAATTGATGGCACGCTGACTTGGCATTGCTGTATCAGGGAAGGGACCGACATCAGAGAAGGGAGAGCACTGACGATAGAGGACACATAAAGGACACATAAAGGAGAAAGAGTACACAATGCGCGACGTCGGAAAAGAGGACCAAATAGGACCAGAACAACATATATAAACCCAGAACAACCTATCAGAAGCATGGTCGACCGAGAACGCATCCTCTCCATCATGCGCATGAAAGGGCCCATCCTCCCGAATGCCATCGCGAAGGAGATCGGCCTGGACATACTCATGTCCGGTGCTGTCCTTGCAGAGATGGCGTCCAACAAGCTGGTCAGGATCTCCAGCATCAAGATAGGGAGTTCTCCTTTGTATTATCTGCCGGGTCAGGAATCGCAGCTGATGCGCTTTGCCGAGAAGCTCAACGAAAAAGAGTTCCGGACCTATGAGCATCTGAAGGGACAGGGCGTGTTACGGGACAGTGCGGTAACGCCGCTGGAACGGGTTGCCCTGCGGGCCATCAAGGATTTTGCCGTTCCCCTCAACGTGACCACATCCAGCGGGTCAGAACGGTTCTGGAAGTTTTTCACGCTCAATAAGGAAGAAGCGACCGAGAAGATAAAGACTGTTCTTGGTGTGGGCCAGAAGAGCAGGCCGACAAAGACACCGCCAAGAAGGAAGGAACCGGCCAGAAGAGAGGATGCGAAGGAACAGAAGCGACCCCATCAGATACGCCGGCCGCCATCTTCCGCGAAGGCCTCGCCAGAAGGGCAACAGACCCTGCCGCCGGCTGAAGAGATGCTCGCCAGGATAAGAGGGGACGCTTTTCTGGAGCGGGTCTATGCGTTCTTCCGGCAGAACAACATCGAGATACGTGAACTCAGGATCAACAGGAAGAATGCCGACGCAGACATGGTCATCACCATGCCGAGCGCCGTCGGCAAGCTCATGTATACGTGCAAGGCAAAGAACAAGAAACATATCAATGACGGCGACCTTTCCTCGGCATTCGTCAACGCCTCCACGGCCAAGCTGCCACTGCTGTTCCTCACCACCGGACAGCTGACCAAGAAAGCGCAGGAGATGCTCGGCAAGGAATTCAGGGGCATCTCCCTCAAGAGGATCTGACCATGGGGTTGGCCATCAAGGATCTGCTGGAACACCATGAAGTGTCCTACGACCAGCTGAAAGGAAAGATCCTCTGCATCGACGCCTACAATCTTCTGTATCAGTTCATCACCACCATACGGGCGAGAGATGGGACGCTCCTGATGGATTCTCAGGGACAAGTAACATCCCACCTCATCGGGCTGTTCTCACGGCTCTCGAATTTCCTGCAGAAAGGTCTCAGGATGTGCTTTGTCTTCGACGGCGAGGTCCCTGAACTGAAATCCAGGGAGATCCAGCGACGAAAAAAGGTGAAGGCCGAAGCTGCCAGGCAGTACGAAGAAGCAAAGAAACAGGAAGACGTGGAAGGCATGAGAAAATATGCTGGCAGGACGTCCCGGCTCACGAAAGAGATGGTCGAGGAAGCCATCGGTCTCATCGAAGCCTTCGGCATGCCCGTTGTCCGAGCACCTTCAGAGGGAGAGGCCCAGGCAGCGCACATGACAAGGAAAGGTGATGCCTACGCCACGGTATCGCAGGATTTCGACAGCCTCATGCAGGGAGCGCCGAGACTCATAAGGAACCTTTCCATCACCGGCAGGAGGAAACAGGCAGGCAGGTTGGCGTTCCAGACGGTGAAGCCCGAGGAGTTCCTGCTCAGGGAGAATCTGGAGCGACTGTCCATCGGTCCGGAACAGCTTATCGCGTTGGCCATGCTTGTGGGAACGGATTATAATGTCGGCGGCATCAAAGGCATAGGACCGAAGAAAGCGTTGATCCTCGTCAGGAAGTACGATGAGTCCTCCTTCGGAAGCCTGTTCAAAGAAGCAGCATGGGACGAGCATTTCGATGTTCCCTGGAAAGAGGTCTATAATCTCATCAAGAACCTGCCGGTCACCGATGATTACAAGCTCCGATGGCATGCTCCGGACGAGGGACGTATCAGGAAGATATTGGTGGAAGACCATGATTTCTCTGAGGAACGGGTCAATGCGACGCTGGCACGGCTGAAGGAGACCGGGAAGGCAAGGGCCCAGAAGGGGCTGGGGGAGTTCTTCTGATGCAGACGCTCAGGATACCGTTGACGAGAGCAGAAGAGGTGAAGCGCTTCCTTATCGGGAACAGCCTGCTTGACAAGGGATATCGTTTCGACAAGGACGATAAGTTCCTCTATCTACCCATAACAGAAGAAGCTGACCTGAAAAAGAGGTTCCCTGAGACGAGGATAATGAGACATGCGCTGCAGCCTTCGAAGAAGAGGCCGGGACTCAGGCAGCTGCTCAGGAAGCGGCTTACGGCGGAAGAATTTGCGCGGCTCAAGACCGCTTTCGACATGGTGGGGGATATCGCCATCATGGAGATCGATCCTGCTCTCCGAAAGAAAGAGAAGGTCATCGCCAAGGCTCTCCTGGAGACCACGCCAACCATAAAGACCGTCCTGCGGAAGGCAGAGAAGCATACGGGCGTATTCCGGACCCAGAAGCTCCGGTGGCTTGCCGGAAGAAAGACCAAAGAGGCGTTGTATCGAGAGAATGGCATCCGGCTCAAGCTCGATGTCGAGAAGGTCTATTTCTCTCCACGACTGTCCACAGAACGGAAGCGCATCGCGCAGCTGATCAGGAAAGGGGAGGATGTCCTGGTGATGTTCTCTGGCTGCGGTCCCTACCCCTGCGTGCTGGCGAAGAACACCGATGCAAAAAGCATCACCGGCATCGAGATCAACCCTGTTGCGCATGCCTATGCGTCGGAGAACATCAAGCTCAACAAGCTGATAAACGTCAAGGTTATCGAAGGGGATGTCAGGAAGGTCATGCCAAAGATGAGAACGAGGTATGACCGCATCCTGATGCCCCTGCCCATGGGTGCAGGTGAGTTCCTTGACCTTGCTCTTGGAGCTGCGAAAAAAGGCGCGACCGTCCATTTTTACGATTTTCTCAAGGAAGAGAACATTCCTGCAGCAGCGGTGAAGAAGATCAGGGACGCTTGCAAGAAGACAGGAAGAAGGTGTATCATCAAAGGGCACGTCAAGTGCGGCCAGTTCGGGCCAGGCATCTTCCGGGTGTGCGTCGATTTCTCGGTTCAGTAGACTTCAGTACAAGAGAGTTCCGATGACGATGAGGATGCCGAAAAGGATGGCCAGGACAAGATAGTGATAGTCTGGCTCGGGTTCAGGTTCGGCTTCGGGAAACAGTCTCTTTTTCTCGGTCTCTATCGACCGTCGGTCGTAGCTGATCATCGATCATCAAGATGGGGGTTCTGTACGGTCTTTTATGGTTTTCCACCTTCTGCTCTGAACAATCGCTTTTTCTCCATAACATTTAAAACAAGAAGATACTCATGAAGGAATTGCATGCGATGACGGGGTGAACACCCGTCGAGCTTCGGCGATGACATACGGATGCCCTCGAAAATCAGAGATTTTCGAGGTGCCAAAAAAGCTCATTTTCTCGATATGTTTATAAGACAACAGATATCACCCAGGGTGACGTGTACAATGACTGGGTGAACACCCGTCGAGCTTCGGCGATGACATACGGATGTAACTAAAGAGTACACGTCAATCTTAACATGAGCTTTTTTGAGCATAACTAAAGAGCACATACCCTTCACCAACCGAGCAATTTCCATCACGCATTTGCCAGCATGCCGAAAACTCTGTTTTCGTGCATAACTGAAGAAAAAACGCTTTTTCAAGAAACAGAGACCAAGTTCTCAACGAGGATCTGCCTGAGCAGGTCAGGATTGCGTTCCTTCACAAACAAGAGTTCAAATCCAATTACCTGATTTTTCTTATCAAAGTCGATGATCGTATTCTCATCTACTTCTTTTGTATGATCAACGTTCCCTTTCCGCAATGTTATATACACTGCATCGGCATCTTGATCGTAGCGGATTTTCATGTTTAGAGATAAAAAGAGGTTATTACTTTTATATGCTTTTCCTTTACATAAACTACCTTTAAGCTCAGACCATTCAATCTTTTTGTGGCATAACATTTCTTTCCCACACGCATGATATCATCAGGAAACTTGATAGTCTCCTTGATCCATGTCAGATGTATCTTTCGTTCACGAATCTGCTCATTTGCATGAAAAGTGAAGATGATATCCATCCAGAACAAAGAACAACAATATTTGAAATGATTATTTGGAAGAATCAAGGAATAAACACAACAATAAGAAGAAAATATGCAAACAACTCGGAAATATCCGATTCTTAACAGACATGCTCGCAATAATTATGACCTACCCGAACATGTTCATATAGTCCATGCCTTCCTCAAGCTCTTCCTGCTTGACTTTGGCGATGGCTGATTCGAAGTCCTTCTGGGAGAT